>BQJA01000074.1 GCA_021604405.1 Nitrosomonas sp. | reverse complement strand
GCACAAGCACTGCGCATGGCGGCGGTTTCGTTGAAATCCAGCCAGTCTGCACTGGGTGCCTATTACAGGAGATTATGTGGCAGGCTCGACAAGGCAAAGGCAATCACAGCAACAGCGCACAAACTGGCACGCTTGATCTACACAATGCTGACGAAAGGAACCGAGTACGTCGATAAAGGACAGGATTACTACGAAGAGCGATACCGTCAACGCGTGTTGCATCATTTGACTGTCCGTGCTCAAAAGCTGGGATTTAATCTCACTCCCGCTCCCAAGACCGTTTAATATCTGCTGTAAAACCAGCGTGTTAAATTTGTTTCTTGAAAGATGGTTCTAGTTTATAGCCGATTTCACCCTGGCTTTGAACAGCACCACTGAGTTCGGGAACGCCATAGAAATCAGCAAGCAGCGCCATCACACCCGGTTGTTCAAAAACAATATTGCCCTGCTCCATCTCGATTGGCACCCAATGTTCTGTTTGAAGACTGGACGCTTCTTTCAGTTGATACCAAGTATATATATACCGGTTTCCGGTAAAATTAACTTGGCCTTTTAATGTTGAAACATCGCGGCCCGGGGTCAGGTCAACCTCCCAGGTACCAGCCAAGCCGACATCTTCCACCGTTACAGTGTTGTGGCTGCATGCCACAATAATCAAAGAAAAAGGCAAAAGAAACAAAATGGGTCGAAAATACTTCATAATCATTAACGCTATTACGCGTTTCTGGTATCAATCCGATGGTTTTATATGATCATTAACGATAAATATTGATGATAAGTCAGTAAGTTTCTTACGGGCTTGTTTTCTCACCTGGTATTTTTCGCCAGCAAGCGTTTGGTTCTCCTGTTTAACTCACTATCTTCAAAACATGGCTGCTTATATTACCGTCAATGTAGAAATCGTTTCTACCCGGCCATCAGAGATGTTCCAGCTATACTTCTTGAGAAATTTCTGATTGATTACACGCCCAGAGGTAAACCGGTTTTCGATTGCTTTAAAACATGTTCCAAAAATCAAACAACTAAATCGATGGTTGAACTTGCGCGCTGCATATTCGTTTCAACTGCGTTGTATGTCTCATTAATTCTGGCTGCAATACGTTGAACGCCTGCATCGTCTTTGCTGTCCGGTGATTCTTGGCTGGCCAACTCCGCACGTGCCTCAGCAGCCATCGCAGCAGCAGCAATGGCGACTGAACGATCCTGCGCGGAGGGTTGCGCGGGCGCCAATGCAGCTTGTTGAATTTGAATCGCCTTTTGCAGCGTGGCCGCTGGATCACCGGGAACGCCGGAAGTATCTATTTGCACCTCTCCACCGATTGCGTAGCGTTGGCCATCAGGGCCCAGCGCAAATTCAAAAGTCGGCCCCCCTTTACTCAGGCCACCCGCTGCCGCAAGATGCGCCAATTCGTGCGCGCGTACTTCCTGATCTCGACGCCGCAACTCGCTGATCTGGCTTTGTTCGGCAAGATTAAGTTGGTGCCCGGGTGCGGATTCAGTCTTAGGAATTTCCTGACCCGGGTCATTTGATCCATCCTGCCCATTATTCCGCGCCTGCAGGCTATCAGGTCTTGGTTGGAGTGAATGTAATCCCTGGCTGCTGGAATGTATGATCATCTGTTTGAGTACTTTGACTTCACGGTATAACAGTATATCGGATAACGGTGCTGTTTCTTTATAACCAGGGATGACAGAAAGATTTAGCTTTAATCAACCTAGATCGTTACAAAACTTTAACTTCTTGGCGAAGCAATGCTGGACACCTGTCTATAACTGCTAACTGCCACTCAATCATTATGCCAATTACGCGAACAATGAATCAAGAAAAGTTTGCAACGGGCCCAGGAAATTCTCAAGTTGCATGACACCAACAATAAAGAGGAATATACCAACAGCAACAAAACCATATTTCAAGCCGGAAGCAAAATTTGCTGCACTGGAAAGTCGGGAATGCGGTTCATTGGAATATGAAAGAATTATTTTCATAATCCCCAGTGCAAAACCAACGCCCAGCGCTGTAAGAAGCAAGCAAAGCGAATAGGAAATTCTCTCATGCAGATTTTCCTCAGCCAGCTCTATGCTCGAGAAGCGAAGACAAACGATTACAACAAATAAAATAACGATCGTATTCCAGATTCCACCGAATCTGGCTTTAATTTCTCTTTCCAAGCTCATGTAATTCTCCTTTGCAATACATATAATAATTATTCTTCTGTGAAATTAAAATAATTCAGTTTCATGAAAAATAACTGAATCCTGTATTTTTCCCTGACTCATCAAGTTTTCATAACAGCACACCTGGTTTCTGCCGTGTTGCTTGGCAAAGTACAGGGCTTTATCCGCTTTATCCAAAATTGTCACTGGAAAATCAACACTGTGAATCTGCGCATAACCAATGCTGACCGTCACCTGGCCAATCTGCGGGAAATGATAATCTGCAATAATATTCCGGAATCGTTCCAGCGCCAGAAACGCATTCTTTTCAGTTGTCGACGTAAGGATAATCACAAATTCTTCGCCACCAAACCGGAATAACAAATCGGTATCTCTAAAAGTTTTTTTAATCAGTTGCGAGAACAGTAGTAACACTTCATCGCCATAGAGATGGCCAAAATTATCGTTTATTCTTTTAAAGTGATCAATATCTATTGAAACTAACCAGTTAGCTGGTTTCTCGGATAATTGACGCCGCTCCCCATCATTATTTGATTTAATTTTTTTGTGTCCAGTAATATCGTTTACGGCCAATAACTTATCGAGTTGTTTGTCAAAAGTTCGCCGGTTCCTGAGACCGGTTAACGTGTCTAACTCCCCCTCGATAACAACAAAAAGATAATTTTCATAAATCCTGATAATACTGTTTAACAAGGAATGATAACCTGAAAGATTTTGGTCGCTTTCCAACAAAATCATCCCCGCAATGGTATCCGCGCGCATTATGGGTGCCAGGTACCATGAACCCTGATCACACCAATAACTTTTTTTTGTCTGGAGACACTGCAACAGTTCTTCAGTTGTTTCAATAATACGCAATTCACGCTGTCTAAATTGTTTCAACTCGAATACTTTATTCTCCTGAAAATCCAGACATATCGTTTCTTCTATCAGATGATCAATGTTTTCATTGATACAACGAAATAGAGACGCGTGTTTTATTGGCATTAATTCGGCCAGCGCAGTAACCAGATTATACTCAAGTGAATCCTGGTCGCCCTGACTCGTAATCTTAATAATTGATTGGAGTATTTTTTCCTGATCAGTCCACATAATTGATCGTTAACATTCGGGTAAACTAGCTTTAATATTGGTATATGGTTGAAAATCTGTCGACATCAAGTCAAACAAAGAGATAAAGCCAGTTTCATCGATTAATTATAATTTTTATTCCAACGCTGGCGACTATAATGCTAGATTAAAAAGCTAAACTTATTTGCTGTACTCGTATCGCTGAGTATATTCGCTACTATTTTTACATGATTCCCAGCAAAGTAGTAAATCTTGCCATCATAAAAACCCGTAAATCGCGCAATCATAACTGAGGAAAATATGAGACAGATTTTGTTGTTATTTTTTGCCATATTTATATATTCTAATAACGCATATTCTCAGCAATCGATTTTAAATCTAAAGTCACATGCAGTGGTTATCTTTGATCCGCTGGAAGAACGCATAATTTATGATAAAAACTCTGAAAATATTATGCCTATCGCTTCCATTACCAAGCTAATGACAGCAATGGTGATTCTTGAAGCGCAACTCCCATTGAGCGAAGAAATACGGATTGATTCGGCAGACATTGACACGCTAAAAAATACCCGCTCCCGTTTAAAAGTTGGCGACCGTTTTTCCCGTCGCGACTTGCTGCGACTGGCCTTAATGTCTTCTGAAAATCGCGCGGCGGCTGCGCTGGGACGCACTTATCCTGGCGGCATGACTGCTTTTGTTAAGGCAATGAACATCAAAGCACTATTGCTAGGCATGGAACACACGCATTTTGTTGAACCAACGGGGTTAAGCAGTAGCAATGTTTCTACTGCTCTCGATCTGGCAAGAATGGTGGAAGCCGCTTACCGGTATGACATCATTCGAGAATATTCAACAACGGAAAAACATACTGTAACCGCTATCAATAGGAAAAATAATCTTCAATATATTAATACGAATGGCCTGGTTCGAGGCGGCAACTGGAAAATAGACGTGTCAAAAACAGGCTTCATTAATGAAGCGGGACGTTGCCTGGTCATGCAGGCTAAAATCAAAAACAAATCCGTTGTTATCGTCCTATTAAATTCATGGGGAAAAAACACCCGGATTGGCGATGCAAACCGGGTTAGAAAATGGATGGAAGCAAATTCATAATCAACGCTTCAACTATATCTGAATATGTTTTTTCCGGCTGGCAAGTGTCTTATCTAGTCACCTCGCCTGCCTCGTTATGTCCCACCAAAAAAACTCTACTAGGCTTAGGCTGCTTTAACCGATTCGTCCGTACCCATTATTACTTTATCTTGGCGATCTAATACCTCAAATTTCCGGGTATTAAGATCTGTCATACCGGTAAGTATTTGCAAATGAGGCACTAAATTCGGAACTCTGCTTTTAATAATATCAAGTGCAAATGCACTCAGAAAAGTTGCTTTCTCTTTTGCCAAATGATGTTCTGGGCCCGCCGCATCTCGATATGCAGCCGAAGTCATCAGAACAATACCCCTTTTTGGATTTACACGGCCTTCGTCAATATTGCCCTGCAATAAGTTCGCAGCCGTCTCTATGGCCAAGGACAAGTTTGGATCGAAAGGTCCAACGATAAAGGCAGTATTAATTGCATGCAGCCAGTCAAATCCCCGCCCTACGCCCAACACCCACTCTTTATGCTCAGCATCCTCTATTGCTCTGTTTGAAGCGCGGATGTCGGCGATATGACGGATATTTCCTCGAACTAACGGCATCAAATCCCTAATAATAATCTCAGGCACTGATGGATACAATGAACGAAGCAATTCATCTAACTCGATTTGCGTCGTTTCATTAACCTTAGCCAAGTCTACTGAGCGATTATGATCTTCGCCGTGCAAGATTAAAGCATCCAGATCTGTCTCTATACCACAAACGATTGGAATGACAGCACCCCTACCATAAACATGATCAAATTGTTGCTTTAATTTAATCGCTGTATTACAAGCAGCTTCAGTGTCATAGTTAAAACCTCTGCACCCACGGTGACTATCGCCACGCGAGTAATGATAGGTAACAAACACTAAGGAATGCCTGCCGCGACTTGTGGCATACTGCACCCATTGATCCAGTATGGACTGAAAAAAAGGCCAGCCCAATTCAAATTTTCCACCTAAATTTCGAAAAGGTTGAATAATTCCGACTGTGGTTTGCGTTATAACCGGCAGGTTAAGCCTTCCGTCCATACATTTCAGCGCGGCAATTTCCGTTGGATGCTCGCCTCTATACCTGCGCCGTTCTACGGCCAGGTCCATAAATTCACGAGCATGGCGTCGATTCAGTTCTAACAAATAGTCGATACCATAATTTGATTCTTTTTTACTAGGCATAATTAAATTTCCTCTCTAAAAGATCAGGGAGATTGAAAACCAATACGAGATAGCCAGGCATCCGCAGCAATTTGGTTAATATCCAGAATATAACTTGGAAACAGGCCGAATATCAAAGCCAGTAAAGCAGGGACCAGCAACAAGGCCATTTCCCGGGGCTGCAAATCGGTCGCCAATCTAACATCATCATGAACAATCGGCCCAAAAAAAGCTTTCCGAGTATAAGACAGCATATACGCTGCGGCAAGTATTGCACCCGACAATGCGGCAACGCCTAAAACCGAATGCGCACTATATGCGCCGATAATCATCAGCAGTTCCGCTGGGAAGCCGCTTGTTCCAGGTAAACCTATACTCGCTAAAGCAAATAAAAAATAGAAAAAAGTCAGTTTGGGCATAACCTTGGCTAGCCCGCCCAGATGAATCGTTTCGGTACTGCCAATCCGATGGTGGATAAACCCAGCAATAATCATTAATGCACTCGCCACGAAAGTGAAATTTATCAACTGATAAATAGCACCTTGGAACCCTTGTATATTAAAAGATGCGACTCCAACCATGACTAAACCAACGTGACTTACGCTCGCAAACGCAAGCAGACGGCGTAAGTTTGTTTGTTGCAATGCGATTAATGACCCAAGTATAAGTGTAACAGCCCCTATAGCGCTTAGCAACCAACTGAATTCTAATGCCACATCAGGCGCCAAAGGCATCGCAAAGCGTAAAATGCCATATATACCCAGTTTCAGTCCCACGAGAAGCGCAACAATGTGCGTAGGACCTTCCATTGATACTGTCGGTAGCCATGTATGTAACGGAACCAAAGGCGCTTTCACAGCAAACCCAATCATCAATAATGCAAAAACAATCAATTGAACATCATGTTCTAAAGGTATATCCAACAATATGGGGAAACTAAACGATAAATCCTGGGGAATTGCCCCACCAACTTGAAGCGCGTGATTTGACGCCAACAAAATAAAAGCAAGTAATAACGGCACGCCACCGGCAATCATAAACAAAAGATACTTCATGGCCGCACTGCGCCGATAAGAGCCAATACCCCAAAGCCCAATTAAAAAGAAAAATGGGGGCAAAGTAAGTTCCCAAAACAAAAAGAACAGTACAGTATCCAGCGCACAGAATATGCCGATACTAACGCCTTCCAAAGCGAGCAATAAGGAAAAATGAAAGCGTGACAAATGAGAAATTTGCTTCCAGGAAGCCAGCATTGCTATCAGCGTTAACATTGCAGTCATGGGTAAAAACAGCACAGATATTCCATCGACGCCAACCAGATATTCAATATTGAGCGACGGAATCCACGCATAACGCTCAACTAATTGAAATTCGCCTTTGCTTGCATCAAACAGAATGAGCGTAAAAATCGTTAATAACAACGTGATCAACGCAACAAAAAAAGCGATATGTTTCGCAATATCGTCATTACGAATTGAACCGGCTAAGATAGCACCTACTAAAGGTACAATAATAATCAGGCTTAAAAACGGAAAATTTGCTTCAATCATCCTAATTATCCTTTGTAATTATATGCTGCGCCATCTGTGTGTCTTGATAAACAGCGTCCATATTGGTATAGGTATTGCTCATTGAATCAATATTTTGGTCAATAATATGCAACCACGGTGACGTGTGTACTCCAGCAGTAATGAGAATGCCACAGATTACAATGGCAATAATCCACTCATTCCGGCGCGACGGCTGCGAACTGGTGCGGTGGCCAAACTTAAATGTACCTTGGAAACGCTTGGGTGCAGCAATAAAGATTTGTTGAAAAGCCCGCAGCAGCAATCCGACAGCTAACACATTACCGATCAGGATTGCGATTGAGACAAACCATCCCTGTCCTTTAATCGTACCTTCGAGCAACAAGTGTATACCATCGAATCCCGGCGTACCCGGCATTACCATGGTACTCAAGGCACAGATTACAAATAAAAACGCAATTGCCGCATTGGCTTCAAACATTCCACCCAAGCGTGGAATAAACGCTGTATGTGTCCGCTTATAAATCATACCCAGGCTAAAAAGCATACCCGCTGCAGCCAACCCAAAAGTTATCGACAAAAGAATACTGCCTTCCAAACCATGGGTATTAAAATCGACTAAACCAATTACCAAAAGCCCTGTTTGACTGATAATAGCGAAAGCCAGCAAACGCCGGATATTAATCTGCATGAGTGCCAGCAGTGCACCATAAAAAACGCTAGTCAACCCCATCATCACCACAAACCACGACCATTGTTCTGCGACCACAGGCATCAATGGAATTAAAAAGCGCAGTGCACCGTAAACACCCAGTTTGAGACTCATCAAAAAAATTCCGACACTCGCAACAGTTCCCTGTTCTGCCAATACAGGCAACCATCCGTGAAACGGAAACAAAGGCATGCGAATAGCGAAACCAAACAGGAGGAGAAAGAAAATCAATGTCGCATATTCGAGGGTGGCATCATTTTCCATTAATACCAGCCAATCAAATGATAAGGAATCGGTCGAAACCATTATGCCAAATCCGAGCAACAAGAATCCAATCAGCACCATTAACAGACCACTACCCCAATGCTGCAACAGGAGGGCAACCACCCAGCGCCGATTCTGTCCGGAACCGGCTCTTAGCGTCATTAATACGACAGGTATTAATTCGAGAAAGCACCAGAACCAGAATTGCAGCGCATTCATTGCGGAAAATGCACCAATCAGAATTGCTTCATAGCCTAATAAACATGCAATATGGCTTCGATCTGAAACACGCCGGGTCGTCAAGGTATATACCAGCGCCAATAACGTCAGAACCGTTGTGAGAAGAATGAACAAAATATTTGTTCCATCAACACCCACACTATATGTTAAGCCAAGATTCTGATATTGCTCATATAGCTGAATTCCTGTTCGGTCTGCATCAAAAACTAAAAGCATATAGACACCAAACAGTAGCGTCACAAAAGTTCCGATAAAACCCAAACGTAAAGCAACCGCTGGTGAGGATGTAAATATGACCATGATCATTGCTATCAGTGGGACCAGCGTCATCACTGATAAAACAGGAAAAGCCGTCACTTCAGACCACAAAGTTATATCTGCAATAGTATCCATGATTTCCTCAAATCGAAGCGGCAAACATTAGCACGATGAACACAAAAAGTACCAGGTAGCGCGGCTTTAGGATAAGTTGCTCAAATGTAATTGCCGCATGCCCTAAATTACGCCCGACATCAACAATATCCACACCAATACCGCGAAGTACCAAGCGCTCTTCAAACCAGCTCATGATATTCGCTATCCACTCAAGCAGTTTACCGATGATCCCTTTGCCGCGCACAAATTCGCTTTGTAAATTATTTAACCTTTTTTCCTGCAATCCCTTTTCCAGCTCAGTCAAAGAAGAAATGGCGGTAAATGATGAAACCGGGTCGCCCATGGCGCGGTCAACGATATTTTTGTCAAAGCGATCCAAATCGTAGCCTAGCCCATGCACCGGTCTGACCAAAGTTCTATCTGCGATAGGATCCAACCAGAATCGCTGCAGTGATGCAATATATAACCAACGTTTATTGGCAATAATTGAAGAAACGGGCTTCATTGGGTTGCCGTGTACATAATGTAATAGCGAAGGCGCGGTCATCACTTGATAAATTCTGACGATAGCGTGCGCACACAAATGCCACATTGCCAATTCCCATAAACCGAGTCCGCATTCAAGAAACATCAAACCTAATTGCCCGGTTATTGCAAAACATAGCGAACTTTTAACATCCGTCTGTGTCAGCCCAACGATGTAGCTGTAAACCGCAGTTAATAAACCGACTCCAACCAAAAGTCCCATTGCCAAAGGTGCTTTTTCTATCAATGGCTGTAATAGGATGATCAAAAAAATACCGGCGTGAATCATTACGGAACCGTAAAACACCGCACTCGATGGCGTGGGACCCTCCATAGCTCGAGCAAGCCATGGAGAAAATGGCAACTGGGCGGATTTAGCCATTGCAGCAGCGATAAAACACAGACTGATTACCGTAACCGTAGGCGTGGACAAACGATCTGCCAGTTCATTCAAACTGCTCCAATCAGTTGTCCCGGCATAATAGAATGAAAACGTTATCCCCAAAATAAAGCCGGTATCGCCAATACGGTTCGTCACAAAAACACGCGTGGCATTGATGGCTGCAATTGGGCGGTCATAAGCGAATGAAATCAGCAAATATGAGCATAATCCAGCCACTTCCCAGCCAATAAATGTAGCAACAGCATTTCCAGACAGAACGAGCAGGAACATTGACGATGAAAACAAATTTAAAACAAAAAAGAATCGATGAAAACCGGCTTCCTTATGAATGTAATTGGTAGAAAAGCGTGCAATGACAACCAGTATTATTGAAAATAACGCAGTCACAATCACATTAAACCCAGTGGTCATGAAGCTAACATTAACGATGAGACTGCCGCTGTTAAACCATTCTCCCACCATTTTAGATCCGGTATTCATATCCATCAGATCCGCAACAAATAGCGTTACCGCGGCCGCACATGATAAATAAATTGCATTTTTGGTAGCGCCCGCGCTTAACGACTCACCCTGCTGCCCGTTAATATGGCCAAATAAATGGCCCAAACCAATATAAACGGCAGCAATGAATGGAAATAGTGGAATCCATATAGCTAAATAATCCATTCTAAACTCCTGTCATATTCGGTTGTTTAATCAAAACGGGCGGCAATGGTACGTTGACATCCTGGTAATACGTCATGGATGATTCGCATTCAAGAATATTTTTTTTCACGGGATTCCACGGCACAAAACCGATACCGCGTTCAAAAATTGATATTTCTCCGCTATCGGGATCAATTGCACTGAGTAAAACCCAGCCACCGCCAACCAGTTCTTGAATACTCTCTTGACGACCGTATATTTCCCCGAGAATCTCGGTTTTAGCTTCAACCAGAATCTGCAGTCGCACAGGCTCATGAATTTCGACCATCTGTTTCGGCAGGCCAGTCCTAATATCACTGCTGGTCCCCTCCATCACACCAAACAGCCCTGTTATATTGTGCGGAATTTTGGTGCTACATCCAAAGCGCTCATTGTCAATTGTTGAAAAATAGTATTCCAGATTAATACCTGCGCCTACCGGACCAACTGCCAATAATATATTTTCCAGCGCCTTACCCTCAGGGTCCTGCGTAGGATCATACGATATTAAAAAAGGGCGCCTATCCAGAAAAATTCCCTGAGAGATTGACCGCCGTCCCACTATTGCAGAGGCATTGGTTGCGTGCCCATATTCGGGTCTCACCTGACTCAAATCATTAGATCTTAAGTGCACGTGATTAATACCGTCCTGGGGTGTTCTGGGATTATTGGCTGAATAAAAACGCCGGCATCGTTCGTGCGCGGACGCATCCCGCGCCTTAATCATATCGGCTTTAACAGATTCAAAGTGTGACCGCAGGCTTTCTGGAATGTCTTCCACATCGTACCAGGTAACCACATCACTACAAGTGTCATGTTCTGCGCCAACAAACCAGGTATCATCTGGTATTTTTATTCCCCGCTCAGCTAATAATTTACGAATTTCGGGACGATTGGCCATCGCAGCAAACAGCCGCGCATTGGGGCCTCCCCGTTTACCACTGCAGGCGCCGCAATCGTGTGCTGCTTCATGAGGGTTATTCTGGCTTGTTGAACCATGCGCCATTAGAGAAACAATCTGCGCGAAACCATAGGTTAGTCCGGTAGCCCGCATAAAACCAGCCAAACGGTCGGTCTGTTCCTCATCAGTAAAGCCCAACCGGGGATTTTCGGGTGTTGCAAGTTTATCGGGTTCTGTTGCGTTAAATAGAAGTTCTGTTGGTACTTTTTTATCGATCTTTTTGCGAAGCGCACTATTGAAAGCCAGTATTTGCTTGGGAATAAAAGTTCTGCCAAGTAAACCGATAAAAATAAGCGGGGCCAGCGCATCTATGACTGCGTGGGACAATATTAGACTGCGGCGCAGTGACTGATTTAGCAAATACGCCAGTTTATGATAAAAACCGTGTCCCTTCAAATGCGCTTGGTAGATATGTTCAGTTCCCTTCCTGGGGACTTCATCGACATTATGAGATGGAACGACAACAATAGGGCACAATGCGGCACGATGATGGTCGTCTAACCCTTTATAGTTGATGGGCAAGCCAAAAAAACCTGCCGCTCCCAAAGTTTCGATTAATGGATTAATTTCTTCTAGCTGACGTCGAACGCTCTCCTCGCGTTCATCAATACAGAACATGATCTGCGCATGTGGCCGCTGATCGCGCTTAGCCCAACGGCCACGGTTCAGATTGGCATGGATGGCCTGAAAAAAATTCTCTCTGTAATGATATTCGTAGGCGTATAACCATACTTTGCTACGTTCAGTTGCTGTAAACTCATCAAGAATTTTAAGCATCTGCAACAAATCACTTTTTTGCATGCGTTGAATATCATCGGCTGTCAATCCCAAATGCTGGCTTAATTTAAACAAGCGCCATCCACTATTGAAGGCGGCATGTTCAAAATCGTTTTCTACCAATGGGCTAAACTGCCATGTCCACATCAAGTCGGCCAGATTTTGCCACGCCGCCTGTTGTTGGCGCTCAGAGCCGGCTCTTTCAATTAAGTCTCTTGCAAGAACGGTTAAATATTCCGGTAACTCTCCGTCATACAACGACTTTCTAACCATAAACTCGGACAAATTTTTACGAAAATAATACTGAATTGTTCCGAGTTTAGCTTCTATTTTCCAATTATCCTTGCAAGCCTGATTCAGCCACAACCTACTCAAAGTCAATCGAATAGCCAGAAAATCGACCAAACTAAGTTTTGCGTTGTTTTCTGTCTGATATTCTGGATGATTTTGCCGCCAATTGATTAAACCGGACCAGCCCGGTAACTCAAGTGCCAGCCGCTGCAAATAACCATCCCATTTTTCCTTCGGAATCTCCATTTCCGTCAGTTGCAAAATTATGCAATCTACTGGATCCTCTGGTGTTTCGCTAACAATGCGTTGCCAATCCGGCAAGTCATGCAGAAAAGGATTTGCGTCATACTGAAATGTAGCGCGCCAGGCTGCATAAAGCCCCAATGTACTTCGATCTGGCAACTGCCATGCCGCAACACCTTCATCCAGAACCGAAGCACAAATACGAATCATCTGCGGCCGAATTGAGTAAAGAATGTCAATGCCACTTAATGCTTTGACAAAGCCACGTAATGTGATTGTGTCACCAATCTGCGCCACCATTTCCTCCAACTTGGCTTCTGCATCCATTCTCACTTTTTGATGAACCGGCATATCCTCATCTCGCGCCAGACTGTTATCAATCTTTTTGAGCCAGTCTTTTGCCTGCTCTTCAGACAAATCGAGCATATTTTCAGGATGCAAATCCGTCAATTCGATATCCAGCATATGAAGAATGCTCTCCCAGAGTTGCCGTACAACAACACGCTGATCAGACTCAGACGAAAGTATCCGTGCACGTGCCTGATCTGAAATATCATCCTGAATAATTTCAAGCACATTCATTTCCTCGATCAACCAATTCAATTGGCTGATCGTGAGCGTCGGTAATTCGTGAACCAAAGCAATTCGATAAATGTCTTTTTTCTGAACAGTCAGGTCACTTGACTGATAAATCACTTGTTCAGCCTGTAATTCATTTGCATGCGAAAGTATCGCAAACAAATCTTCATCGGTTATCCTGTTTTGCTTATACAGTTCACGGCTTTGCGATTCTGGCAAGTAGCCAAAAGTGCCAGTCAATGCTTCATATTCAGCTAATGCTTTTTCAAATGGCAGATGCTGAAAGCCATGGATAGTATTGTGATGAACAAATTCATGAATAGGACCCTGGCCTGGCAAAACGTGATCCAGATGATGGATCGTTTTATTTATTAGTTCACGTGGATCAAGAGCTTCAGAAGTCATATTTATTAAACCTATTGAATACTTTGACTGATAATATCGCTCATATGGGTTATGGTCTCCACCGACAAATCTATTAACGGAGCAGGCCACAATCCAAACAGCACAATAAATGCAACCAGAATACAAGCCGCAGTCAACTCGTAAATTTTTAGATCTTCAATTTCGCGCATTTCTGGTTTAACGGGTCCGGTAAATAACATACCAATCGTTCGCATCGCATAGGCCGCACTGATTAAAATGCTCAGACCAAGAAACAGCATTAAATTGCCCCATTGCTGATACCCGCCGATCACCGCGTGCACTTCAGCAACGAAACCAACGGTGCCTGGCAAACCCATGGCCGCAAATAACGTAATCGTCATAAACAACGCAAAACGCGGCATAACCTGCACCAGCGAGCTGTAATCGAGAATGTTTCGGGTATTTGTACGTTCATACAGCAAACCCACCAACAGAAACAGTGCGCCAGCCACCAGGCCATGCGCAGTCATTTGCAGGACAGCGCCTGTCAATCCAGTAAAATTCAAGCAAGCTATGCCAAGCAGAACAATGCCCATGTGACTTACCGAAGAATAAGCAACCAGCGCTTTTAAATCGGTTTGGCGCCAGGCCAGCACGCCGCCATAAATCATGCCAAACAAAGCAATAAAAAGCAGATAGGGCTGCACGACTAGCGTAGCTTCTGGCAGCATCACGACAACACGAATTAAACCGTAGGCGCCCATTTTCAGTAAAATACCTGAAAGTAAGATACTGACCGGGCTGGGCGCTTCAACATGCGCCAGCGGCAACCAGCCATGCAACGGAAAAACGGGCATTTTGACGCCAAATCCGATCAAAAAACCCATTAACACCCAGAACTGTTCATCCGGCGGCATACTTTGCGCAGCAATTGTCATGGATGACATTAGCGTGCCGCCATGTTCCGGCATATATTGATTGATTGCCAGCAAGCTTACCAGCATGAAAATTGACCCGCCCATGGTATACAAAACGAAATTGATACTGGCTACATTACGGCGTTTGCCGCCCCATAAGGCAATCAGAATGAATAGCGGAATCAGTGTCAACTCCCAGAAAATATAAAACAGCGACCAATCCTGGGAAAGAAAAACACCCACCATGCCGAATTCCAACAACAGCATGCTGATATAATAACCTTTAATACTGTTTGATATATTAAAGGAAGCAAGCAAAGCAATGGTCGTCAATAATGTTGCCAAAACCACCATTGGCAATGACAAACCATCTACCCCGAGCGCAATGGCTGTACCCAGTTTCGGGTTTAGAACAAACTGTTCTTCAAACTGCAATGCACTATCATGAATATCGTAAATAGCAACCAACCAGCAGCTAAGAAGAAAGGCAATTGCTGCAAAAATATTGGCCAGCAAACGAATTTGGTTTGTTTTTTCCCGCGGCATAAAAGCCAACACCAATATTCCAAACGCCGGCGTCAAAAGTAGTACGCTGAGTATCCCCATATTATGACCTTTATGCGTTTTTGTTGTGCGGTTGCATGACGTGGAAAGCCAGGGTGTTCGGCAGACCAGACATTCTAACAATCGGATTGTCCGTATGTTGACAACGACAACACAATAAAAAAATGCGGCTATATAAGCCTGAAAGCCTGATTAATAAATCAAACAAGCCTAGGCATATATATCCCGCAAATGAATTGGACAACATCCAACAGGTAGAACAACGCGGCAGAAACGCTGTTATTATTTGTTCTTTTTTCACACTTTAAGCCGTATTCACTCAGATGTTCATGATGCTAATTTTGTGGGCGAACCAATAATATCGATGCGTCTACCTTTGAAACCAGTTGTTCGGCGACTGAACCGACAAAAAAGCGTTCCAGACCACGGCGGTTAGCGGTTCCCACGACCACCAAATCGGCACTCCACTCAGCGACTGCTTTGGCTATGGCTTCAGTAATCCCATTTAGACCATATTCGGCCTCAGCTTCCAGCAGGCGTGACTCAACGGTCAGCGCTTGTACTTGAGTTTTGGCCTGTGCCAGTATTTCATTTCCCTTTTGCCTGTCTGCTTCCGTATCACCGCCAATTGAATGGACGATGCATAAGGTTGCGTTATAAGTATTGGCGATATTTTCCGCTTCAGCCAGTGCCTGCTTGGCTGTTTCACTCCCGTCAACAGCTACCATGATTTTTTTGTACATTCGGTTTCTCCTTTATAATCATTCAATTTTGGAAAGGGCAGGCTGACCAGTCTGCCCCGCGACTAACTGTGTAGTGCAACTAGCTAGTCATCAGTGTTGAAGAATTACTGCAAATTGGTGCTGTCTTTCTTCAGGTTCTCGAAGTAACGTCTGATGACCGATTTAGTCTCCATTTTGTCATGCATGGTATACACCATAAAGTGAACAAGCGCATGAACCACCATCGCAATCAACAAGCCTTCAAAAATGCCTAATTCGAACACCAGCAAACCACACAGAATTGCCAACATCAAAGCATACGGCCCGTAATGGGTGACATGCGCCAGACCAGCAATCATTTTGTAGCCAGAGAAAATCATGATTGCCGCTAACGCAAACTTCGGCAGATAGTCTAGATATTGCGTATTCATGATAAAGAAACCAACAACTATGGCGATGAGAATCAATGAGAATTTGGTGTAGGCACCGGCCAATCGGTTCGTCGTGCTCTTAGCCAGACCATCCAGGTTGGTCATGCCGCCAAAGAAGCTTGAGCCCATGTTTGCAATCCAAATCGCCAGCAGGCTGTTGTTGCTGTTACATTTGCGTTTTAATGGATCAATTTTCTCAATAGCGGCGTTACTCATTACCTGTTCAATCACATCAATCGTCGCCAGCATGAGGCAGAAGAGCACCATTAAGAACAACATCCATATGGTCGCATCCTCATGTGGTAATGGGAGGCGCAAATAAAGGTCAATATCTTCCACGTAAATCATTGGTACTTCGACAAACAGTGCCACTGCTGCACCACCAAAAATCAACACGAAATAAGCGATGGCCGGTTGTATGTCTTTATATTTGGCGAACAGAAACAGAAATACTGCAAACCCGATCGCGGAAATCGTCACCATTTGATAACGTGCAGCGTTCCAGAATGTATCGCCAACTGCTTCTTCCGGCAGTTCATAGGTAAATTCAAAAAACTTCAGCATAATCTTCAGACCAATCCCGGCTAATAATCCTTCAACCAGGTATACCGGCACCGCGACAAGCAAATATTTCTGCCAGTTAAAATGCCAGCACACTGCCTGCATCGCAGACGTCAGAAAAATACAAAACGCCATATTTTCCATGCCGAAGGAAGCAACACCTAAGGCAAGCGCCGGCGCCAGACCTGCGGCAATACCCGGACAACCGATATAGTTACCTGGCCGGATCCAGGCGTTAATCCATCCGATGATACAGGCGAAAACCACCGTAGCCAGCCCGACCTTGATCGGATAATCGGACATAATCGCAATACCGATAGAAAGCGGAATTGCCATCGTGCCGGTAATAATCCCGGCTGCAGTATCGCGAAATAAATATTTTTTTTGGAACGCAGCCGCGCCAAAATGTTTATCGGCAGTAAGAACCGCATCTTCTCCCGGATTTATTGCCGGTTCGCCGCCCGAAGCCGGCTTATTTTGCGTTTGATCAGTCATATAAAACTGTCCCTCCTGAGTATGTGAGATCTGAATTATCTTTGAGTAAAATTTTATCTTGATACAGCGCAACGAAATTTAGCACAGCAAATGTGAATAATTCGTGAAGAAATTATTTATTTGTCAATCAAAATTACAAATTGAATCGCTCGTTAAAAAGATATGAACGCAATTTCATTCAGTTAGGAAAAATATCAGACTAAAAATCAGGGAGATAATTTATTAAAGTAAATGTCCAAGAAGAAAAACGTCAATAACAGAATGGTTTAATTAATATTTCAAAATAATTTTATGGGGTAGATGCAGTCAAAAACCGCATTGATGTATTAATCTGAAAACCACCTTACGACAATTGAGTCAAAAAATATTTGTAATTATTCAGCGTAAAAAAGTGAAAAAAGTACTTGACAGGGTTTTTGAGCCAAAATACGGGAGTGACCGTGCGGCTATATTTGCTTTACAAGGCATATTCAGTCAGCCCGAAAAAGCATGTTGTGGTGGACAAGGC
>BQJA01000073.1 GCA_021604405.1 Nitrosomonas sp. | reverse complement strand
TCTGTCGCGCTTATAGAGCCATTCAATTACCACTGGAGCATTTTTCATTCAATGCTGTTTGCAGGACTTTCTCCGGTATTATGTGCCGCTTCGTATCGAATACGTTAGCCTTTGATCAACATGACACCGGACACCGTTGTTTAATACCATTAACAAATTTAACACCGCTGACGACATCCGCTAATAGCTTGTAGCCCCTTAACCGGAACCATTTTTTCTGGGCTGTTTCTATTAATTTAAATACCATAGCCAATGTTGTTGCCCGGCTGCCGCAATTCTTGGTTTTGGTCGTTCTCAATCTGATGGTTGCAAAGACGGATTCGACCGGATTGGCGGTTCTGATATGCTGCCAATTTTCAATAGGATAGTCATAGAAAGCCAGCATGGAAGCTTTGTCTTTGGCCAGGCAGTCCATCGCTTTTGGATATTTCCGACTGAATCCCTCAATACAGCGCTCAAATGCATCATAAGCCTGTTCACGGGTTTCTGCCTGCCAGATATTATTTAGCTGCTTCTGACCTTGGGCTGCATGGCTTTGGAGACATGCTCGGCACTGGGTACGCTGGATTCGAGTACCAATTCAACAGCGACCAGCACCGCTTCTAGTCCATATGTTGGTACCAGACTGAGTACTTTTGCATTTTTTACGCCGTAGTGCTGTCTGTAACTGCAGGAAGGGTGCTGGTAATTCTACAAATGGTGCGCCATTGCGTAAGGCGCCCGGTTTCTTCTCAATGACCGGAATATAATGTTGCCAGTTATAGCTGACCTGATCGCAATCAAGCAATCGAAAATGACCGGCTGCCATGGTATTGTCGCAGACTATCTTGATGCGGTCAGCATACTGATGAACGGCCACCATCTGATTGGCCAGACAACAGGGAACGGAATACCGGTTGCGCTGCAATGTGACCAGACAAATACTGGATACACGTGCCAATACTTCGATATAGCCATCGAACAGTGTTGGCATTGGCATTGGCATTGGCATTGGCATTGGCATCAAATATAGTTGCTCTTGTTCCAGTGCATCGGCAAGGGTGATGCCCGCATAATCCGGATGCTGAATTTCAGACCACAGCACTCGGCAGCGTGCTTCTAACCATCTGTTCAAATCTTCGAATGAACTGAACTGCTGCTGTTTGGTTTCATTCCAGATGCGGCGGCGCATATCCTCAACATTCTTCTCGACAACACCTTTCTCCCAGCCGGAAGCAACATTACAAAAGTCTGGATCGAACAGGTAATGCGACGTCATCGCAAAGAAACGCGTATTTACCACACGCCCATTGCCTTTGGACACTTTGTCCACGGTCGTCTTCATGCTGTCATAAATGCCGCGTTTCGGTATCCCGCCAAAAGCTGTGAATGCACGGGTATGGGCATCAAACAGCATCTCGTGACTTTGTGACGGGTAGCCCGACCACATGAAAGCACGACTGGCATAGCTTGGTGTGCGCAGCCAACACTTTACGGTAAATGCTACCGACCACCAGCCACTCTTCGCTCCAGTCAAACTGAAAAGCTTCACCCAGGGCAAACTTCAACGGCCCATACGCCGATTTACTCTGACCACCTTGATTGCACCAACAATAACTTGGACTCAAACGGTGTCAGCTTGCCAGGCTTCTTCACTCTTTGATATTTCACTGCGCTGTCACTTGGCGCTTTCAACCACTTCTTGATCGTGTTCCGTGACAAACTCGTGCGTCGTTAAATTTCATTAATCGACAGATGAGCTCGGTAAAACATCCGCCGTATCTTATGCTTACATAACCATGGTAATCACCTCTAAAATTCTCCTGCTCAAAATTTAAGCAGGGTACGTGAATTACATGGTCAATTTTCGATCGGTGTCAACACACACATTATTCTTGTCTCAAAGTGGAGTGTTGTATGTCTTATCTTGAAATTTCATTGGGCAAAAAAACATGGAAAAGTTTGTTGGAATGCACTAGAAAAACAAGCCGAAAATGGTCTTGAAAAACGTGAAAACCACCGAAATTAGGGAAGAAGTCGGGATAATCCCGACTTCTTTGATGCCGGTTTTGAAAAGTCGAATACACTACAAACTAATTGTGTCAACGGTTTCGGTAATTCCTCCCGACTTTACCGACTTTCCCGACCAAAAAAACAGTGGGGTGGAATTGTTGATTAAAAGATAAAGTAAAATCACCCGTGCCGTAAGGGGTGGCGACAAGAAAATCACGCGCCACAAGTTTGCATCCGATAGTGGTTTATTTGTTGTTCAATGTTGCAAAAAACATAATTTAGCTGATGATTTATTCTGACTTTTTGAACAATGAAATGACAGTTGCGCCGTTTTCTAAACTTGTAATATAGTCACTCCACCAGTTCATGATTTCAATACGCTGCGGCAAATATTTTGCCCGGTTGTACGCACCCCTGATTGCGTTGTTTTCGCAGTGCGCTAACTGTCTTTCAATTGCATCAGGATTAAACCCCGATTCATTTAGAATGGTGGAGGCAACCGCTCGGAATCCGTGTCCAGTCATTTTGCTTTTGTACCCCAAGCGATACAATGCATACAACAGTGTGTTGTTGCTAATTGATTTGTTAGCATTGCGGCCAGGCAACAGTAGCGGCTATCTCCGGCAATGATCTTTAATTCACGGATTATCTCCATTACCCGATTTGTCAGTGGCACGATATGCTCATTTCGTTTTTTCATGCGTTCAGCAGGTACCGTCCATAAAGCGTCATCCAGATCAAATTCAGACCATTTAGCACTAATCAATTCATTGGTGCGTACAAACGTATGGGCTAATAACTGTAATGCCAGTTGCGTTTGTCTGTCGCCAATGGTGTCATAGGTGGCTATTGCTTTTAATAAATCCGGCAATTCTTCAGGTTTAACCGCCGCTTGGTTCTTTTTCTTATGGGGTGTTAGTGCACCTTTCAGGTCGGCCGCTGGATCACGGCTGCAACGACCGGTAACGACACCATAGCGAAATACTTGACCGCATACTTGCAGCACCCGATGCGCCAGATCATAGGCGCCGCGATGCTCCATAACACGAATCATGTTTAACAGCTCCGGGGCTTCAATCTTGCTGATAGGCTGCAACCCGATATAAGGAAATACATTTGCTTCCAATCTACGTAACACATCTTTTGCGTGACTAGCTACCCAGGTATGTACTTGCTTCTGATACCACTCACGTGCAACTATCTCAAAATTGTTTAATGCTGCTTCTTTGCTTTGTTGTTTTTTTATGCGGCGTTCAATTGAAGGGTCAATATCATTTCTTATCTTAGTATTTTCTGCCCGTGCCTGTTCCCTGGCCTGGCTTAGGCTAACGGTTGGATAAACGCCCAGTGATAATAATTTTTCCTTTCCATGCATCCTGTAGCGCATTCGCCAATACTTGCGCCCATCTTCATATACCCAAAGGAAAAGCCCGTTACCATCATATAACTTGGTTATCTTTTTTCCTTCGGATTTAGCGTTTTTGTAACGTGCGTCTTTATACTTTTCGGCCATAGCGGGGTAACTTTTGCAGGATAAAAAATATTACCCCCAAAGTTACCCCTATTTTAAAATGGATGCAAGCGGACATTACAGGATAAATACGGACAACAATATTACTAAAAACCCGCTACTTACTTGGCCTTAAGGATTGCCTTGGATTGCTATGAACAGTTATCTGGCGGAAGGAGTGGCAGTCATATTATAGCCTGATAGTGTTTATATATAAGGGATCCGGTTTTTGTGAGTGATAATTTACCCGTACTTTTACCCGTATATTTTCCAGGTATATAGTTAGGCGGATTCTGTAGGTGCCGAACTCGTTAGAAACGTACCGGGAAATATGGCGCGATGGTGGCTTAATCCAGTGGGGCTCACTTCTGAAAGAGCCATGCAGGTGCTAGACGGTCCTGGGTTTCCCTTGGTCAACCATTCAAAAGCAATTCTCAGCAATTCAATTTAATGCAATTCGTTCCTGATCGCTGTAGCGCCATGTCCTGAAGATCTGACTATCGTTTAGGATGATTCGCGACAGTTAGCAAACTTAATAAAGGTAGCAACTTTTTTGCCGTTCATTCAAATAGGGTAGTGGATATACAGAAACTGAATAATTACTTGTTGGGCGACTACGTAAGGGACATGAATACAATGAATCTATTTTTTTGGAGGAAGAAGGAAGTTCCTTTGCTGGATGAGTTGTGCTGGAATCTTATGGTTACGGCCATTGACCCAGATAAATGCTGGGAAGTGGCGTCGCTGTTTAGAAAAACTAGCGTACCAAGCAATGTCCTTACCTGTGAAACATCATTTCTTATGGGAAGCATTGTTCGAGACATTATTTGCTCAATTCTCCCAAAGGCGAAACAAAAGCAAGCACTTATGTTCGCAGAAGCAGCCTATTTCAAGATTTTCGATGATCAGTCTGAAGAAGATCTTCCGTCTGAGATGAAGGCAGTATATGGTGAGGATCGACTAGGCCATGTAGCAAGAATCGCACTAGCTGCATATGCAGAGCATAACGACACGCTATTCTTGACGATCCCGATTTTTGTGCGTCGCATAAACGGCGATCCACGTATAACTTCTGAGGTCACGCCATTGCTTGAAGAGCGAAAGACGGTATTATCAAAAGTATTTTTGGAGTTTATCTAATGAAATCGCTTAACAGGGCACTGGGTGCGTTACTTCAAAGATCGACCCTTTCCAACGAACACTTAAACGTCTCATGACTGACACAGATACGGCAGCAGATCGTTCGCTAATCGCCGTCGATTACATCAGCTCTTGTTGCAACAGGGTGGGCGCGTTTAACGGCACGTCCGATGTTCATCGATACCTGAAGGAAACTGCGGCGAAAATGACGACAGCTCAACCCTCAAATATCTTTCCCGATCGATACATCAAACATGTGGCCTACGCTCTCGACATGGTGGCGTCCAACATGTTTACATCGCCGCCGGCGGCAATTGCCGCTGTCTACTTGGTAACCCGTTTTGAATTCTACTTCCGCGTGCTTTCCAGTAAACTCAACGACGACGGAACATGGGTGTCACCGGCCAAGCAACAGGTCGCTCAATCAGCAATCGAAGATAGTCGCCTCAACTACAGCAGAATATCCGACGTCGCACTCGCCTACAAGATTATGAAATTCGATCAATCACAACCCGTTGTGCAGCATTTCACCGTACTGGATAATGCTCTGTACCCAACACCAACACTGGTTATAGGTCAAATGACGGTCGCCGATCTCGGTGAACGAATCAAATTCGGTCGAAATGCGGTCGGCCACGGCCATTGGGGAGACATGTCCGCAGAAGCGTTGTTTTACGGATTAATGACTTCACTCGTGTTTTATAATGAGGGATAGCCATGGCGTGAACCAGGGCGGCGATTCATGCGGTATCTGAAGTCAACATCAACCGCCGCCGCCGCCGCTCGGTTACGTCAAACATTACCTATTTTAAAAAGAGTTTTGCGCTATTTTGTCAGTTACTAAAAACAAGTCTCAGCAAGCCGATTCAATGCAATCCGCTCCTGGTCACCATAACGCAGTCCATATTTATCCTTAACTCGCTCCCAGCGCTTGCCATACTCACACCAATAATTTTGATTAGGTGGTAGCCATTCATGTGGCGCCTGGTCTGATTTTGATTGATTGGCCGAATCGTCCACAACCAGCAGATTATCAATGTCATTTGCAAAGGCTCTACGCTGCTTACGTGTCCAGTCTGCTGCACCGTGTCTATGAGCGTGCGCCAATGGTACTACGTGATCAATATCAACGTCTGAGGCTTTGCTGAATACTTGGCCTGTATACACCCCATACCATAGGCCTTGCGTTACCGTACAGCGTTTATTATTCTTGAACTGGACCGGTGCTTCACTTGTGGCGATTAAAAGCTCCTGGCGCGTGTTTTGGCAGTCGCCATCGGTATCTATCCAGTGCGGCCAGTCTTTACGATAATAAACTCTGCTGTAAGTACTGGGATCGGCCTGCCTAAAGGCTTCTTCTGCTTGCTTGTGAATCGAGAAGCAAGGCTCTTTATGGCAATGGTAAGTATTGTCTTTGCGGTTAAAGTGTCCGCCTTGGTCATCTACAGCGCCGCCATGGGCAAATGCCAGAGTAGGCATTATTAATAAGAGCAGAATTTTCATAGACTCTAACGAAAAATCCCCAGCATAAAAGATATGGCCTTTTAATTAATCCATGAATAGTCGCAGATTGCTCAGTTATTTGTGTATCAGACAATAAAAAACCCCGCATTAGGCAGGGTTGGTTAAAGGGTGTTGCTGATAGATTAATCAGATTGCTTGTAACGGCCTACAATGAAAGCGGCAGCAAGACTAACAATTGTTGTGCTGCCTATTATCATGGCTGTATTTTCTGATCCTAAGTAAATCGCAATAGCGCATGTTGTTAGAGCACATACGACCGCTATTAGGCCGAATATCTGCCCGCGCTGCACTTCTTTGAATCTGGATGTTAAAGCAAGTTTTTCGATAGCCCGTTGGTGTTCGCTGTCTTGTTCCGCCATTCTTAGGATACGCTCCGCAGAACCTGGAGCTATTCTCTCGAAACCTTCAAGAATACTAGGTGGTGGTATAGGCCCTGAGTATTGTTGTGTTACTGCCAGTTGTTTCGAATCATTCTTTTGTAATGCATTGTTTCGTCTCGTATTGGCAGGTTGACTATTTCTGCTTTTGCTCATTAGACACTTTTTTTATAGCTTTCCCTAAGTGCTTACCTGTACGATTCCATGCGGCTTCCATTCTTTCCTTGCTGCTATGGTAGGGCACATAGCGTTCATAGTTTGTGTTTGGTGATATGTCCACCAAGCTGCCGATACCCTGGACCATATGTTTTAAGCGTTTATTCATGATATACGGTCTCCTTATAAATTTAATTCAATAGGTTATAATTATCGGGCTACTTGTTAGATTACTTAATCAATCGGTCGTTCAATAATTAGCGTTTTGCTAAAATATACTTACATTGCGCCGCTGTCAATTAGAATGTTGCCTATTTTTAGACTAAATATCTTAGCACCCATTGGCTACGATCAAAAATTATTCGCTTTTCTCCAGGGTTTTGTTTGTTGCCGCGGTACATTGATAAACGAAGTCCCACGCCCACTGCACATACTCGCGTTTAATTAACAGGCCATCGCCTAGTGCGATTAGCCCTGCAATTTTAATTGCTTGATTTTCTGCAGTTGCCCACAAATTGAGAAACGGCCCAGACTTGGGCACCCCATTGGCTAAAGCTGCCAGCAATGCGCGCGCCCCCCGGTTCATACTCGAGGGCCCAGTTGCCGGGATATACAGCCGCCATTGCTTCAGTCAGTCTTTTGTCTAGTGCCTTGCTAATGGTCGAATCAGGCGCCCTATTTACCGGATTTTCTTCACTAACTGGCACAAACAATGTGCAATTAAAAAGGTTATTGTCTGCCGATTCTGCCGTGATTCTACCACGTAACACCAATGGGTTGGCCGTCGCCAGTAGATTGACATAAGGCTGGTTTATGCGGCCTATGCGAGGCCTGTCGCTGGCAAACACCTTGCCAGTGTAGTAGGACCGGCCCAAGTCGCTTAACAAGACCAATTCTCGAATGAAATCCTTTTGGGCATCGCTGCCTCGCCTTGATAGCGCGTTTTGCAGGTGGGCGTCGAAACCCGCAAGCATTAGAAACGCTTCTTTATCGGTTTCCAATGTTCTTAATAACGCTATGGTACTGGCGAATTTCTCCGGAATTGGAACACCAGATTCATGTAGCAGGTGACTGACGGCATGGCGCGTGTGATCTTTTTCATCGTCATTGGCGCTCGTAAGGCACGCATATAAATTCAATGGCGTGTTGCTCGGCTTAACATATGCCCGGTTGCGGTTCAAACATGCCAGGGTAGACAGGGCTCCTGCAATAGCGAATGAATTAACGGGCCTGCGAACACTCTTAAAAATGTAGTGGGCGATATCACCGGCTAACCCAGGTGGAAAGTTTATAGGGCTTGTATTAGTTTTCATTGTATGTTCATGTAGTTGCCAGCAGCCTGGCATTAAAAAAAAACCCGCCACAAGGGGCGGGCTGCAAGGATTAAAACAGTTTGTTTTTCTTGGTCAAATCGACAATTGAATACTCAGGGCTGCCAGTCTGGTTAAATGCAAACATCCATAGCCCAGCTTCAATCTCGCCGCTTTTGACTTTTACAAAAACTGGATTTTGCATCATTAACCGGCCTTTTCGCATAAAATAAAGTCGCTTATGTCCAGGTTTGTCATTGGTTGCAAATACAAATAACTGATCAGACATAGCTTGCTCCAGGGTTAGATGCTGCCGGGCTACCTGGTCGATGCTTTTCGCGTCAAAAATCCGCTCGCCTGCTATTAATTCTTGGAGATGCACTGGGTCGATACCGTCTGAGTCCTCTCCGACTTCGACACTCTCGCAACCTGTAAAAGGTATGTTGGCTTTTGAGAATCCCACACCACCCATCGGGCGCCCCTGGTCGTACTTTTGATAATAAAAGCTTTCGCCTCTACCAATTACCACGTACCGCCGTCCCGCTATGGTCTGGATATTACGACTACGTAATAAAGCCGCATCAAAATAGTCTTGGGTCGGTGCTTCTTGTTTTTCAATTGCATCAAACATATACATTCTCCTTAGTTAAAAAATAGATTTACTTCTTGCGTTCTTGCAGTCTTGTTTAAATGCTGCCTCCCATTTTCGGATAAGTCCTTATTGGCCAGAATGTCGGCCAGGGTCAATTCAAATAATTTACTGTTTTCCTTAATTATTCGACTTGTCCAGTCTGTGAAGTGGTGCCAGTTGGTCATTGCTGGTTTTTGTTCTTGCTCATCCAGGTAGCGCGTCTGGAAATAAACAATTAGCTTTTCATGATACGCAGTTGAATACCTCCCCAAGTAGTCATGCTCTGCAACAAAACCCGCAGCTGTGATTACCAAATCTCTGCGTATCTCAAGCTGATCTGGCATGGGCTTATGATCTTGTATCAATTCCCTTTCTTCAATATCCGGGGCGTTTTCGCTTTCAGGCGTGTAACTCACATGGCCCGCCCGGTTTTTACTTGGGATGATCGTTGCTCTGTATACCTCCCAGCGACTGGCAGCACCGACGACGGCATGCCCAGTCTCATGAACAGCAGTACTTAGACTATTGCGGTCGCGGTACTTTGACCGATTCGCCCTCGCAAACTCGCGATACATTTGCTCATACACCGCATAATATTCACGCGTGCCGTAGGTAAACACATTGGGCATATAAAACCCTGGGTAAGATTTCATCACGGTGTACAGCGCCTCTACCCAGCGCAAATCGCTATTACTAAAATATTTAGTAATCTTTTTCTTAGCCATTGCGCGATTCCTCCACCTGTTTTTTCAGGTCGGCGACTTCCGAACTTAACTCCTGAACTGCCTTGACCAGCACAGATACCAGGCTGATATAGTCCACGCCCATCATCCCGTCTTCGTGTGTTACAGCCAGTGCGTCGGAATCGCTAGGCACGTGCTTTTTAACCTGCTGGGCAATAAGACCGTGCTGGACTTGTTCTGGATTCCTCTTTGTCCTGAATTGCTGCGGTTCCAGTTTGTTTATGAAGGACAGGCCAAGGGTTTCGGGTCTGATATCAAATTTAAGCCTTTCATCCGAAAAGGACTCGATAACGACATTTCTCCCACCAGTTGCACGAGTGCGGACACCCGACACAGTTGAAGTAAGCACGAAGCCGTGTGATGATGCGGCAGCAGAGCCGCTATCGGTGACCAGTATTCTTGCCCAGCCAGAATCGTCCACGCCTCCTAACTCAGCCGCATTGCTGGCGTTAGTAGCATTCGCCGCATTAACGGCGTTTCCGGCTGTCAAATTACTGATTGTCTGCGTGGATATGGTAATGGGACCATTAACGTCCAGGGCAGTGGATCCACCCGTACCAACGGCTTTAACACCGAAGCCACCTGATACCGTGCATGATCCAGTTACGCCCGTCCTGCCGCTGCCGTCCGAGGTGCCAATTACGCCAACGCCTGCCAGGCCGGCACGGGCAAACACGCCGAATGTGGCACCTTTAGAACTATTAGCGTGCAAAGATGCATTGTTCCCGGTTCCATCAGTATAATTTCCAGAAAACTGTCCGCGTCCAGTTATATTGATATCTGCCGAGCCAGTGATAGAGCCAGCATTTACAGTTCCCAAATTGGCTGTGATAGCCGAGAGGGTAGATACGTCAATTTTTGCAGCGGTAATCGCATTTGCGACAATTTTGTCACTGGTCACAGCATTAGTATTAATCTTGTCAGCCGTGACGGCATTGGCCAGGATCTTATCGCTCGTGACTGCATTGGTATTAATCCTATCCGCAGTCACGGCATTGGCCGCGATTTTATTTGTGGTAACGGCATCCGCTGCTATCTTGCTACTTGTGACCGCCAGTGACTGAATCTTGGTACTTGTGACCGAGTTCGCGAATAACTTATCACTGGTCACTGCACCAGTGGCTATCTTAACGGCACTTATAGAACCACTGGCCAGCCTGTCAGCAAACAGAGTACCCGTGGATATATTGCCCGCGTTCAGATTATTTATGAATTGCCCGTCAGTTAATTGACCTCCGCCAGCGTTTAACAATTGCCCAGTGCTTGAAAGTGTCACCTGGCTATTCTGGAAATTTGTCTGTGCGGATCCATCTAGGGTGCCCGTGTGATCCCCTGATGTCGTCGTCGTGTCAGGAAGCGTAACGGGTAAAGTCCTGGGGCTCGTAGCCAGTAATCTCACGTCGCGGGTATTTGTTACAGTTGCCATTTTCTTAACTCCTTTTTCTTAAGGTATTTCGTTTAATTTCCTCAAATCGTTTTCTTATAACTTCACGTTTGGACGCCGGTCGTTCTCGAAACAGTAGCAGCGCAACGCGTGCCTGGGGGTTTCGCGGCGGTGGCTGCGGGTTTCGCGCACGCCTTTCGGCATCTTTCATTTCAAACATCCTCCGCTCATACCACCCGGTGAGTTCTCGCTTCGCACTCCAGTTGTCGGCCAGGTCCCGGCCTAGTTCGTCGATGTGCTTGGCTAGTCGCGACAGGGCTTTGCGCAATCGGAAAATCAAAGGATCTGACAGGTCAAAGATATTTTTGCCAGCTTTCCGCAATAATCTCAATCTTTCTCGAATATTTCTTTGGTCGCGCCTGGCCTCGATAATTGCTGTATCGATGTCCAGGGCTTCTTTGTCGAGAATAACTAACCGCCGGTGCTGTTGTTTCTGGATATCGGTTAGCATTTTCGATCCCTCCGATCCGACAAATCTTCTACCCGATTATCTTTGGGAATGCGTTTTTTCATTTCTTCACCCAGTGCTCGTTGGTGAAGTAGAAGGGATGCCATTTTTCGCCTGACACCTAATATTTGCCCGTCGCTATCGTCATAAATGTCTCGCCCTTTCTTTTCCAGTGCTGCCAACTCGGCTCGGTACATCGATATTTGCCCATGCAATTGCTCGGCTTCTTGCTTTATGTCTTCATCGGTTCTTTTTTGCATAATGAAATTCTCCGTAGTGTGAACCTATTTAAAAAATTGGATTTTGAGTGCTTTCTCGGGCTGCTTCGCCACCGTATCTCTGGAAGCCCAGGAAGGACCCGACGAACAAAAAATATTTTCCAAAATTATTTTGCAAATCATAAACTTATTTCAATTTGAAACTTTACTTACAATTATTAGTAGCAGTCCACACGATACAACGTTCGTCAGTACCAACATTTGCAAGATTCTCTGCGCCAGCATGTAATCATTTTTCAACCTGTTGATCATTTGTCAGCCTCCGGTACGCGATAGGTAATCGGGTTAGCAATGAATCGGTGTACCTCCACCAGATCGAAGAACGTACAGCGTAATCCCATGCGCTGCGGTTGCGGGGCACGGCCTTCTTTATATAGCTGTCTAAATTTTTCCTTGCTGACCGGGATATGAGGCGCTATGCGATTCCACCTGGCCATCCCAGTAGCAGGAAGCGCTGCGGCTGCTATCGCTACGTCTACATCCTTCGCGTTTTTATATGGATATGTCATTGTTAAATAATCCTAATTAAAAATAATTGCGTTTGTCTGCATAAAATTGTTGCTTCTTTCTTTTTACTATATTAAACTGCACAGGTAATTTAGATATAATCGCTGGTATTTATAGCTACCTGGCGTTTTATTGCTATGGATCATTGCCAACGCATGACCATTATCTTACATTGTTAAAAATTGTTAGTTACGTTTAAAACGTACGGTTATGCCACTTTCTTTGGCTATAAAGGACTATTTGCTATTTTTCCTTGTGTATCGGGTATGCCTTGTCCAGTTGGTGTGCATTAGTCAGTCAGGTGCATTAGTCAGGGTGTCCACGTCTCTAATCTACTAATTGCGTTAGCCAGTTGGGGTGTTGGTGCCGGTTCCTGGGCGCTGGCTTATTCTTCAATACGCCATGGGCTTCATACAGGGCCAAATGAGCCGCTAAAAGTGATCGACCTACACTAACCCCTGCCGCAATATATTTATCTTCAATTTGAGGCTGTCTCGTAAGTCCCTGGCCGTCTGTCAGATGTTTGGGCGGGGGTGCTTAGCCATTCAGCACGTGCGGCGATGCAACTATCCGGTGTTGTGAAGCCATTCAGCACCGCGTTTGAGTAGGCGGCCAGTGCCAGGTTTAAAATGCCGGGTAACTCTCGTAGTAACTTAGCTTTAAGTTTCCAGTCGCTGTCTTCATTTTTGAACGCGTTATTAAACGGTACTACCAGGGTGCGGCGGAGTAGTGCGTCGGAGTGGTCCTGCGTTTTAGGCATGCGGTTTGCCTCGAACCATAGGGTGGCGAATGGCTCCATATTGAAAGGTTTCTGGAATTTATGCCTAACGGTCATCGGTTCGCCTGAAACAAAACTTTCTATCAATGCGCCGTCCAGTGCTTTGCCTCGGCCCACGTTTGCGAAATTGGCGAGCTTTAGGTGTAAGCGCGCCCGCATAGATAGTTTGCTTAAAACCGACGGGTGCACCCCGGCTATATTCTCAAAGCCACATAAGCCCTGCAATACGTGCGTCAATACGCTTTTACCGTTCGCGCCATTGCCCAATAAAATGATGAATCGTTTATGCTTGGTGTGGGTCATGAGCGTGTAGGCCATCATTTCTAGTATTGCCTTGGTCTTTTCACTGGCGTCGGCGTCGCCTTTAAATATCTCACGCATGAATTGTTCAAAACGTGGCGCCGTTGCCGTAGGGTCGTAGGTAACTGGTATCTCAACGGTGCGGTAGTGTTCGCGGTTGTGCGGGTATAAGGTCCAAATGCCCGTTTTGCCCAGCGACACCTCGCCATTCTCGACGCTTATCGTCGTGGGGTTGCCAATATTAAATTTATGGTTTGCCTTAGCCGTTGCGGCGTGGATGGCCTCGACTACTTTGTCCACTTCACTAGAGCAAGGGTTTTCAGTGTACTGCCGTATCCGGTCGCGCACCGCATACCTCTCTTCTTCGGCGGGTATTCGCCACCATTTGTAACCGTCCCACTCCCATGTCGCTGAGTCTGTGGCCAGCATATTCCCAGTGCCTACGCTTTCAATAATTGAGTTCGCTATTTGTACGTGGTCTATCTTCATTTTTCAGTTTCCTATCGTAAAAAGTTATGTAAGTGCTTGTTTATTCATGTTTCTATCGGTTTTTGGCGCCGGGTGGCCGTTCTGTACTGTGATTTCCCAGTGTCCAGCTTCCCTGTATTGCTATTTTTTGATGCATTTGCCGCTTCATATCGTGTAAAACTTTGCATGTAAAACTTTGCATGTAAAACTTTGCAAGTGGTTTTGCCTGTTTCCAGTTTGCCAGTTGCTCATACCCCTCTATTTATGGTATTTATGGTAAATATAATAATATTGGTAATTATGGTAAGTTTGGTAATTTTGGCAAACTAAACAGAAACAGTAAGTTACAGTTATAAGTTAGAAAGTACAGTAAGTAAAAAGTACAAAGCTGGCCCCTGTTAAAATCCAGTTTCCCAAAATTACCAAAATTACCAAATATAGACACCCCCCTAAAAAGTGGTAAATTTGAACTACAGGTCCCCAATATCTGGCAATTCCTCATCAATTAACTTGTAAAATCTTGCATTGCGGTCGCCGATCTCATAAGTCCAGCGGTCTCCGTTTAACCATTCGTCACCAGTGTGTATGTCAAGTGTCTTGATAACCGTCCGGCGGGCTACTCCTGTTTCAGCCATTACAGATTTAATTAACTCCACTTTCGTACAGGTACCCGCCTGGATATGGCTGGCTATTACCTCCCGCAGATCTGGAGTCTTATTGGTACTGGCCTGCGTTTCTGGTCTGACAGACTCCAGCAGCTTCTGGTAACTGCCCGGCGACTTGGCATAGCTATACGAAACTTCTTCTACAACATTTCCCCGCGCCTTATCTTTTGTAAATTTGACTAGATATTTACTAGGCGTATCGTTAACGATGTCGAGTATGTAAACGCAATCACAATCATCTTTAATGTCCGACGTGCCTCCTGCGACTGCTTTTCCATTTTGGTCCCGGTTCTTATTGACGTGGGCCAGCATGATCAATGTGCCACCCTTGGAAATGAAGGATCGCACCACGCGCATAAAACCGGATGCCACTCTTTTGTCCATCAGTTCCGTAAACTTTTTTAATGTGTCAAGGATAAGAATAATATTAGGCGCCTGGCCTTCCTCAGTTGCCTGCTGCAACATCTTTAGAAAGTCTTTAGACTTGAAGCCTTCATGGTCAGGTGCGAGCATTTTGAACCCGGATTGCTCGGCTATTTTGGTTTTCTGCACCAACCCCTTATGATTATCATCAGCATTGATATAAAACACATTCTGGCCGTTTATCTCGCCTGCCTTGATCGCTTCTATAAGCAGGTAAATAGTTAATAAGGTCTTGCCAGCGTTAGGTTTAGCATAGATAGTTGTGGCTTGTCCTCGTAATGCGATACCAGGTAAGACAAATTTGTCGTCTAACATTTGCGCCTCCATTTTCGATGATGTGCCATTAAGAATAAATTTATCAAAAAGTAAGGAATTGGCATCATCCACCGGGTCCAGCATAGGCAAATCACTATCATCAGGCGGTGAATAGTCGTTGGTATCAGGTTCTGCGCCACGCCAGGCACTCTCCATGGTCGCTGTAATTTCTCCAGGCTCTAAACCTATCTGTAAGGCCGCTGAATGCAAAGCACTATGCACCTGGCCATAATCCAACTGCTTACCCTTCACCAATCCAAACAACAAATAGGCCGTATTATTTAAGGTGTCGTTACGTGTACCCGGCTCTGCTTCTCGTAAGCTATTTAACAGCGCTTTGGCGTAGTCTTTTACACCAGAATTGTCTTCTGGCGTGTCATCGCCAATAAGGTCGCTTAAATCATCGTCGGATTCTGTTGGACTAGCTGCGGGCTCATCGTCGCCTATGAGATCGGAGCAATCATCAACGGGCCCCGCAAGAAAAGCATTTGGATCAAGAAACTTATTATCGCGACGGTACGCCTTCTTATATATTTCACCGCCCGCATTGGGTAAGAAAAATATTTGATTGGCGCGTTCGGTTACGCGGTCAGGCTCGAGGCTATGGTCAGCCAAAAGATCATTGAATTTACGTTGGGCAGGCAGCCAGTCTTGGAAAGACATGGTCTTGTCCAGGAATACGACTATTCGCAATTTCTGGTTAGCTTCCGTCGCACTAGCCGTGGTGTATATTTCGTAATCACCACCTGGACATAGTTTTTCAACTATCTCAACTACACCATCGATGCCGATTGGGTTCTTATCGATATCCCCGGTAATAGCCGAGAACATACCTTTTACTTTTTGTTTATCGATTGCTCGGGTGGGCAGACTAGACACCATAAAAAATGGCGCATCTTTTTTAGCTGAGCGAGCCGGGTTATCGACACACTGACGAAAAGCTTCTAGCGTTATTTGGGTTAACGCCTTGTTCTGGCTGACACCTACTCCACTAGCAAATGCATGTGTGCTTGTAATTATTGCCGGTTTTTGTGTATAATCATGGGGTAGCTTAGTACGTGTGTTTTCTCTGGTGCCCGGTTCCCGTCCGGGCCCTATCTTTTTATCTTCCATTTTCAAATCCCCTTATTTTTTAGCGCGGTACTTAGCTGGATCAGCTAACCATCTGTGAATTTCTGCGTTGTCAAAAACCGAGCACCGGAGCGTTAAACGTATCGGTAGCGGCGCCCGGCCTTTGTCACCTAATTTGCGAAAAACTTCGCGCGACACTGGAATATGCGGCGCAATACGTGCCCAGCGTGATTTTCCAGTGAGTGGGATTGGGGTGTTTGGGTCTAATTTACTGTGCGACATGGCTGTCAACTCCATAATTTAAAATAAAAAATAGGGGAGCTAATAGCCAAGTTTGAAAAATGCCTTGACATTACATACACATGTATTTAATATGCATGTTGTCAGAAAACAAACTGGCTAAAAGAGAAATTATCCTGGTCGGATTTTCTTTACACGCCACCGGTGCGTCAACATCGGTGGTGTATCCCCTTGCGTAATCACACTATACGCTAGGTTACGTGCGTACGCAAGCCGTTGTTTTTCAATTGGTTCACACTTTTTTGGCACCTCCCCAACAAAATCAAGCACTTTCCCTCTGAAATTATTTTTCACTTTATTTTCAGTTAGCCGAAAATAACGCTAAAACTTGCGCTATTCAAGCAAAAACCCTGGACCCATCAATAAGCAGGCGCAATTATCCAGGCCTTTGACACCTGCACCTACCACTACCACCCAACTGGATTAGATACTCGCTCGTTTTCGATCGAACCTGTATAATTTGTTTTGCAGCTTTACAACATAGCGAGCACATTGCATCTCCTTGGCGCCCGGCCCTTAAAAGCTGGGCGTTTTCGTATTCTCTTATCCCACCCGGCAATCTCTATTGCCAATTTCTTGCACAGTACCTTGAAACTGGCAGGCACCTGGAACAATTCAACTGCAGGCACCAGATTCAGTGCTCTGACTATTCAATTGCAGGCGCCAGATTCAGTGCTCTGACTGCGGGCGTAAAGATACCTACGGGTATAACTTTGCAATTATCGGTTTAATCGGGGGCGAACCTGGACCCTGCAGAAATAAAGATAATATTTTTCACTTCCCGCAAACCTCAGCCAGCCCGTACCTTCTCTAACCAGTTGGCCCAGTCTTGCATCATTCTGGCGCGTGGCTCAAGGTAAACGGCGTGATCGTATGCAGCAGAGACGGCATTGCGTCTTGTGTGCGCCAGCTGCAGTTCAATGTGTTCGTGTGGGTAGCCCTGTTCGTGCAGGATGGTGGAGGCGATACCTCTGAAACCGTGACCAGTCATGCGGCTGTGATACCCCATTCTATACAGTGCATATAGAATTGTGTTGTTACTCATGGCCTTACCTTCCCGGCGTTCGCCAGGGAATAACAGCGGGCCGCCTGCTATTTCTTTGATCTTATCCAGTAGGGTTATAGCCTGGCTTGACAGGGGCACGATATGCGGCGTCTTCATCTTCATGCGCTCGGCAGGTATCCGCCATAATTTGCCGTCGATCTCGTCCCACCTGGCGCCTATCAATTCACTGGTCCGTACAAAAGTCAGTGCCATTAATTGCAGTGCGTAACGTGTCAAAGGCTGGCCGTCGTAATTGTCAATCTTTCGCAATAGCTCCGGCAGTTCGCGCTGGTCCAGTCTTGCGTAATTGGTTTTCTTGGTTGGTTTTAGCACGTCAGAAGGCTTTATATCGGCTGCAGGATTGCGCTCAGCCAGGCCATGGGCAACGGCATATCTAAACACCTGGCCGCATGTACTTAATGCCCGTTTCGCTATGTCTACAGCGCCGCGTGCCTCTATCTTTTTAATAGCCATTAATAATAGCGGGGCGGTTATCTCATTAATAGGCTTATTACCAAGAACAGGGAATATATCCGCCTCCATTCGCCGGATAACGTAGCCAGCATGTCGTGGCGTCCTGGCTGTACTCCAGTGGCTCCACCAGTCACGCGTTACCGACTCGAAGCTATTGCCCTTAGCAATGGTTGCTAATTGCTTTTGTTCCTGCCTGTGTATTGACGGGTCGATGCCCTGGGCCAGTTGTTCTTTAAACTGCGCTAGCTGTTCGCGTGCCTTCTTTAATGACTGGCCAGGGTAGAAACCAAGTGACAGCATTTTTTCTTTACCTTGGAAATAGTAACGATAGCGCCAGGATTTCTTGCCATTTGGCTGCACCCATAAAAGCAGGCCATTACCGTCAGGCAGTGAGTAACGCTTATCCTTTGGCTTTGCTGCTTTGATAATGGTGTCAGTAAGTTTCATCCCAGATCCCCGTATAAATACGGGTAAAAATATCGGCTGAAAAAACTTACCCGTAAAACTTACCCGTATTTGCGAATGTTACCCGCATTTGCTAAGGTTGCCAAGGGTTAGCCAGGATAGGCTTAACTGATTTGTTTTAAAAGGTTATTTAGGTATTATTTGGTATCACTGGATATATCTCTGGCGGAAGGAGTGGGATTCGAACCCACGTGCCAAGTTACCCTGACCAACTGATTTCGAGTCAGCGCCGTTATGACCACTTCGGTACCCTTCCCACTTCTTGAAATGTAATCCGTTTGCCCTATTTTACGCGCATTTGCTA
>BQJA01000072.1 GCA_021604405.1 Nitrosomonas sp. | reverse complement strand
CTCTTTCAAACGGGATGTCCGTTACCACGGACTCACCAATGTCGCCAACGTAACCCATGACCACGCTAAAATACGGGCGTATTAGCACCAGTGATGTGTCGGTCTTCTCCAGCGCGACATTCCAACTCTACTCCTCAGATTTTGATGCCGCTTGTTTCTTCTGCGCGCCTTGCCGTCGCCAGCGGATTACTGCGCTAAAAGCGATTATTTAATACACTATGAAGTCCAGAACAATCAGTTTGTCTGGAAAGAAGATAGTAACCTCGATGGTGATTTTGATGATGTTTTTGACTTTCCAGAGACCATGACTTATACGTTTATTAAATGAGTCATTATTTTTTAATTTGATCGTAACTTGAAATGTTCTGAAACTATCTTTTCCGTCGAGTTTTTATAGGCTGCTTTAAACATTTGGTAGGCGGTATCAGCAAACTGATATTGCTGCCGCCATTCCAGTACGCCTTTACGATGCAAATGCAAACCTGCTTGCGTCATCAACCTGATGTCAGGCGGCAATTAAGTAAGAAAAGCATCGTCTTCGTAAGGGAATGCTTGATTGTTTTTAACCATATAACGTATCAGATTTGCGCCTGTAAAATAAGTTGTCAGCCGTGCACTGGCATTTTGATTGACAATTGGCGCACGATATTCAATGATCGGCCGGTCATCCGTATTGATTGGGTACTCAGAAAATGATTCCGCAGCCAGGCTGCCGGCGTAATGGGCTAATAAAGGAATCGTTGCGTTATTGTATTCAGGTCTTGGAATTTCTAATACGGCGGCCGTATGGTGAATAGCCGATTGACGTTTATGTCCCAATAATCCGATTATCGACCGGTTTGGGCTAAAATCACCACGCCACAGCGTTACCTGGGGAAAAGCTTTAAGCATTGTTCGACTGATCGTCGCAAATTCACTGAATGTGATTTGACCTGGCGGTAGCCACTGCATAAAAACACCATCTTGTGTAAGGCTGTTGCGGATCGTTTGAAAGTGTTCCAGAGAATACAGATTACTGGTTCCTGCCTTCCACGGCAGAAAATAAGTCGCCGATGATGACATCAAAGCTTTGCTCGGTTGCGTACAGGTAATTACGGCCGTCTTCCGCTAAAATATTTACCCGCGGATCGGAAAACAACCCATCCAGATACGGTGAAAAGTGGATTTTTGATGCCAGGATGACTTCTGGTACAAGCTCAGTGACGGTGATCGTTTCGAGTGGAAATGGTAACGCCTCTGCAACACTGATACCCGTTTCCATTCCCAGAAAAAAAACATTTTTTGGGTTTTTATGCAGCATTAACGGCAGACTGCCTTGCAATAATGCGACATATTCACCATCATTACTGCCGCCGAGTATATAGGTATTATTCATCACCATATAGCGGTCGGATATGCGGCCTTGGCGTTCGATGACCGCGACCGTCGCAGCACTGCCTTCAAAGGTGTCCAACACAATTTGTTTGTCTTCGACAAAATCAAGATTAACCTCAGGTAGTTTTTTTGAATTGATGACCGTTAACGTTGTGGCAATCAATAAACTGAGTGCTACGGTTGAAAATCTTAAAGCGCGTTTACCAAAAACAGCCAGTAATCTGATCAGCAAATAGATAGAAACGGCGCTGTAGAGCAACGTTATAAAATAGATGCTGTTCCATAAACCAAGCTGGTCCAGCAAAAAGAATCCTGCGGCTACTGCGCCTGCTGCAGCGCCCCAGGTATTTACCGCCGCCATTTCTCCGACTGTTTTACCGGTTGCATGGCCACATGACTCGGCAAGACGAAGAATGAGTGGAAATATGCTGCCCAGGCACAATAAAGGGGGGGCCATAACTAAAAAAGCCAGGCCAAAAACCTGCGGCAGATAAGCCGCCCATGGCAGCGTATGCATATAAAACTGCAATCCGTTAGTTAATCTGTCGAAAATGAACGGCGTAAACGCGGTAAGGACAGCACCTGACAGCATAAAAAATGTCAGGCTTTTTATTGGCAAAAAACGCGAGCGGATCAAGCTGTTGGCCAAAACTGCCGCGGCTGCGAGCATGATCAGAAACACCACCACAATGATCGAGAAGGTATATACCGAATTCTGCAATACCTGAGAAAACATTCGGATCCAAAGTACCTGCAAGGCTAACGTAAAAAAACCGGATAATGCAGATAAGATTCCTAACTCGGTTATGCCGAGTTTTCCGCTGATCAGGAGACTCTTTGCTTCGGAAGGTTGATGATTTTCCTGTTCAGAAGCATTACTCATCGCATAATCCGCTTTTTTCGATGCAATAATTGCAATTAGGCCAACCAATGCAGTGATCCCTACGGCAAGTAAGTAGGCGAGCTTGATGCCAAAAATTATCGGCAGGTAAAAACCGGCGGCCAATGCACCAACACTCGCTCCCAGGATATTAACTGCATAAAGAATGGAGACTTTACGGCTCATGGAATCAATATCCCGTGCAATATACTGGCTCATGACCGGTAATGTGCCACCGATCAAAAATGCCGCGGGAAACAAAAATACCATGGCAAGGGCAAATTTAATGGCGAGAAAAAAATGTTCATGGCCAGAAAAATTTGCATACAAAAACGGGTAGAGCTGTTGATAGGCTGGAATTAATAAAAAATAGCCTAATGCAGCAAAGCTGACCCCTAATTCAATCAAACCATACGTGCGCAGCGGGTGCGCTAGCTTCTGCGAATACTTGCCCCATACTTTTCCACCGATCGCCAGGCCGATAAAAAACGCACTGAGTGTCACGGCTGCCGCATGAGCGGTATTGCCAAATAACAGACCAAGCTCCCGCATCCACAAAATTTCATAAATCAGTGTAGTGCAACCGGAAATAAAGAATAATATTATGACTTTAGTCATCTGGTACTCATGCAATATTTATCGACGTAAGTAAGGGAAACAAGGAGCCGGAATTACAGGGAAATGGGAAGGTCAAGCGATGCGATACAATAGAAAATTGGCGGTAACAGGGAATCAAAAGAGCAACCTGATTCAACGGATTCCAAACGCGCGCTGATGTGTTTTTGTTTCTGATCTGCGCATTCTAACGGTATGCCATGGCTATTGGAATGCGGCAAATTGCCGAAGTTGTTGCAAATGCGGCTATAAGAAATTCCAATAAAATAACTGGTTAGGGTGGTGGTTGTCTCAATGCGACAATTTGCCGCATTGATCATGCGCCAGTTTTAATTAATAGTATTGTCAGTATTCAGCAACAAAGAATACGGCCAAATCGATTTTGAAAATAAGGTTAGTTAATAGCCAGGCTGTCGTCTGGCTGCTGTTAATTTCCATTTCACTGATACCAATAAAAAACAATTAGGAGATAATCATGAGCTTGTCTAATACTAAATTATTATCAGCATGTGTCGGATCAGCAGTGCTGATGATGACAGCGAGCCAGAACGTTCTGTCGCATACCCGTTTATCGGTCCCGGTTACTCAAGAAAGTTCTTCAGCGCATGGCACAACCTCAACCGCTGTGAATATTCCGCATGGCTGTACCGATAATCCGGTAATCGGCAATGTCTTTTTTCTGCCGGATACCACGGATGCCACGGTGCAAACGTCAACCGACGATTTTGCCACCTTTGAAACAGCAACAGGGGATAATGCGTTAAATCATATCGTTAATCCACCTTTTATTCGCTTGATTAAAACCAACGATGTATTTAATGTGCAAGAATTTATCCTGGACCCGTTAAATAATCCGCTTGGATTCTGGGCGGCTGACGGTAGTTTGCCGGCGCATAACTGGGTTGCACAACTGCCAATCAATATTACCGCGATAGCCATTCAGCCTGAGTCGTGTGCAACGAGTGTCACCTTCGTACCGGCGATTGCCAATATCTGCAATATGACGACAATGTCGGAAATCAATGCCGCAGATCCGGATGATCCGAATGTTGACTTCTGGACGGCGCCTGGTGTTGGCAGTCCGTATGATGCGCCTGATTGGACTTTTCCAGCTTCATACAAGGTCGTGCGTGACTTGGTCGCCAATCCACTGCCAGAGAGTTGTGGTGAGGGTGTTGCCGTCCGCATTGTTCCTTCTGCAGCACAAATGGAACGTGACATGCCGGTTAAAATCAATGGTCAACAGGTCTGGCCACAACCATAGAATCATTGCAGTAAATTACCCTTGCCTACTCTGCCTTTCGGTAGTTACCCGGTTGCTTGCAACCGGGTTTTTTTGTGCTGTTCAAGTGCGACATTTTGTCACATTGCCAATTGGCCGTTTGGAAAGGATAATAAATAGTGATCAAGTATTAGTTGAAGTGGACTGGTTTCAAGTCCACCGGCTGATTAATTTGCAAATTATATAAGGAGGGTTCAGTGATGCAATCACAATCCTTGAAAAAAACAGCAAGTCGTATATTTTTTTCCATGTGCCTGTTGGGTTATGCCGCTGGCAGCAGTGCACACAATGCAGGCGCTACGTTAGACCCAAATGGTAATAGCAGAAGTTTTACCGGGGTGGCGTTTATTACCTGCTTTGACGATGGAAATGGTCCGGCAGATAACTTGATCGGCAGGATTAGAGACAATTCTCAACCTGTACCGGGTTTGTTGGTGAATCTGCAGATTTTTAAAGGGAATAAAGCAAATAGCATTACTGACACGGTTTCGGGGGATGCTAATTTTAGTCCGTTTATAACGTTGCAGGGCGGGCCTGGCACGTATTGGATTATGGTGAATAAAACTGACGCCGGGGCAAGGCAATTTGACGTTGAGTGGCATTGCAATACCCGTACTGGCGTGCACACCGGTACAGACATTGGTGTAATGCAGTTTGGTGAGCCTGCATTTACGCCGTAGTTAGTTAGCGAGCAATAGTAATCAGCACATTGATAATATAGGAGTGGTATATTGTCATGAAACAAAAAATTGTAATGTGGTGGGCCGGGTTAGTCGGCAGTATTTTGCTGTGCGGTTCAGTAATGGCGCATTCGGTAGGCGAAGCGACGCCTTCTTGCACGTTGACAGCAATGGATGGCAAGCCGATAGCCGGCCTGCAGGAATTACGCGGTGAAGTAGTTTACGTGGATTTCTGGGCGTCATGGTGTCCGCCCTGTGTTCGCTCGTTCCCGTTTATGAATCAGTTGGAACATGAATTTAAGGATCAGGGCCTGCATATTATTGGTGTAAATCTGGATGAGAAAGTGACGGATGCAAAGACGTTTCTTGATAAGTATCCAGTAGATTTTGATATTGCGCTTGACCCTAATAAACAGTGCGTGTCAGATTTTGGCGTGATGGCAATGCCTACCTCATATCTCATCGACCGTAAAGGTGTTATCAGGCATGTCCATCAAGGCTTCCGCACAGGTGAAGCAGAGAAATTGCGGCTGGCCATTGAGTACCTGTTAACCGAACCGCTGTAATTACCAAATGGCCAGTCTGCGAATTGTTTTAATCCTGCTATTTTTGGCAGGTATCAATTTGACGGGCTGCGCCAATGTCGCCCCCTGGGAGCGAGGTGTTCTTGCCAAACCTGAGATGGCGTTAGATCCTAACCCATTGCAAAGCTACATGCGATCACATAATTTTGGCAGCCGTGAAGCGGCCGCAAACACCAACGCCACAGGTGGCGGTGGTGGCTGTGGTTGTTTCTAGTTAACCAAGGCAAAAATTCTCGCATGGGCGCGGATGGTAAGCAAGCTGGCTGGAGAAGCCAGCGTATAGCTAGCGGCTGTCCTTCACGTGATATCCAATCCTGCCGTATTTCTACTAAAAATAAATCATTACAGGCACTGACGTCCGCAGCAATGGTATTGCCGGGCTTGATGCTGCAGCCCGCGCAAGGCGCAGAAGTGGATGCCGACAGCTTTGGCTTTCAATATTACCGCTACCAGGAAGGTAAACGTAATTTATATAATGTTCCGAATAAACTAGACCCGATTATGGCGGACGTCATCCATGCGACGGGCCGCCTTTCCCTAACGGATCGGGTAAAATTTAATTTTGGCTATACGCGCGACACCTGGTCGGGTGCGACACCGGTTACTTCTGCGCCGCTTGCGGCCAATGGGAACCGGCCAATTCTTCAGAATACGCCATCGGGTACCGTTGTTTCCGGCGCATCGCCTACGGTTAATAACCGGGTTCTATTGGACCGGGATTTAAACCCGATTGCGCGTGACCCACTGACCGGCGAGGTGTTGGGTAAAGATACCAGGACCGTCGAAATTCTTTCTTTTGCGTCGCCCGAGGTCCGTAATGCCGCTGATTTCGGTTTGGGCTATGAATGGAATGAAGCCGCACTGCATATTGGTGGCGGACTTTCAGTGGAGCCTGACTACGAATCAAGTTTTGGTAATGTCAGTGGGCGGCTGGATTTTAATCAAAAGCAGACCAGTCTGAAATTCGGCTTAGGCTACACCAGCAGCGATATCTCCGCCATTCTGGATGACGATCTCGTGCCCTATCTAACCCGAGACGCGTTCGCGGACCAGATTAAAAACCGTGATGGGTCGGAAATATTCATTGGAGATCGTCAGGATTTTACCGCGAATCTGGGTTTGACGCAGATTCTGACTAAACAGTCCTTAGTGGATGTAAGCATTGGATATACCCATAGTGATGGATATCTGGGAAATCCGTATAAAGCCATGTCGGTTATATTTGTTGATCCGGCGACTTTGTCCGATAACCCTGACGCACTAATAGTGGGGGATGTACGGGCGCTGATGGAGCAGCGGCCCGGTAATCGCAATCAACTTGCGGTCAGTACAAAATATGTCCAGCATGTCAGTCCGCTTGATGCGGCATTGCATTTGGATTATAAATTTTCCTATGATGACTGGGGGATTCATACAAATACCTTTACCATGGATTGGGTGCAGCCACTGGGTTATGGCTGGACAATAACGCCGAGAATTCGTTATTTCTCACAAGGTGCCGCCGATTTTTACGATCCTTATCTTATTACACAACAAGCTTTCAACAGCAATGCCGTGGATGCGTCGGGGCGGGAAATCTGGGTTGATTCGAATAATCCGGATGTCGAGTATTTTCGTGACGACAACTTTAATTTACTCGACAGCAACGGTAATATCGTTGATGAGTCGATGCTGAATGTGCAACCAAAAATAATTCCATTTGACGCGGAAGAACTGCCAGACGATTTTTCCAGCGATTACCGCTTAGCTGGTTTCGGTTCTTTGAGTGGGGGCGTGACGTTAAGTAAACGGTTTGCTAAAGGAATCAAACTGCAGGCGGGTTTTGAATATTATACCCGGCAGAGTTCGTTAAAGCTGGGTGGCGGTGGCGGCACCAGCTTCTCCGACTTTGATTTTTATGTTGCCAATGCGGCGATAACCATTGATATTGAAAAGCTAAACTTTTCTGACAGTCTCGGTGGCGGCAGTAGTGGCTTACATGCCGAGCATGATACGCAAGCGCATCAAACGCATCAAGCGCATCAACATGGGGGAGCGCTGCCAGCCGGTGTAATGAACGGCCATATGCTGCACAAGGCGGGCGAATTCATGTTTGGTTATAGCTATATGCATGCGCGCACAGGGGGAGACATATTGCATGGCGACAACGCGGCGAGTGATCAACAAATCGTGACCCAGGGCTGCAGTGACGATACCAATTGCCGGTTTGCGCCAAGTTATATGAACATGAATATGCATATGCTCCATATTATGTATGCGCCGACCGATTGGATGAACCTGATGCTGATGCCCAAGTTTGTTGATATGAATATGAATTTGCGGGAATTGGAGGGGCGGCCACCACCACAACCCGGTGTTCATGAGCACTCTGGCGCTGCTGGGCACACTACTGGTGGTGTCGGTGATACTGTGATGTCTTCATTGGTTAAACTATTTAATGTGCCGGGTCATCGAATGCATTTGGGCTTGGGATTCAGTGCGCCAACCGGCGACTCCGGTTTAGAATTTAGGCGCGTCTTTCAGATCGATGGCGGCTTGGTTCATTTTGGTATGCAGCTTGGCAGCGGGACCTGGGATTTTTTGCCGAGCCTAACGTATGCCGGTGATTATCGGCGCTGGTCCTGGGGCGCGCAGTTAAATGGTGTGAAGCGTATGGAAGACCAGAATGAATCCGGTTACCGATTGGGCGATATTTTCCAGGCGACATCGTGGGGTGGATATCGCCTGACAAACTGGCTGTCTGCATCGGTGCGCGGCATTTATACCGTGCAAGGGGACATTCATGGTGATTTTAATGATTTTAACGGGCGTGCGGGGCCGATGGATTTTCCATCGAACCACGGTGGTCAGTTCTGGGACCTTGGGTTTGGTGTTAATGCGGCAGTTCCACGTGGGAAATTTGTCGGCAATGAGCTAAGTTTTGAATGGCTGCAGCCAATTCGGGATGACGTGAATGGTTACCGGCTTGAACGTAAAAGTGCGCTGGCGGCTACCTGGCGCTATCATTTTTAATATTGTCGAATCTGAAGTTATATCATTATGATTTTAAAGCAATGGGGAGCCCGTGTGCAATCCAGCTTTATGCGAATACCCGTAACAAGGCGAAACAAGCGGCAAACCGAGCGATCGCGGATGTCCAGCGCTTAGAGGCCATTTATTCACGTTACCGCAATACGAGCTTTCTATCTGAAATAAATCGTGTTGCGGCATTGGGCGGCAGCATTACTGTTGATACAGAAACGGCCGGATTGCTGGATTATGCGGCGACTTGTTATCGAGAGAGTGATGGATTGTTCGATATTACTTCGGGGATATTACGCCGGGCCTGGGATTTTAAATCGGGTAACTTTCCATCTGAGGCATTGATTAATGGTTTGCTCGAAAAAGTCGGTTGGGACAAGCTTCACTGGCAATCGCCGGTACTTAAGTTTCCGGTAGCCGGCATGGAAATAGATTTTGGCGGCGTTGTCAAAGAATATGCGGTGGATCGTGCCGCCGCTTTATGCTGGGAGATTGGTATACAGCATGGCATGGTTAATTTGGGTGGGGATATCAAGATTATTGGTCCGCATGCGAATGGCAATCCATGGCGCGTCGGGATACGTCACCCTCGTAGTAACGATGGCATTTTGCAAGCACTGGAGATGCATACAGGTGCGCTTGCCAGCAGCGGCGATTATGAGCGTTGTATTACATTAAATGGCGTGCGTTATGGCCATGTACTTAACCCCAAGACGGGTTGGCCGGTGAAACGCATGGCTTCGGTCAGTGTGATGGGTAATTTTTGTCTTATCGCCGGCAGCGCATCGACAATCGGTATGCTCAAGGAAGACCAAGGTCCGGACTGGCTTAAAACACTGGGTCTACCGCATATCTGGGTAAATGTGGATGGCGGAATTGGCGGAGCGCTGGTTGAGAATCCGCGCCCTGGTTCTGATGTTTCGTGAAGGAGGTGATTTGTTCAATACTTTTACATTCGATCATCTTTCAATTTCACTTTATTTGAGCCGTTTTAATACGGGTACAGGTTTCGGTCTAAACATCGAAAACGGTGGTCAAGCGTTTTTTTTTATAAACCATGGCGATGGAGCGAGAAGATGAAAATGCGATTTTCATTAGTGTTATTTTTAGTAACGGTTTATTGTTTGCCGGCGGGCGCGCAAGTTACGGCGCCAGCGGAGATTAACCCGGTATTTGAAGGTGATGGCGGTATTCTTGCAAATATTTTCCGGCAAAAATGTCTGGGTTGCCATTTATCGACACTGCCGGCCGGGCAGCGCGGTGGTGCACCTGTGGGGGTGAATTTTGATACGTTCGCTACCGCGAGACAATTTGGCGATGAGATTGTAGCGCGTGCAGTTGAGCTTATGAATATGCCGCCGAGCGGTCCGTTAAGTGACGAGGAGAAACAAGCGTTGCTGAACTGGAAGACGCTTGGTTTCCCTGAAAGCACTTTGCCAGCATTTTATTTCTCAGCGACTCAAGCGCTTGAATTGCCTGAGGTGTTTATTATCGACGAAAACGGGAATATTTCCTCCAAAGTCAAAACAGGGATGCAACTCGTGCCACCTTATGCTGCGCCGTTCCGATTTGAAATTCAACAGTTGGAAGTGATTGATCTTGAAGAAGAAATGAGTCAATAGACAGATAATTTCGGCGTATACTGCACAGACAATGGCGATGCCTGCCAGTTAAATGCGCTTTGATTATCACTGAGTAGCATGTTAATCAATAAGCGGAGTGTAATCGTTCGTTTTGATAAAAAAAACTGTCGGGCCGCCTGGTGTTTCAAGAGAGCGGATGGAAGCGGTCGTGACGAGACTTCATACGGTAAATTGCGTAGCTGAAGCGCTTGTACAAAGGCCAGTTTAGGATAGAAATCAAATCCTGCAGTGATTGATTACGGTGCAATTTAAAATGCTGCAAACCTTAATTCGCGAACAACGAATTGATAAAATTCTGGCGTTAAAATTTATAGCCACGATGTAATGCCACAACGCCTATGGTCAGATTAAAATATTCCACGCGCTCAAAACCGACTTGTTCCATTAATTCTTTTAATGCTTCTTGAGAGGGGTGGACCCGGATCGATTCGGCAAGGTAGCGGTAACTGTCGGCATCTTTGGCGATAATTTTTCCCATGGCCGGCAGCATTTTGAAAGAGTATGTGTCGTACAACGGACGCAATGGTTCCCAGACTTTCGAGAATTCCAGGACAATAACACATCCGCCCGGCCGTAAAACACGTAGCATCTCCTTTAACGCGATTTCCTTGTGCGTCATGTTTCTGAGACCAAATGCAACGCTAACACAATTAAAGTAACTGTCCGGGAAGGGTAGTTTTTCAGCGTCGCATTGTGCTGTAGGAATGGCTTTTCCCTTGTTTAAGACGCGGTCCCGACCAATGGCCAGCATGGAATAGTTGATATCGGTCAGCCATACTTCACCCTTTTCGCCGACATGTTGCAAAAATAGTGTTGTTAAATCAGCGGTGCCTCCCGCGATATCAAGCACTTTGTCACCTTTTTTAACGCCGCTCGTTTCAATCGCAAAGCGCTTCCATAAACGGTGCAGACCCATGGACATGAGGTCATTCATTAAATTGTAATCATCTGCTACCGAGTCGAATACATCGGCGACTTTTTGTGCTTTTTCTGTTTCGGAGACGGTAGAGAAGCCAAAGTGCGTTGTTTTCGTCATTGTGTTTTATTTTCAGAGTAAAGGGTGCTGGATGGATTAACTGGCTCACGGGTTTCGTTTGCTTGCGCTAGCCGATCCAGATAACGCTGCCACATTTTATCCTGATGCAGGCCAAAGTTGTAGAGTAAATCCCATGAATATATCCCGGTATTGTGGCCATCCGTGAAATTTAATTGAATCGCGTAATTTCCTATCGGTTCAATGTGCTTTATATTCACGTGCTTTTTACCGGTTTGCAATATTTCTTGTCCTGGATGATGACCACACACTTCCGCGGATGGCGAATGAACGCGCAAAAACTCGCAGGTGAACTGAAAGAACTTGCCGTCTGCAAAAGTGATGTCCAGTAATCTCGACTGTTGGTGAAATTTTATTTCTACTGGTTTAGGTGTGTCCTTACTTAATCCCGCCACGATGTTGCGCCTCAAAAAATATAAAACAAATATGATAAACCAGGTGCGCGCCAGTGAATAGTTGTAATCAGATGAGAATGCTGAGGCGACGCGATTGATTACACCCGGTAGTTTTTGATAATGGTGAGCGATGTTTGTTAATTCAAATGGTTAGTCGGTGTTGGATGCTTAATGGTAAGAGTGTTCTTGACACAAACCAAGAGATTTGATCGACGTTTAAATTTATTGATGGAAATATTCGCTTAGCGAATAAATGGTGTGATGATTATTTTTGCGGGGGAGCGGCTCATCGCCTGCAGACTGCCATGTGCTGGAAACAACTGTATTTGCCAGTATAAATCCACATCTATCGGACTGGTTTTAGTAAACAGTGTAAAAAATTATTTGCGACAACGATTCTTCAGACTTTGTGCCTACCTTCCAGCAAGTGAAACTGCCAGCCGGCAGGCACATTTATTACAGATAGATCTGCCTACATGCTGTAGATGATAAATCCAATAATAATGAAGGCAACAACAGAACCGCCGAGTATCTTCAACGCTTCTGAGTCTTTTGCTGCTTCTCTTTTTGTTTCGTCTTCAGTCATAATTACTTTCTCCTTAAAAAGTTTGTTTCATGGTCAAGATTGTTACTTCACTTACCTTACAAAAGCCGATTCGTACCGACCTCCCACCTTTAACACCACTCATTATCGCGGTTTCGTTAAAGTTCTTTAAAAAATGTTATCTTCTTTATTATTTCTAAATTGTATCCGGGCCTGTATTTTGATTGGTGCATCTTATCAGTACATAACTTTGACTGCAACACCCATAAAACTATCAGGGATTCTAACGCATGTTTTCCGAGAATGAAAGTGTTTGCGCAAAAAACTGCAGTTGTCCGTAATTGATAAAAGTTAATCGGATAAACATAAACGGCAGACTGATGAATAATGTTGCTGATATCTCAAAAGGCGACTATGTCGGAGCTTAAAATCCATTAAACTATAATGTTGCTGACCCTGCAACTTGTTGTAATAGAAATATTACTTTCTAATATTGCTTGTTGAATCAGTTAAAGAACATTATGTTACGGGCACGGTTTTTCTCCAGGAACAAATCCGTACAGGTGTCTGTCATGATTGTCTTTTCTTGACAAAAAAATCAGCATCTCTATAATCCCTGCTTTGTTCCATCGGCGTAGTGAGTAGCGCATGGAATTCTTAATGCGGGAATAGCTCAGTTGGTAGAGCACAACCTTGCCAAGGTTGGGGTCGCGAGTTCGAGTCTCGTTTCCCGCTCCAAGAAGTTAAGTATTGTTTAACCGTATCCGATTCAACCAGCGTCTTGGTTTGGCAACAATGGCGGGGTGGCAGAGTGGTTATGCAGCGGCCTGCAAAGCCGTCTACGCCGGTTCGATTCCGACTCCCGCCTCCATTAAATTCGTTGATCCTGCTGTGTATCGTACGGATCTTCCTGGTTATTGTTATAATTCCTAAAACCAAATTGTTAAGTCTGCGCGCAACTATGGTAGAATTTTACTTTGTAGTTTTAGCGTTGGTATTGGCGCTGTAAATGACTAAAGCCAAATGCCCGGGTGGTGAAATTGGTAGACACAAGGGACTTAAAATAGGTGTGTACCACACCTTAGTTCGGCTAATTGTTATTAAATAACAATTAGTTAGGCAATATAGAATTTCATCAGATCTTTGCTGTTCACACCTTATTCACAGTGAGGTGAAAAATGGCAACAGTCCGCAAGTTAGCTTCCGGCAAATGGAATGCTCAAGTCAGACGGAAAGGGCATTCGCCCATATCCAAATCATTCATCAATCAGAAAGATGCCTTTATATGGATTCGATACATAGAATCCGAGATGGACAAAGGCACATATATCAATCGCAGCAGTGCGGAAAATACCACTCTTGAAGACGTTCTAATTCGCTATAGAAATGAAATTACCCTCCACAAAAAAAGCCATGCCCGGGAACAAGGGCGAATTAATCACTGGCTTGCTCATTCTTTTTCTAAAAGAAATCTATCATCCTTAAAATCCAATGACTTTGCAAAATACCGGGATGCTCGTTTGAAAGAAGTATCATCCGGAACGGTCAGACTTGAACTTGCCCTGATTTCGCATGTGTTCACCATCTTGCAGAAGGAATGGAATTTCCCGGTAGAAAACCCTTTAACCAATATCCGTAAGCCTAAACCTTCAAGAGCACGTAACAGACGACTGGAAAATGATGAAAAAGAACGTTTGTTAATAGCTTGTAAGCAATCAAGAAACCCGCAAATTTATTCTCTGGTGGTGATGGCTATTGAAACAGGGATGAGACTGGGAGAGCTTCTTAAGATGGAATGGGCTGATATCAATCTGTCTAAGCGCACCATCTTTCTTGATGACACTAAAAATGGCAGCAGCAGAACCATACCCTTGTCATATAAAGCAATCGAAACGCTGATAAACATTCCTAAGCACATAAAAAGCAAAAGAGTCTTTTGGATATGGCCGCAAAAACCAGATGCCATTAGTGGCGCATGGCGGCCAGCATTAAAAAGAGCAGAAATTACAGGGTTACGTTTTCATGATTTGAGACACGAGGCTACTAGCCAGTTTTTTGAAATAGGTTTAAACGTTTTAGAAGTTGCAGCCATAACCGGGCATAAATCTGTTCAAATGTTACAACGATATACACACATAAGGCCAGAATCTTTGGTTTCTAAACTGGATGGACGGTCATGCTAGATAAAGAATTGTAATTATTTGACGATAAAGAATGAATGCAATAGGTAAATACGCATACTAGCACCGAGGTAATCAAGAAACACAATATAAAACAATGGGTTGAGATGAATTCAGTTTATGATTGTAATACTGCATAATAAGCACACAACAACCCATTGAAATATAGGGTATTACCTGTTTGTTAGTATATACCTACCTAAAAAAATAGAATTTTGGTGAGTGCGAATTTCAAAATGCAAGTATGTGCCGTGAAGAAATAGGTGACACTATTTTTTTGCACTTCATCTATCACCTGTTTTTTTATATAAAAACCTTTTGATTGGAGAGTCTGTGCGTTTTACTTTTTTGATTGTATTAATAATTTTATTTTGTGCAAAGGCAAATGCCGATAATGGTTCTGATAGCTACCAAGAATATAAGAATAAAATAAAGATGGGCTTTTGTAATATTGGCGGTATTACAGTGTCATCTATTACCGATATGATTAGAGATACGAATGTGGATATGCATAGGTTATGTGGAAATAGAGCTGAATGCGTTTTTGATTATACACTTAAACAAATGACAAAGGGGTCTGAGCTTTCTCGAATTATTGAAAGTCAATATATTCATGAAATAGAAAATAAACTGGGAATAATGGCTAAAAGGTTTCCTTCAGGAACAGATGATATGGCGCAGTTGGATATTAGGATTGATATCCGTGATGGTCTCGCAATTAATGGAAAGCCCTATTATAGTCTCAAATATAAAGTTACTTTAAAAGAAGTGGCTGAAAGCCGCTTCGGAAGAGAAGGTCATATGTTATTAGATCAATGGATATTATTGGGAGGAGATTATTACCCTGAGATAGATACACTCGAAGAGGCAGAAATGGCTGCTATAAAAATGGTGCCCAAAATTGTAGATAAAATGAAAGAAACTTTCCAGGATGCAAGAAATTATTGCACAGTTCATAACCTATTTGAACATTAATCAAATATAAGGAGTTCTAAGCCATTATTATATTATTTTAATGGTTTGGGATAGGCAAGGTAATTTTAACGCCTCAGAATTGATTCTAATGCGCCCTTGTGACATCAAAATTGATCAAATATTTGTAAAATCACATAATTCTCAAGCTCTATATTATTTGTAGAAAAAACATAAAACTGTCATATCTTGACGCAAATAATCCAAAGTGAGCTAACTTTACAAGTAATTGCTTCGAATTCAAGAGCCATAACAGGATAATGAAAAAGAACTATTGGAAAAAGCTACTCAGTTACAAGTTCATCGAAAAAAAGACTATCTGTCAATGAATGCACAGAAATCAGAAATATTTTCTGAATTGAAGCAAATAGAAAAGAAGAAAAACGGCAAATAAGAAAAAAGAAAAGCTGAGAGGGTTAAGTAACATTTTGAAATAATTATATTGGCGAAATCAAGAAAATTGTTATTATGATTTTACCCTGCGTATTTATACAGGAGACAGTAAACATGCAAACTAGTAAGGCTGCGGAACTACGAAGAATTTGGGGAAATAAAACTTGCGATCATCCGAATCTTGAAAAAGAGTACTATAACGGTGCGTCAACTGGTGATTATGTTTGCACTCAATGCGGTGAAACTAAATGGGGAGATAATTGGGCGAGAATGGAACGCAAAACGATTAAAGGCTGATTGCTTTCTTAATTTCATAATAGACTGTAAATTAATAATAATCTTCAAATTCTTTTTGTTTAAATGATTCCATTCTTGCATACCATCCAGGATATTCATATTTAATTTTTTTAAGATAAGAAACATTCGCTTCTATTTTATTAGGGTGTCCAATAATTATGCTCCATGCATCTTTACTCAATCCTTTAAAAGAAATTTGGGGGTCATAATCAAAAAGCATGCCTTGGTTAAACATGGCTTCGTTAAAAGCTCCTGCCATAACGAGTTGGAGATCAGTAAATTTATCCGCTGCAATGAGAAATGAGTCATGGATACAAAGAATAGCCTCGCCTTCTTGTGTAAAGTGATTGATAACTTTCTCGGCAATAATTGAATCAATTTTTTGCAACCTAATTCCAGATCCAGAGAAAAAATATTTTTTGATAGCGGAATGTTTATTAGCAAATGTGTCAATTATATTTGAAATATTTAAGCCTTCATTATTTACCCAACCAAATTCATCAGGATTGAAGTTAATTTCTTTTTGAACAGCTTTTCTGGCTGAATCCTTATCTTTTGCATTGATAGACGCAAGTAATACTGATTTTAGAAGGTTTCGCATTCTCTCGCTGTGTTCAAGCTCTTTTATTTGGTAAGGATCTTCCGTGTAGGTTATGTCAACCATTGCATACAATAAAACGATATGAAGACCTGAATAATCAACTTCTGCCACTGGTGTGTTGAATATGTGAATATTGGCTCTCCATTCGCTGGGAATTCTTTGCCACCATCCGCCATAAAACCTACCCCCATTTTCCCAATTGCCATTATTGAAGATTCGACTCACAAATTTTTCATGTGGTGAAATCTTAACCGTCTTTCCATCCTGACTTTTAGTAGGTATGCCATCAGGTGGACACATGGGAATATCAATAAAAGTTTTTCGTAGAAGATTGTTATAAGCGCATAAATCAATACGCCATTGATTTATCTGAGGATTGTCTATGTCATTGTATGGAATATTTGCTTGACGTTTCTTTGATTCATCATAATTACGCAGAATAATACATTCAGTAGTTGGATGACGTTCTATCATTTCAGGTTTAATGCGATGCTGGTTTACAATCAAGTTAATTAACTTGTCAGTGGCACGCATTCTAGATATATATGATTTAAAACCAGATTCACGCCCAAAACGCCCATTAATTTGTGTGAGATATTCTGATTTTTCAAGAGCATCAACTATTTCGGGTGTAAGCTTGGATATGTGAAGTTTGTTGTATCTACTTTCAAGATCATCGTAGTACCATTTAGCCCGATAGAAACTGGAATACATAGCAGAGTCTTTAAGCCATTTTACATACAAATCAAGGATAATGACTTTTATATGCTTCTTTCTTATTTTCTTATTTCCTTTGAAAGAATTATTAAGGAGTTCATTGTAAATAAAGTCAACGCATTGATTAATCTCAGAATATTTAGACCATGTATGTACATCGAATAAATCAGAATTATTAAATTCTATAGCTTTAACTATTTTATATTCTGAATCTATATCATTCATTTATATATATTAATTATTATGTTATATATATTTCTTTCTTTGGAAAATAGTATCTCTATATCTGTCTGTCATTACTGGGGCTTTTTTATAAATGAGAGAGTCGATAGCAAGAAATGATTTTAAATGAACAGAATTATGACCAATAAGGCTAGGATAGTTGCACCAATAAAATTTCATTTCATTCTTTCCTTTATGGTCAACGGTGGGGGGTTTATAAAATCATAGTAGTACATATTGAAAGCAATCCTTCCTTTGAAAAATAATATGTACAGCATGACTGAAGATAGATATATACTTCTTGCAATGGCAGCAGGTATGCCCAGTATAAAATTTATTGCATCAATTAGTTTAATAAGCATTTGAAATTCAATCCTTCTAACAACATTAGAAACTTGACATGCTTAGATAATAACCAATTGGAAAAGCAATGCATGCCAGAATAAAATGGATGCCTATTAATTCGCAGTATCGTATTCCTAAAATAAAATACATTAACACTCCAATGACCTGCAAAATAAACCATGCAACAACACCCGCAATCCAACCATCATAGAGTCCTATATATATAGCTGGCCAAAGAATACATGGGGTAGCAGCAAACATAATTAAGCCCGATAGGGGATGAGCAATTATTTTAGGTGCATATAATATTCCGCGAGGATCAATTTTATTTAGCCTTGCAGCTTCAAGCATCACGTTACATGTATAAACCATAAGTGCCACTGAAAATAAGCTACCTTGCAATAGAAATTGCTCAAACATATGATTCCCTCCTGCATTCTCTATTCTGACTTTGTATGACGAATAAAAATTATTCAGTGGCTTATTTCATCGACAAATTAGGGTGTTTCTTTAAGACCAGAATAGATTTAAAAGGAGTTTTTTTGATTTCCATAATTTTTGCTAGAAAATCTAAACACCGAATGTTCTTGAGATAAAGCAGGGCATAGCCCCCTCCATCGCACCTGCAAATAAGGTATAATCGTTGCTGTGACGATAAGGTATATTCACAATCTGTTCACAATAGACCTGCTAAAACGTCTTTTTTCAGGTTATAATCACATCCTTTACAGAAGTCGTAATTAACATTAAGGTGTTGTAAGTAAAGAACTGTTTCTATTGCCCGGGTGGTGAAATTGGTAGACACAAGGGACTTAAAATCCCTCGGACATTGCGTCCGTGCCGGTTCGATTCCGGCCCCGGGTACCAGTCTTAGCGTTTTTTCCTAAAAATATTTGGTCTGCAAAATCACTGCTGCCCCGTTAACTTTCATAACAAAGTCAACTGCTTATTGGACTTAAATTTAGTTTTGCATTAAATTTGATAAATGCGATAAGCAAATAGACGCATAAAGCAATCCAGATTTGAGTCATCACTGCATTTTTGCT
>BQJA01000071.1 GCA_021604405.1 Nitrosomonas sp. | reverse complement strand
AGCATTGCTTCAGCAATTGGTGTCGCACGAATTCCAACACAAGGATCATGCCTGCCATGCGTCTCGACAACGACAGGCTGACCACTTTTATCAATTGAACTTCGGCCTAAACGAATACTTGACGTTGGTTTAATTGCAACATTAACGATGATTGACTGACCGGTTGAAATGCCGCCCAATATCCCGCCAGCATTGTTACTAAGAAAACCATCCGGCGTCAATTCATCTGAATGCTCGGTTCCTTTCTGCGCAACACTGGCAAAACCAGCGCCTATTTCTACCGCTTTTACCGCATTAATACTCATCATGGCATAAGCGATTTCCGCATCTAATCTGTCATAAACCGGCTCGCCCCAACCGACAGGGACACCATCAGCTATCACACAAATTTTCGCGCCGACTGAATCGCCCGATTTGCGCAACGCGTCCATGAATGTTTCGAGCTGAGGAACAATCTCGGCATTGGCGGCAAAAAATGGGTTTTGATTCGCCTCGCCCCATTGTTTGAAAGGAACTTCAAGCGGGCCCAACTGTGCCATATAGCCACGTATTTCTATACCATATTTTTGCCGTAACCATATTTTTGCAATTGCAGCCCCGGCTACCCGTACCGCCGTTTCACGGGCTGATGAACGACCGCCACCCCGATAATCACGAATGCCATATTTTTGCCAGTAGACATAATCCGCGTGTCCCGGCCTAAAAACATCCATGATCTTGCTGTAGTCTTTACTGCGCTGGTCTTCATTGCGGATCAACAAAGCGATCGGCGTTCCCGTTGTCTTCCCCTCGAAAACACCTGATAATATTTCAACCTTGTCAGATTCCCGCCGCTGCGTTACATGACGGGAGGTACCTGGTTTGCGCCTATCCAGCTCATGCTGGATATCGTCAACCGTTAGCGCCAGTCCCGGCGGACAGCCATCAACAATACACCCAATGGCCGGACCATGTGATTCGCCGAACGAAGTAATGCAAAAAAGTTTGCCAAACGTATTACCGGACATTTCTTTTACTCATTACAAAAATCCTGCGAGTCTACCATATAGACGCGCGTTTTCTTCATTTGCTTTTGAATTGAGGAAAATCAAGGATGAAATTTTTGCATCAGGTAAAATGCTGCCTATTTGGCAGAATTATCGATTTATATGCTATTTTTAGAAATAGTGAATTAATGAAACACATGGTTACATTTTTCTTGTTGTTTAAAAAATAACGACTACTTAATACAACGCAGAGCTATTCAGATTGTTTATAAAATTCGCCGAGTCAAGGCACAAAATACCGGCTTATGCGTGCATAAAATCGTCTTGTATCAGCCGATGTGGTGAATCGTGGCGGCAGGCTGAATGGTTACAATAATATTGCTTAACAACTGGGAGTCTGCATGAATACTATGCAAGTCAAAGAATATCTTACCAACCTGCAAGATAGTATCGTCAAAGGATTAGAACAGGCGGATGGGAAGTCTTTCCGCCGTGACAAATGGAACCGTCCTGAGGGTGGTGGCGGTGCCAGCTGCGTAATCGAAGAAGGCAATATTTTGGAACGTGGCGGCGTCAATTTTTCTCATGTTTATGGTAGCGGGTTACCTGCTTCGGCTACTGCAGCGCGGCCTGAATTATCTGGTCGCTCATTTGAAGCAATGGGTGTGTCACTCGTGTTGCATCCACGCAATCCCTACGCACCAACTGTTCACATGAATATACGTTTCTTTGAAGCACGAAAAGAAGGTGCTGATTCAGTCTGGTGGTTTGGCGGCGGAATGGATTTAACACCCTATTACGGTTATGAAGAAGATGCGATCCACTTTCATCAGACCTGCAAAGATGCACTTCAACCATTTGGTGATGACTGTTATCCGCGCTTTAAAAAATGGTGTGACGAATATTTTTATCTTAAGCATCGCCAAGAGCCGCGAGGGATTGGTGGTATTTTCTTTGATGATCTGAATCAACCCGACTTCGAAACCTGCTTTAATCTGACTAGAAATGTCGGCGATCATTTCCTGATGGCATACTTACCGATTATGGAGCGCCGCATCAATATACCATTTGGTGAGCGGGAACGTGATTTCCAAGCCTATCGGCGTGGTCGTTATGTAGAATTTAATCTGGTTTGGGATCGTGGCACCTTGTTTGGCCTACAATCAGGTGGCCGCACTGAGTCTATTTTGATGTCATTGCCACCAGTCGTAAAGTGGCGTTATGACTGGAAACCGCAGGCTGGCAGCGCAGAAGACAAACTTTATACCGATTTCATGATTGGAAAGGATTGGGTATAGCAGAGCGAATACCATCAACATAATTGGCTATTGCAACGAACTGTGCCACCGATAAATTTTCAGCGCGTTGACCCGGATCAATATCTATTGCCGCGAAGTCTGCCGGTTTTAAGCAGGCACTCAGTGAATTACGCAATGTTTTGCGGCGCTGCGAAAACGCACTGGAAACAACATGCGCAAAAACTTTTTCATTATTCGCGACATGGTCTGGCTGTCTGAACGGTAACATGCGCACAATGGCAGATTCAACTTTAGGCGCCGGTTGGAAAGATTCAGGCGAAACAACGCAAACCTGTTCCATCTCAAAACTGTATTGCAACATAACTGTAAGCCGTCCATAGTCATGCGAAGAAGGCAATGCAATCATTCGGTCAACGACCTCTTTTTGCAGCATAAAATGCATATCATGAATACTGGCTGCGTATTTACTGAGATGAAACAAGAGTGGCGTAGAAATGTTGTAAGGCAAATTACCAATTACCCTTAAATTGGCACCAAGCGCAGAAAAGTCGAATTTCAGGGCATCGGCTGAAAAAACTGTTAATTTGTCTTTTGGGGTTTTCTGCCTCAATTGTTCGACTAGATCGCGATCTAACTCCACAACATACAAATGATCAAGCAATAGCAATAACGGTAAAGTCAGCGCGCCTAATCCAGGCCCAATCTCCACCAGGCGGTCATTCTTTTGCGGATGAATCGCTTGAATAATATTGGCGACAACCTGCGGATCAACCAGGAAATTCTGACCAAAACGTTTACGAGGAATATGACGCATGACTAATGCATTGGCATAAGGCAACAATTTTCATAACATGTGTGATGATGCATCATAAGCACGTTCTATGGCGCAACAGGGCGAGTTTTTCTGGTGCTGGCCAATGTAAGCGCCATCTCAATAGCTGCTATTAAACTGCTTGAATCAGCATTCCCCGTGCCGGCCAGATCCAGTGCTGTGCCATGATCAACTGAAGTGCGAATAATTGGCAACCCAAGGGTTACATTAACACCGGCGCCAAAGCTGGCATGCTTCAAAACAGGTAATCCCTGGTCATGGAACATCGCTAAAACACAGTCATAATTTTTTAATCGTGACGGAATAAACAGGGTGTCGGCTGGAATTGGGCCAAGTATATTAAACCCTTCGTCGCGCAGCTTATCGATGACGGGAATAATCGTATCGATTTCTTCCGTTCCATAATGACCCGATTCACCTCCATGCGGATTAAGCGCAGCGACAGCAATACAAGGGTTATCAATAGCAAAATCATGGACCAGATGATGTTGAATGATACGTAGCTTACGCGCCAGGCGCTCAGCGGTGATAGCTGCGGAAACATCCTTGAGCGGCATGTGGGTTGTTGCCAAAGTAATTCGCATATTACCGCCAACCAGCATCATGACGGTTTGACTACCAGTCAGCTGTGACAGATACTCCGTGTGCCCGGAGAAAGTAAAACCTGCATCATTGATAACGCCCTTGTGCACCGGTGCGGTAATCATGGCATCAAATTCCCCGTGAAGACACCCAGTAACCGCTTGTTTTAAGGTATCGAGGACATAGCCTGCGTTGTTTGGATCAAGCTTGCCAGGCACGGACGATACCTTGAGAGGAATATGTAATACATGCAAGCTACCCGCCTGATGCCGGGTAATGTTGACGGAAGTGCCATCAAGTATGGTTAAAGGTAATTTTAATAGACGGGCACGTTCCAGTATCAAATCCCGGTCAGCGATGACAATCAATTTGCATGGCAATGCCTGTTGCGCTAATTGAACGCATAAATCCGGACCAATCCCGGCAGGCTCACCCGCGGTCAGTGCAAAGGTTGGCACAACATCAAGTATGTTCATGAATTATAAATTTGAATTATCAGCGTCGATTTCTACCCGATTCTCAACATAGGCCTGGTCACGCAACTGCTGCAGCCATTCTTCGAGAACAACGTCCGCTTTACGTGCATGAATTGCCTGGCGGGCATTTTCCCGTTGCTGCTCATCACTGACGTCCTGTGAACGGCGTTCTATCACCTGTATGATGTGCCAACCGAACTGAGTTTGAACCGGCTCACTGATCTCTCCCGGGTGCAGAGCGTTCATGGCTTCTTCGAAAGCGGGTACGGTGACCCCGGGTGAAACCCATCCAAGGTCACCACCGTCTGTAGCACTGTTATCCTCTGAATGGAGCCTGGCTATTTCTCCGAAATCGGTACCATTATCAATCCGTTCTTTTAACTGACGTATTAATTGCAGTGCATCACTTTCCGAAGTTAATTCATTTACTTTAATCAATATGTGGCGCGCATGTGTCTGATCCACAATCACCACGGGTACCTGCTGAGCGCGCCGGTCAAGCAGTTTAAGTATATGAAACCCAATGGGGCTCTGGATGATCGGTGTTAATTCCCCCGGTTGCAGGGCAGTTAATAATTCCGCGAATCTGGGCCCCATCTGCGCAACCGGTCGCCAGTCCATCTCTCCACCACGCATTGCATCATCTGCATCGGAATATTCTGCAGCGATTTGCGCAAACTCAACACCTTCATTTAGTTTAGCCAATGCCGATTCAGCGCGTTGACGTCTTTTTTCAATCTGTAAAGTATCAATATGTTCCGGTACCCGCACCAAAATATGCGCAATAAGATATTCATCATTGCCAATCGCGGACGTTTCCTGGGTCCGAAGGAAATTATCAACTTCTCCTTCAGTTACATTTACCCGGCTATTAACTTCACGCTCTTTCAACCGCACCATAACGACTTCATCCCGTATGTCATTACGAAATTTATTGAAATTTACACCTTCTTCTTCAAGAGCCGCATAAAACGCTTGCAGCGACATATTATTTTCATCAGCAATACGTTGTATCGTCTCGTCAAGTTCACTGTCACTCACCGTTAAACCAATTTCATCCGCCCGCTGCAGTTGAATACGTTTGACAATAAGGCTTTCCATTAGCTGACTTTCTATTGCCTCAATGTCAGGCAATTGAATACCCTGTTGCTCCAATTGACTGATTGTCGTATCAACCGCACGGTCCAGCTCACGGCGCGTAATAACCTCTTCATTGACAATTGCAACGATATGGTCGATAGACTTAATGCTGTTAGTGGATTGCGGGAGCTCCAGCTCATGCAATGACTCCTGGGAGGCATCCAATTCCTCGGTTGGCACCAGCGCATCGTCCGTTTCTTGCGCGGGTTGCTTCGTGAATTCCAGTCCCTGCAAGAGATCCAGTTCTTGCATGGGTTCCATCCCTTGTATGGGCTCTATTCCTTGCATGGGCTCCATTCCCTGCCCGGATTCCAGCACCTGTGCTACGCCGAATTTAGAGATCAGGATGCATGATAAAGCGATAATACTTATGAAGACATTTTTGCTCATATTAACAAAATCTGAGAATGGAATTTAATTAAAAATAATGAGATAAGCTTTAGATGCATACAGAAAAAAAAGTTGCCGCGCAGGACACAGTTTTTTTCAATAAACATTTACAAAATAAGCGTGTCGAGTCTGCAACTTGATCGATTGCCACGCAAACCATCAATTTATTCTCGTATAACCAGGGATGCTTTCCTGAAGTACACGCAGCGGGTTGATGCCGATATCCATCAGTCCATTTAACTCAAGCTGCGCGAAAAGCGCTGTGGATGTCCTTTGCGTAGAAGTAGTAAAACGTTGCAGCACAAGTCGGAATGCCCAGCAACAAGATCTGTATTCAAACCCGGCCAGCCCTGCTAACAGCTTATCATCTCTTAACGAATAATTGATGCGGGCTACGCCATGCCAATTTGCTGCGAAAGGCCATTGAATTGAACTGTCAACTTGTTCGAACACATCGCGTGTAAAACGGTATCCAAGATTGATGACCTTTCCAATTTCAGGGCGGTAACTAATCCCCGTGCGAATTTTTTCATTTTGAAACCCGTTGAGGTCATATTGCACATCGGTATCGGTACTAATTGTAGAAGTAATACGGCCGGAAATTGCGGCGATAAAATCGGTATTCTGGTTGGTTACTTGTTGTGTGCGCAGTATAACCTGGCGATCAGAAAATAGAAATTGCTTGCCAACCGCAATACGCAGACGTTCCATGCCGGTTCGTGGTTCAATAAATCGTGAAGTCAGCGCCAGCGTAACCTGATTTGCATCATTAATACGGTCATTTCCAACAAAACGATTTTCAGTGAGAATCTGCGCAAAACTGAAATCGGACTCAGCAGTATCAAAATTGGGCAAAAAATCCTGATTCTGGAACGGAATATAAACATAAAAAGCGCGTGGTTCCAAGGTCTGAATGAATCGCTCATTACGTATTGTCATTTCGCGGTCAAACACCACACCGCTGTCCAGGCTTACTATCGGCAAGGTCCGGTCGGCTTTGGTAATTTGCGAAGTCGCTGATGACGAAAGATCATAACGTGTATAGTGCAAACCAACCTTAGGGGTAACATAGCCAAATGAGCCATGTAAAGGCATGCTGACATTTGGGAAAAGTACCAGCCGTTTACCATCTTGCAGCGAATCATGAGAAAAATTTGCCCAGCTGCCGAAAAAATTTAAATCCAGACCGGCAACATTTCGCTTCACTGCATTTAACGTAAATTGCGGTAAACGCTTATAAGGTGAGCTGAATGTTGACCTCGGGTCTTGGAGGGTCTGAAAGCGCTGCGCTTCCGCCGTAAAATTCAGCACGCCACCTGCACCCAGTCCACCAAAATAAGTTGCTGCAGCCCGCTGCAACAAATTAACCCGACTGGTTAGTGTTAAATTATTCGCCAGATCACGGACAAAATTATCGTCCGAGACTTTATTGTAGTCAAGATTAGCACGCCAGCTGTTGCTGATAAAATGGGTTTGTTTGTAGGAAACACCCCACCGTGTACGATTTTCAATCCAGTCATCCGGCAGTATATTAGCATGCACCTGACCCCATGAACGGCGCGTCATAAAACGCACCTCATTATTGAATATCAGACCACGCTTAGACATAATACGCGGTGTCAGGGTCGCATCAACATTAGGCGCTATATTCCAATAAAATGGCAATGAAATTTCAGCACCGCTTCTGGCCGTATTGCCTATAACCGGTGCGAGCATACCGCTCTTGCGTTTTCCGCTAAATGAAAAATTCATCCAGGGCAGGTAAAGTACCGGCACATCTTTAAATAACAGGCTTGCATTTCGGGCTGTTCCGACCTGTTCTTTGTTATCGATCCGCAGGTCTTTAGCGCGTACAAACCAGTCATCAGTTCCTGCCGGACAGGTTGTATATTGACCCTTTTTCAACCGGTAATTATCTTCGCCTTCTAAAAACAATACCGACCCGGTCCCTCGACCTTTGCCGTCTTTCATATGGTATGTTGGTTGCTCCAAATGACCGACTTCGGTTCCTAGATTAAGCTTAAGATATTCTCCCTCCATGACATCATTGGGCCTTTCAATACGCACCGCACCCATTGCTTCAGCAACATCGGTCTTTTGGAAATATTTCATTCGCTCCGCTGACATGGTTACGTCACCACAACTTAATGTCGCATTACCAACTGCTTCTACTTCTTGTTCATAGTAACCTTGGATACGGTCAGCCTCGATATAAACCGGTTTTTTTGTTGGCTTGGCAACTGGAGCATGTGGATCGGTTGAATTTTCCGGCACTACGGATGGCTCACTTGCAACCACATGAAATGGAATGCAAATAAAAGCTAGTAACAGAGAAATAAACCGGAATAAACTTGTTTTCATTGTGAATATCTTAATCCTGGACTATGGCATGTCAGTCTAAAAACAGTAATACCGCTATCTCCAGGTCCACCAGTATTCCGATTTATTGCAGCCCTTGGCACTCACTTCAAAAGTACTGGACATGCTAAATGCGATTATAATCGTTATTTTACTATTATCGGTTATCATTTTTACCCCAACACAACACAACAATCCTGTTAGCAGACGAAACCTAAATGTCCAGCCTTGATTCTTTTTTTTCCGCTGACGGGATACTATCCCGTTATATACCCGGCTATCGCGCCCGTTCCCAGCAATTGGAAATGGCACAGGCAATTGCCGAGACAATCGCCATTAACAGTGTACTGGTTGCGGAGGCCGGCACTGGTACCGGAAAAACCTTTGCATATCTTGTACCAGCATTACTAGCAGGCGGCAAAGTCATCCTTTCAACTGGCACAAAAACCCTTCAGGATCAACTATTCAATCGGGATGTGCCAACTATCCGCGCAGCGCTTCAAGTGCCAGTGACGATTGCGTTACTGAAAGGACGCGCTAATTATATTTGCCATTACCATTTAAATAAAACACTTAGTGATGATGGAATCAGTTTTATTAGCCGGGAAGAAATAAAATTTCTGAAACTGATAGAGAACTATGCCAGACGCAGCAAAACCGGTGACAAAAGTGGCCTGCACAATGTGCCAGAAAATGCGGTCATTTGGCAACAGGTAACTTCTACACGCGAAAATTGCTTGGGTTCGGACTGCCCAGATTATAAGCAATGTTTTGTCATGGAGGCACGCAAAAAAGCACTTTCATCTGATATTGTCATCGTGAACCATCATTTATTTTTTGCCGATTTCATGTTACGGGATGAAGGCGTCTCCGAATTATTACCTGCCTGTAACACCGTCATCTTTGATGAAGCCCACCAACTACCAGAAACCGCCAGTTTATTTTTTGGGGAATCAATAAGTACCAGCCAACTGCTGGAACTCGCCCGTGACACCACAATTGAAGCCATGCAACAAGCCAGAGATTTCATTGCGTTACCCGAAGCGATCGCCTCGATGGAAAAGGCAACCCGAGATTTTCGCCTGACAATACCTGGAGAGCATACGCGATTACCGTTAAGCCTTGTTAAGAAATACCCTGACTTTGATCCGACACTCAGTATTTTGCTGGACAAACTCTCGACATTAACCGAAATGTTGGAAAGCCAGGCTGAACGTGCTGAAGGACTTGAAAATTGTTGGCAACGTGCAAAACAGCTTCTTGCACGACTCAAGCAATGGAACAGTCACGACGGGGAAGATGCATTTATCCGTTGGGTAGAAGTTTTCAGTCAAGCGCTGCAACTGAACGCTACGCCATTATCAGTTGCTGAAATTTTCAATAAACAGTTGAATGCTTCACCACGCGCCTGGGTTTTTACCTCAGCTACTTTGTCGGTAAAAAATGACTTCTCTCATTATTGCCTTGAAATGGGACTCGACGCCGCAAAGTCTGTTAGCTGGGACAGCCCCTTTGATTTTTCCGAACAATCTTTACTGTATGTGCCGACCGGTTTACCAGAGCCCAATACCCGTGAGTATACAGAAGCAGTCGTGAATGCCGCTTTGCCTGTTTTACGCGCCAGTCAAGGGCGAGCATTTTTTTTATGCACCAGTCTGCGTGCAATGCAACAAATTTATGAATTATTACTTGCGGCTTTTAAAAAAAAGCAGCTCGACTACCCGCTATTACTACAGGGACAGCGTTCGCGCTCTGACATGCTGGAACAATTCCGCAAAACAGATCATGCCGTGTTGATCGGCAGCCAATCTTTTTGGGAAGGTGTCGACGTAAAAGGGGATGCGCTATCGTTAGTCATTATTGACAAACTTCCTTTTGCGTCACCTGATGACCCGGTACTCTCGGCGCGTATCGACAAGATCAACAAAGAAGGGCGGAACGCTTTTATGGAGTACCAGATACCGCGCGCAGTTATCAATCTAAAACAAGGTGCGGGACGGTTAATTCGTGATGAAAAGGATCGCGGGGTACTAATGATCTGCGATCCGCGGATTATTACAAAATCCTATGGACGGCGAATTTGGCAAAGCCTGCCGCCAATGAAACGTACCAGGCGACTAGTTGAAGTAGAAGAATTTTTCCTGAAAAACCAAGTCGGTTAGAAATTAAAAAAGAATTGGAGAAGGGTATCTTGAGAAAATGAACTGTATTTATAAGAGAATGGACATCCAGCGAAAACCACATTTATCAGAACTACCCAGAAGCTTTCCATCGCAGTTTACTCTGTTCATGGCAAGCTTCCAAGGTAGAACAACAAACCAATTCTTAATAATTTATCAAGGTTGATTTATTCTTCAAGTTCATTACGACCTTCAGCAGCTTTGCCTTCGTGGGTTGTACCATAACCATCAGAACTAGCAGATTCAGGCGCTGAAGGTCCACCACAACCAACAACCAAAGCTAAAGCGAGCAATAATGCAAAAATAGATGTAAGTTTCATATGTAATTAATTCCTTATGCTTATAATAAAAATACAGCTTACGAACTGCAATTACAATGATACCTGTAATAGCCATCGATTGCTATAGAATCTATAAATGCACATGAATTACGGCATTCAATTATTCAAATACTACGCCCTCATGTCGGCTGAATTTGGCTATTATGCATATAAAAGTGACTGATTTAATTATATTTATTTAGTCTAATATGTATTCATTCGCCGCCACAAAGACAAGAAGGAAAATAAAAAATAATCAAACAATTCACTTTTAGCAATGATTGCAATACGCATTCCAATGATGACTTAACAATCTCCGCCACATTCTCCCCCCTGACATGCTGTGAACCCCAAAAAAAACACCCAACAATATATCTATGGCGAATTCAGGCGACTTGCCCGAAAGCTGCTTATCCGAAAATTAGCGCTGCACATTTTGTAGATAGTTGTACGCTTACACATTCTATCAGCAACGTTCATGACCGCGCCTGCGATCTTCTGTCGCTATTGAAATCAACTTCTTCAGCGGCTCAGCGGCAACGTCTTCGCTTTGCCCAATAGATTCATTGCCTGCATTTTGCTAAAAAACCAAGCAGGCTATCGTTCGTATGCCAACACAGGGGCCAACCACCTTTCCGCCTGCTCCAACGTCCATCCTTTACGCTCGGCATAATCTTCCACTTGATCCTTGCCTATTTTCCCAACGGCGAAAAAAGTAGATGCCGGATGCGCAAAATAAAAACCGGATACGGCTGCCGTCGGCACCATCGCATAGGATTCCGTAATAATAATGCCAGCATTTTCCTGTGCGTTCAGCAGCTTAAATAACGGACCTTTTTCCGTATGATCCGGGCAGGCCGGATACCCCGGTGCAGGCCGAATACCACGATATTCTTCCGCGATCATCTGTTCGTTAGTCAGACCCTCATCCTTGGCATAACCCCAGAATTCTCGCCGCACACGCATGTGCATGTGTTCAGCAAACGCCTCTGCTAACCGATCTGCCAACGCTTTCAGAATAATCGCGCTGTAATCATCATTGGCATCCTCAAAAGCCTTCACACGTTCATCTATGCCAAAACCTGCGCCGACGGCAAAAGCACCAATATAATCCTTAACACCGGATTCCTTGGGGGCAATAAAATCAGCCAGACTGCGGTTGGGACGACCAGTGGGTTTAACCGTCTGCTGACGCAGACAATGATAAGTCATCGCCACTTTGCTGCGTGACTGATCGGTATAAATTTCGATATCATCACCTACGGCGTTAGCAGGAAATAGTCCGATAACCGCATTCGCGGTCAGCCATTTTTGCTCAATAATTTTCTTCAGCATCGTCTGAGCGTCATGGAACAAAGTTGTCGCTGTTTCACCCACCACTTTGTCCTGCAAAATCGCTGGATAACGCCCCGCCAATTCCCATGCCTGGAAAAAAGGCGTCCAATCAATCGTGGCGGCTATTTTATCCAGCGGATAGTTATTAAGTGTCCGAACACCTGTTAGTGACGGTTGTGCGGCGTCGTAGCTATTCCAATCGGTTTTGGAAGCATTGGCGCGTGCCTCGGCAATCGGTAAAATCCGCGAAGGGCCTTTTTTCTTTTTATGCTGGGCACGCACTTTTTCATACTCAACTTTTACCCCCTCCACATAATCGGCCCGCAGTCCCTCCGACAATAAATTGCTGCACACCCCCACAGCGCGGCTCGCGTCAGGCACCCACACAACAACCCCTTCATAATTGGGCGCGATTTTAACAGCCGTATGTACGCGTGAAGTTGTCGCGCCACCTATCAACAATGGAATAGTAAAACCTTCGCGCTGCATTTCTTTTGCCACATGTGCCATTTCTTCCAATGACGGCGTAATCAACCCTGACAGGCCAATCATATCCACCTTTTCTTTTCGGGCTGTATCCAGAATTTGTGCGCAGGGAACCATCACGCCCATATTGACAACTTCATAGTTATTACACTGAAGCACCACGGTCACGATATTCTTGCCAATATCATGGACATCGCCTTTAACTGTGGCAACAACAACCTTTCCTTTGGGTTTATTATCCCCCGATAATTTCTTCTCTGCTTCAATGTATGGCAGCAAATGCGCGACCGCCTGTTTCATGACCCGGGCCGATTTAACCACTTGCGGCAAAAACATTTTACCGGCACCAAATAAATCGCCCACGACGTTCATTCCGTCCATTAGCGGCCCTTCAATCACCTCAATTGGGCGTCCGCCTTTTTCATCGATTTCTTGTCTGGCTGCCTCAGTATCTTCGACAATGTAAGTTGCGATCCCTTTGACAAGCGCATGCGTGATGCGTTGTTGGAGTGGCTCATCACGCCAGGCAAGATCTTCAACCTGTTCTTTTTTCTTACCCTTAAAGCTTTCAGCAAAGTCAACCAGACGCTCGGTTGCGTCAGGGCTGCGATTGAGTATTACATCCTCAACCCGTTCAAGCAGATCACTGGGAATGTCGGAATAAACACCCAATTGCCCGGCATTCACAATACCCATTGTCAAACCGGCCTGTATCGCGTGATATAAAAAAGCGGTATGTATCGCTTCACGGATCGGCTCATTACCCCGGAAAGAAAATGAGACATTCGATACACCACCACTAACCTTGGCATAGGGTAACTTCTGCTTAATAGCCCGCGTCGCCTCGATAAAATCCACACCATAATTATTATGTTCGTCAATACCAGTGGCGATTGCAAAAATATTAGGGTCAAAAATGATATCTTCCGGCGGAAAACCGACCTGATCAACCAGAATGCGATAACTACGCGTACAAATATCAATTTTGCGCTGCAACGTATCCGCTTGACCTTCTTCATCAAATGCCATCACGATAACGGCCGCGCCATAGCGTCGCGCAAGCTTCGCATGATGAATAAATTCCGCTTCACCCTCTTTCATGCTGATGGAATTAATAACAGATCTTCCCTGGACACATTTCAGTCCGGCTTCGATTACTGTCCATTTACTCGAATCGAGCATAATCGGCACCTTACAGATATCCGGTTCTGCGGCCACCAAATTAAGAAAGGTTACCATGGCTTTTTGCGAATCAAGCATCGCTTCATCCATGTTGATATCGATAATCTGTGCACCATTTTCAACTTGGCTGCGCGCAACATTCAACGCTTCCGCATAATCATCACCGAGGATCAAACGCGCGAATGCTTTTGAACCTGTCACATTGGTCCGTTCGCCCACATTTACAAATAACGAATCATCACCGATATTCAGCGGCTCCAGGCCGGATAGCCGCAATTTTTTCTCAATCTCAGGCACTTTACGTCGCGGGATGCCGCTCACCGCCTCAGCAATCGCTTTAATATGGGCCGGCGTAGTGCCACAACAACCACCGACAATATTGACAAAACCGGATTCCGCAAACTCCTTGAGTTGTTTCGCAGTGTATTCCGGCGTTTCGTCATAACCTGTCTCTGATAATGGATTAGGTAAGCCTGCATTGGGGTGCACGCTCGTATATACGTTAGCGACGCCAGAGAGTTCTTCGATATAAGGTCGCATCAGCTCTGCACCCAATGCGCAATTAATACCAACGGAAATTGGACGAGTATGACAAATAGAATTCCAGAACGCTTCCGGCGTTTGTCCTGAGAGGGTACGGCCAGAAGCATCGGTAATTGTTACCGAAATCATGACAGGTAATTGAATGTCATGGTTATCAAAAAACTGGTCAATCGCAAACAGCGCCGCTTTTGAGTTCAGCGAGTCAAAAATCGTTTCCACCAGCAAAATATCAGCACCGCCATCCACCAGGCCTCGAATAGATTCTGAATAATCAGCAACCAATTGATCAAACGTTATACCGCGAAAACCAGGGTCGTTGACATCCGGCGATATCGAAGCGGTTTTTGTGGTCGGCCCAATCACTCCGGCAACAAAACGTGGTTTATCAGGAATTTTTGCCTCAATAGCCTCAATCGCTTCACGCGCTAATTTGGCAGCGGCCACATTTAATTCATAAACCAAATCCTGCATGTGGTAATCAGCCATCGAAGCAGCATTGGAGTTAAAGGTGTTGGTTTCGATAATATCGGCACCTGCTTCCAGATAGCCGGTATGGATCCCACGAATAATTTCCGGTTGTGTTAATGTTAATAAATCGTTATTTCCTCTGAGGTCATGGGGAAAATCCGCAAAACGCTCCCCCCTGAAATCGGCTTCTTCAAGTTTATGCCTTTGAATCATCGTGCCCATTGCTCCATCCAGAATCGCAATTCGTTGGGCAAGAAGATCTTCCAATAAGGTGGTACGATTATTTTTGCTCATAGCTTGTTGCAGTCTCACTTAAAAAAAGCAGTTTATTATACATCACCCTATATTAGGCTTCGAATTCTTGCTTACGGATACGTCAGCAATAACCGATAACCCGTTGCATGCAGGCGGGGATTTTTAATATCAATCTGCGCATTTATTTCCATATCGGGTTCAATTGCTCGAATCAAATCTTTTTCCTCGCCCAAATATTCACTAGCGGTAAAAAGATGGCTCGCAACCGTTTGATCATGGCTATCCGTGAGTGTTAGTTTAAGCGCCGGCAATGCCTGAGGAAACGGTGCAAAATTACGTATAATCGCTGTCAGCCTGACAACGTCCGGGTGATTCTCCAAATCGACTTGCAGATCCGATGATTCAATACTAAGCAATGCGATATCCTGCGGATACGGAACGGTACATGAGAATATCGCACACAACCGCTCCAGGACCGGCCGCGCGCCCGGTGCAGCAGAGATTTCAGCACGGTATACGTAACCCGCTAACGCCATCGTTAAAAGTAAAAAAATCATGCCCGCAATAATCCATATGCGGGGATTCTTACCATGTAGCATGACATCAAAGTTATAGGCCGGATCAGGTATTGTCGCAGGCTCTGGCTCTGGCTCTTGCCTCAGGTAATAAGAAAGTGGCTTTGCTGACTCATCGGGCAAAATTGGATTGCTACTGGCATCGACGCTCGCATTTATCTTCTCTTCTGATAAATCTTTGTTTGCCGCTTTACTTGAATTACCGATCTCCGATTCATCTACAGTAATCAGCGTCGCAAAGCTATTAAAAACTTGCCCGCATTGACCACATCGCACATCACCGCCATGTGCTTTTAACTGAGCGGGCGTCACACGGAAAGTTGTTCTACATCCGGGACAAAGCGTTACCAGCGCCATATAACTGACATCATATCTTTGTCCCTGTCAACAAAATCCACCCTTCTTCTTCCCCGGCAATTTGCATATTGAAACATTGCTCATAGGCAGTCACCACTTCCGCTGCCTGCTCCTTGAGTATTCCTGAAAGCGCAATATGTCCACCTTGACGGGTCGCGGATACTAATATTGGCGCGAGCATCATTAATGGATTGGCAAGAATATTGGCAACAACCACATCAAATTGCGTTGTCGTTTCACAATGCGCCACGGTGAATTTTATTTTTAGAGAATCACATTGATTCCGCGCCGCATTTTCACGGCTTGCCGCTACGGCATGGCGGTCAATGTCAATCCCGGAAACATGATCTGCTCCTAGTTTTAATGCGGCAATTGCCAGAATTCCTGAACCGCATCCATAATCGAGAACCACATCATCCTTCTGTAGATTTTCATCAAGCCAGGCGAGGCATAATTTGGTGGTAGGATGGCTGCCTGTGCCAAAAGCCAGGCCGGGGTCAAGAATCAGATTTATGGCTGATGCATCAGGTGGCTGATGCCAGGTTGGAACAATCCATAGGCGGGACGATATTTGGATAGGATTGAATTGAGACTGTGTGAGACGCACCCAGTCCTGCTCTTCTATGCGCGCTAAACGATAGTCGGGTTGGCGGGACAGTTGCGCAATCTGTGTGACCGCCAGCATGACTGCCGGAATATCGGTGCCTTCAGAAAAGAGCGCAGTAATCTCCGTATCAAACCAAATTTGCGCGGCGGGCTCGCCTGGTTCGCCGAACAGCGGTTGTTCACGCATTGTTCCCGCTGCCGCATCATGCATATCCACTGACAATGCACCCAGTTCAAGCAAACCGTCACTCAAGACTTCAGCATGGACAGCGTCAACGCTGAACACCAAAGAAATCCAGGACATATTTAAAACCTCACCTGCCTATACGAGATTGACAGGCATGCTACACCTTTTGCCGCCAGTCTCTCTTTAGCTCGACTTATTATGCAACGCAAGCTTATGTTCGAGAAAATGTATTGTTACTCCATCACTTAGAAAGGTTGAATCGGACAGTAAATCAAGGTGTAATGGAATATTGGTTTTTATTCCATCCACCACCATTTCTGATAACGCAATGCGCATACGGGCGACAGCCTGCTCACGTGTATCGCCAAACGTGATGATTTTACCAATCATTGAGTCATAATAAGGCGGTACCATATAATTATGATAAACATGCGAGTCGACACGAACACCCGGCCCGCCAGGCGCATGATATTGTGTAATACGGCCTGCGGACGGTGTTAACTTGTAGGGATCCTCAGCATTAATGCGGCATTCGATGGCGTGACCATTGAATTCGATATCTTTCTGCTGAAAAGGCAGCTTTTCACCGGCGGCAATAGCAATTTGCATTTGCACCAAATCAATTCCCGTGATCGCCTCCGTGACTGGATGCTCTACCTGCAGACGCGTATTCATTTCAATAAAGTAAAACTCATTGTTTTCATACAGGAACTCAAAGGTTCCCGCACCACGATAATTAATACGGCGGCATGCTTCAGCGCAACGTACCCCGATTTTATCGCGCGTTTCCAGCGAAATGCCAGGTGCAGGTGCTTCCTCCAGAATTTTCTGGTGACGGCGTTGCATTGAACAGTCCCTTTCACCCAGATGAACTGCATTGCCATGCTCATCGACGAGCAATTGAAACTCAATATGGCGCGGATTCTCGAGGTACTTCTCAGCATACACCACCGGATTGCCAAAGGCAGCCTGTGCTTCATTCCGCGTCATAATCACCGCATTCGATAACGCGGCATCTGTGTGCACCACGCGCATGCCGCGCCCACCCCCGCCGCCAGCAGCTTTAATAATGACAGGATAACCAATATCGCGGACAATTTTTCTAATTTCTTCAATAGACTCCGGCAACGCACCTTCCGAACCAGGTACGCAAGGCACACCCGCCTGTCTCATGGCCTTTTTGGCGCTTACCTTATCACCCATCGTGCGAATACTGTCCGGCCGCGGCCCAATGAACACAAAGCCACTTTTTTCTACACGTTCCGCAAAATCGGCATTCTCTGAAAGAAATCCATAGCCAGGATGAATCGCCTGGGAATCAGTCACCTCCGCTGCACTGATAATCGCGGGGATATTGAGGTAACTCAACCCCGACGGGGCTGGTCCAATGCATACTGATTCATCAGCCAGCTTGACATACTTGGCGTCCGCATCCGCTTCTGAATGCACCGCTACAGTTTTTATATTCATCGCCCGGCAGGCACGTTGAACACGCAAGGCAATTTCACCACGATTCGCGATAAGAATTTTCTCAAACATATTTAATCAATCAACCTCAATCCAGGTTCCTGCATCTATTTGCCAACCGCTTAGAAATTTATTGAATGATAAACAGCGGCTCACCATACTCGACCGGTTGTCCATTCTCCAGCATAATAGCCTTAATGACGCCATTTTTGTCTGCTTCAATCTCATTCAGCAGCTTCATTGCCTCTATAATACATAACGTATCGCCGACCTTTACGGTCTGTCCGACCTCTGCAAACGGGTTCGCGCCCGGTGAGGAAGAACGGTAAAACGTTCCAACCATCGGTGATTTAACGACATGTCCTTCAGGCAGTGCCGATTTGGCAGGATCGGACGGTGCACTTGACGATTCATTCGCTGGTGCCGCTGTCTGCTGAGCAGGAGTTTGTTGCGAATGCGCTTGCTCAGCGGGCGCCGCAACTGGCTGCATGAATGGAGGCATAATCGCATAATTTTGCACCGCGCCGGACTTATTTATGCGTACTTTTTCTTCACCCTCGGTGATTTCTAACTCAGCAATACCCGATTCTTCAACCAGCTCAATTAATTTCTTAATTTTCCTTAAATCCATATCCAATCTCCCGAGATACCGCCCCAGTTTTCAGGTAACCACACATTCACTCCCATAAGCCCTCGCAATTCAGCAATCTGCGGCAACAGTTGTTCATTGTCCACATCATTGCATTACACCTAACACAATTTTCACAACACACGAAAATATTTACACAAGACAACAAAGATTTTTTAGCGCATCGTTAATGCATATGCCAGCGCCAGTTCATACCCTTGTGCGCCAAAACCGCTAATGACACCAACCGCCAGGTCAGAAAAATAAGATTTATGGCGAAATGATTCACGTGCAAATATGTTTGAAAGATGAATCTCAATAAACGGCAACTTTACCGCAGCCAGCGCGTCCCGCAGTGCTACACTAGTGTGCGTGTAAGCGGCCGGATTGATGATAATAAAATCCGTACCATCACTGAGTGCCTGTTGGACTCTATCTACCAATTCACCTTCAGCATTACTTTGAAAGGCCTCCAACTTTACACCAGCATTCTCAGCCACTTGACGTAATTTTCTGTTAATATCGACCAGTGTAACATCACCATAAATTTCCGGCTCACGCAGCCCCAGCATGTTTAAGTTTGGGCCATGCAGAATCAGGATCTTTGTTACGACAGTGTTTTTACTCGCCATCGCTTAATTATGGCTTGTTACAATGGAAATGTACAGATTTTTAAAGACATTCGCCGAAATTAGACGAAAGTTGTTGGGGAAATGTCAATTTCAAGAAAGTTTTATTTTGCCAGACAAAACATTCCAAACAGACCAAATAAGGGCTTACTGTCAACACCAAAACAGTAAACCGTAAGTTATCAAGTGGATA
>BQJA01000070.1 GCA_021604405.1 Nitrosomonas sp. | reverse complement strand
ACAAGCGCTTAGATTTGCAATGGTGCGTTTCTTCACTTTGCCGTTAGCGCGAAATGATTCGCGCAAAAGTACGCGTTTATAAGTTCGGCCTTTAGTTGTCACTGTGCTGGTATCGATGTACATTGCAAAAATACACCAAATTTTGTTAGTGGCTACTATTATACCATTTCTAATAATATATACAACAAATAGATAAATAATATTAGTGGCCACATTTACGGCTAAAAATAACTCATCTCGTTGATAACATTAAAAAACCTGAAATACAGGCAGGGAACATCCGGTATAAACTGGAATCAGCGTACGTATACTTCGCTGAGCCAGAACGTTTCCGGCTATTCAGCCCGCAACGTTATCCTGTCGATTCGGGCCCGACAGAATAACGTTACAAATAATCGCGTTATACCCACTATAAATCGTGATTTGATTAACGGTAAAAAAATCACACCAGCAATCTAATAGAGCGCTGCTACGGCGTAAAATATTATTTTACCGTGTAACCGCGACCTTCAAAGCAAGCTGTATAGGCACGTTGATAATTCTGTTGCTGTTGGGCTAAAGCCTGTTGTTGCTGTGCCGCAGCCTGGTCATAATCAGCCTGTTGCCGACGTTGCCTTGAACCGCCAAGAAGTGTTCCGCCTACAGCACCAATTGCGGCGCCCTTACCGGCATCGCCGGCAATCGCGCCAATGATGGCGCCGCCTGCTGCCCCGCGCGCAGCGCCGCCGAGCCGCTCGCCGCCAGCGCTTTGCTGCGGTGGTGCTGCAGCATAGTGCGTGGATTGTGCCGGATCATAGCCCGTCTGCTGCTTCGCCCACTCGTAACATTCGGCTTCATCCTTCTGTTGTTGTTCTACTGTCTGACCTTTTGCAGGATAAATGATCTGCTGCGCAACCACTGGCGCGCTGGCCAGGATCGGAAACAATACTGCTGCTGAAATTATCGACCTGAAAATCATTTGCTTGCCTTTCATAAGTGTTAATTGCCGTTAATAGTTCTGTCCGTCTATCCGCTAACCAAAAACCATTACATTACGTAACTGTTGCTTAATACACCAACGGAATAGCATCAACGAGGTCATAACGGATAATGGCTCGAATTTTATTTTCGATTTGAATGTAACGCGCCACCTTAGCATCCGGTAATACTTTGCTGAGCTTAGGCACATACGATTTTTTTAGATTAACTTCCGCCATTTCGATAGCAATCGATTCGTCTATTAATTTACGTGCCGTTTCGTTTAATACCGCACCTTTATTGTAGGCCAGCGCATATTCATTAATTAATTCGGCTATGCGCTGATTAATCTGTTGCAACTCCTGTTGATAGGCATCGTAGACAGGCCAGAATCCTTTTTCTTCTTCATCGGTCAGATTCATATTGCTTGCAACCAGCAGTTTCTTGTCCGCTACAATCTTCTCGTACAGAATATCCGGATTAACGGCTGCGCTGCTCTCCGCTTCATTATTGGCCGTGTTTTCCTCTTCTGCGAATGCGGGCATCACAAACGCTGCAGCGAGAATTGTAAGAAACAGCATGTTGGTTAAATTTTTTTTCATTATTGATTGCTCCGTCAGAAATTAAATTGGTTTGATCTACAAAAACTTGCTTTTAATATATTTGCGAGACAGTAATTTTTAAAAGCCGCATAGCAAATTGTCTGAACTAACTTTTTATGTATCTTTTGAGAGACCGTATACGTTTCCATGCTTAGACGCGTGCGGCATTCTGAGCATATCACATTGTGCACGGTATTTGGATAGGGTTGAGCTGATAATCATACTATTTAATAAACGATCAATTCAGTACGATGGATCACTGCATAGGCCTTGTAATGATCCATCCAGAAGTCTGCTTCAGCAACGAAATATATTCGTCTCAGGGCCGATACGGCGTGACCGTCGGCCAGCGCATTGACCCGTTACCACCGAACTGTGGTGGCGAACACGGCACAGCCCATTTTATTCATGTAAACTGTCGTCCCAGACAATGTTTAATTGAATTTTCTTGTAACACTGTAACGCCCAAAGCCGGCTTAGACCGTCACATAATAATGAGCATCAAATAAACCCCTTAATCTGTAACGAGGAGACGCATAATGGATAGTCGCAAAAAATTGCTAACCTTCCTGCTTTTTACTGTAGGCATGGTTGCATTGAATGTCACATACGCTCAGTCCAATAAACCTAATATTCTTGTTGTCTGGGGCGATGATATCGGGCAATCCAATATCAGTGCTTACACAAAAGGCATGATGGGTTACCGCACGCCAAATATAGACCGTATTGCTAATGAAGGCATGATTTTTACCGACTACTATGGTGAACAAAGCTGTACCGCTGGTAGATCTTCATTCATTACAGGTCAGAGTGTTTTCAGGACAGGGTTAAGCAAGGTGGGATTGCCAGGTGCTGACCTGGGGTTAAAAGAGGAGGACCCAACGATCGCCGTGGTTCTCAAGAAGCAAGGTTACGCAACCGGTCAATTTGGAAAGAACCATTTAGGCGATAAAGATGAACATCTGCCAACCAACCATGGTTTCGATGAGTTCCTTGGAAATCTTTACCATCTTAATGCTGAAGAAGAGCCCGAGAATGAAGACTACCCAGGCGATATGGTGTTGGCCGATGGCAAGACTTTCCTTCAGAAATTTGGACCGCGCGGAGTAATTCATTCATTTGCTGATGGCAAAATTGAAGATACCGGTCCGCTGACAAAGAAAAGAATGGAAACCATTGATGATGAAACAAGTGATGCCGCAATTGATTTTATAGAAAGGCAAGTGGCTGCCGGCAAGCCATTTTTTGTGTGGTGGAACGCGACAAGGATGCACTTCAGGACCCACGTTAAAAAAGAACACCGGGGAATTTCTGGTCAGGACGAGTATTCTGACGGCATGGTTGAACACGATATGCACGTTGGAAAATTCCTGAAGCTTCTGGATAAGCTTGGCATAGCTGAGAATACAATCGTTTTTTACAGTACAGATAATGGCCCGCACTACAACACATGGCCCGATGCAGCTTCAACGCCTTTTCGTGGCGAGAAAAACACAAATTGGGAAGGTGGCTGGAGAGTTCCCGCCATGGTTAAATGGCCCGGCAAAATTAAAGCCGGTTCCGTTTCAAACGAAATAATGCACCATATGGACTGGTTGCCAACATTCGCAGCGGTTGCAGGCGAAAATGATATCAAAGAAAAAATGAAGTCAGGCTACAGTGCGATAGGCAGAGACTATAAGATTCACCTGGATGGTTATAATTTTTTGCCACACATTACCGGTAAAGCGGGGGAGGGACCGCGCAAGGAAATATTTTACTTTTCAGATGATGGTGATTTAACGGCTTTAAGATATGAAGACTGGAAGCTTGTTTTTATGGAACAACAAACAGCCGGTACTTTTCGTGTCTGGATGGAGCCATTTGTGCCGCTTCGCGTGCCGCTGATTCTAAATCTTCGCAGAGATCCTTACGAGCGTGCTCCGATTACCTCTAACACCTATTTCGATTGGCTGATTGACCGCGCTTATTTGCTCGTTCCTGCGCAGGCATATGTTGGACAGTTCCTGAATACATTTAAAGAATTTCCGCCGAGACAAAAAGCAGCAAGTTTCAGTCTTGATCAGGTGATGGAAAAACTGAGCACGGGCGGAGGGTCCAAATAAAAAAGATCTTTTTACCGCTTGCGGCGGCGGAGACTTGAGCGCTTAAGTGATTATCAGCCAGCCAACGGCTGGCGTTCATAGTCGAACCATACACCTTAACAGTCGCTGTATCCCCACGGGAATGCAGCGGCCGGGTGAGGTGGCAGTCAGTGCAAGCGGATTGAATTAATTATCTGGCATGAAACAGCTACAAGGATCGGCTTGAAAATGAACAGTCGTCAACAAATAAAAGAACTACAAAAAGAAATTACACAATCGATTATCGGTCAGGAAATGGTTGTTGAGCGGCTATTGATCGCACTATTGGCTGATGGTAATGTTTTGATGGAGGGGCTGCCTGGCTTAGCCAAGACCCGTGCCATTAAAACCTTGTCGAAACATATTGAATCCGACTTTCGACGTATCCAGTTTACGCCGGATTTGTTGCCGTCGGATGTCACCGGTTCAGACGTGTATTTTTCTGAAGGCGGCGGCGGTAAATTCCGCTTTCAGCCGGGCCCCATTTTTGGTCATTTAATTCTCGCGGATGAAATAAACCGTGCGCCGGCAAAGGTGCAAGCCGCGTTATTAGAGGCTATGGAAGAACGCCAGGTTACTGTTTCAGGTAAGACCCACATACTGCCTGATTTATTTATGGTGCTGGCAACGCAGAATCCAGTGGAACAGGAAGGTACTTATCCATTACCGGAAGCACAGAAAGATCGTTTTCTGATGCATGTATTTATTCATCATCCGAGTGATGAGAGTGAGTTGGCGATCTTAAGATTAGTGCGTGAGGAAGAAAGTGCTAAAGGTGTACCGACACAGACAGTACCCTTACCACAAGAAGCTGTCTTTGCGGCGCGTGAAGAGGTGCGGGCGGTTAAAACAACCGAGGTGATCGAGCGATATATGGTGGATCTGATCAGTGCGACGCGCCAGCCATCCCGCTATAACGATAAGTTGGCGACATGGATCCATGTGGGCGCCAGTCCGCGCGGAACACTGGCATTGGATCGCACTTCGCGGGCTCACGCCTGGTTGCAGGGACGTGATCATGTGTTGCCGGATGACGTTCGTGCCGTTGCTCACGATTGTTTGCGGCATCGTCTTATTCTTAGCTATGATGCGAGTGCAGAAGGGGTGTCCGCGGATAAGGTCATCGATGAAATTTTGCGTGAGGTGGCCGTCGCATAAAAAGCTACAGTTTTACTAAAGCGCATTTGGTAAATAAAGATTGTGTTCAAGTTGAGCGATGGTTATAACAGCATAACAAAAAACTTGATAGGGTGGCATTGTGCATGAATCGATACTTCCGTCAGTAGCTCCAACAGTAAAAACGAGTAAACATCCCGATGTTTACGCAGATTTGACCGATCTTGTGCGTATACAGTACAAGGCCCGTGGCTATACGTTTTTACCGCGCCAGCCGGTACACTCGGTATTAGCTGGCCGGCATGCTTCACGTCTTCGTGGTCGCGGCCTGAATTTTGAGGAAATTCGCCGTTACCTGCCGGGTGATGATATCCGCAACATGGACTGGCACGTGACGGCGCGTACCTGCAAGCCGCATGTGCGCGTATATACAGAGGAACGTGATCATCCGGTCCTGCTGCTTATCGATCAGCGCCAGAATATGTTTTTTGGGTCCCGACGAGCCATGAAATCAGTGGTGGCCGCCGAAGCCGCAGCACTGGCCGCGTGGCGGGTTTTTTTTCAGGGTGATCGCGTGGGCGCTATCGTTTTTAACGATCACGATATTATCGAGATCAAGCCCCATCGCAGCCGCAATCAGGTGGTGCGTATTCTTGAAACGGTCACTCGGCTCAATCATCAACTCAGCGCCGAATCCCTGGCAGCGCCGAATCCTGCTATGTATAACGAAGCGTTGCACCGTGCTGTACGCCTCGCCTCGCATGATTATTTAATTATGTCGATCAGCGATGGATTTGGCATAGATAATAATACGTTTCGGCTTGGTACCCAGGTTGCCGCTAAGAACGACGTTATTGTTATGTTCATTTATGACGTGCTGGAAGCCGCGTTGCCCAATGCGGGCAGATTGGTATTCGGACAAGCAGGATATCAATTGGAAGTCGATTCATCAGATGCCACGCTGCGACAAAAATTCAATGCACGTTTTCAGGATCGCTTTAATTCGATTGAGTCTTTTTGCCGTCAACGCAGTGTTCCGCGCATTGCGATCAACACTGAAGAAGACGTTGCGGAACAGGTGCGGGCGCGGCTTGGTTACATCCCGCGGAGAAAATGAAATGCGTGTTGTTCTCTTGATCATTTTCGGTTTGGCGGCTGTATTGCCCGGTACATTGACTGCAGATAAAGATCCCGCCAGTCTCGACGGTTTGGCAGACATCGTGACATTGCCACCGGTGTCAGAGTGGCCACCGGATATAGCCTGGTTTGTCGTGACCGGTTCCGTGCTGATGTGGCTCAGCGCCATTGCATATGCTGCGTGGCTTCGCAGGCGGAATAATGCGTATCGTGAGGCTGCACTTGCTGAACTTGACCGTATCGAACTGAACCCGGCGGCGTCGATGCGAATTGCAGAGATTTTGAAGCGTACCGCACTCTCTACGGCGCCACGACGTAATGTCGCAGCGTTGACTGGCGAGGACTGGATGCAGTGGCTGAATCAAACTGGTAATGGCGTCATGTTTTCTGAACGGTCGCGGCAGATATTGAGTGAATGCATATACGGTGCGGGCCAAACTGGCGACGAGGAGATTAAAGTGCTGGCAAGTACTGCACGCCGTTGGGTCGAAAAACACCAGACTAATTTTGCAGCGGCATCCGCTGGATTGTTTCGTATGAAAAACAGTTGATTTCTATGCTTGCGTTAGCAAACCCCTGGTTGTTACTGGTTATTGGCGCTCCCCTGCTGTTGCGTTGGGTGGGTCGTGCATACCGCGAACCAGAGCCGTTTCTGACGGCACCGTTTTTAAGTGACCTAAGCGTTATTACAGGTGTGAAACCCAGCGCGAACGCCGCAGTGTCTTCTGCTTCTGTATCTCAGCGCATTGTACTGAGTCTCGTCTGGTGTCTATTAATTTTGGCGCTGGGGCGGCCGCAGTGGATACAAGAACCTTTGACGAAAACACTGCCGGGCCGTGATTTACTCATTGCAGTAGATCTTTCTGGTTCTATGGCAGCAGAGGATTTTACCGATGAAGCGGGTAGTCCCACGGAACGCCTCACTGCTGTGAAAGAAGTCATGGATGATTTTCTGGCACGGCGTGAGGGCGATCGTGTCGGCCTGATGCTTTTTGGTAATGCAGCTTTCATGCAAGTGCCATTTACCGAAGATTTGGCTGTTTGCCGGACTTTGCTAAATGAGGCGCAGGTGGGTATGGCCGGGCCGCAGACCATGTTGGGCGACGCGGTGGGCAAGGCCATATCAGTATTTAAAAACAGCGACGTCAAAGAAAAGGTGCTTATCGTTCTCACCGATGGAAACGACTCCGGCAGTCTTGTCCCGCCGGTGAAAGCAGCAGAAATCGCTCGCGACGAAGAGATTAAAATTCACACGATTGGTATGGGCGATCCAACCACCGTGGGTGAAGATAAACTGGATGTAGATACACTGAAAGCTATCGCGCAAACCACCGGCGGGGAAATGTTTCTGGCGATCAATCGTGAGGAGTTGGAAGGTGTCTATAATCAGATTGACGCAATAACTGTGCGACGGGTGGAAACATTGACACATCGGCCGGTTAAGGATCTTTTTTTCTGGCCATTGGCCGCGGCGATCATACTGGTGGTTTTATACCATGTTTTTAAATTGTGGCAGACGCGGCAAACGCGACATGATACGAAAGAAGCTCAGTTATTGCGACGTTCCGGTACGTTAGTGACCGACCGAAGATTGCGCCAGGAGGGCAGGTTGGTGTGATCGAGCATTTTCATTTTCTAAGACCCGGCTGGTTATTGTTGCTCCCGTTAGTGGCAGGATTGCTTTGGGGGATTGCGCGACGTGGCGATACATATCGAAAATGGCGTGAATTTCTGGCGCCGCATTTGCTTGAAGTGTTGCTGGTGGATAGGCGAGAAAACAACCCTATTCGTCCGGTTACCTTGCTTGCCGTTGTTCTAACCCTGGGGATTGTCGCCCTGGCCGGGCCGGCGTGGCGTCAACAACCATCGCCGTTCACACAGGATACCGCTTCACTGATCATTGTTTTGAAAGTGACGCCGTCCATGCTTACCGAGGATGTGCAGCCGTCGCGCTTGGAACGGGCTGTACACAAGATAAATGACTTGCTGGCGAAGCGCGCAGGATCAAGGGCCGCGTTGATCGTTTATGCTGGCAGCGCGCATCTGGTGATGCCGCTAACGCGTGATGCCAATCTTATTAAAAATTTTGCGGCAGAATTGCGTCCAGACATTATGCCGCAGTCCGGTGATGATCCTGTTGCTGCGTTAACCCTGGCTGCCAAACAATTACTTGACGCAAAGGCAAAAGGTTCCATTTTGTGGATAGGTGATGCGCTAATGTTGGATGCGGTCAAAGTTATCGCGGCGCAAGGAAAGCGTAATTTAACAGCTTTGATCATGTTGGGTGCGGTGGGATTGGATCCGGAAAGTAAAGAACGTATTGATTTGCAGCAAGTTGCATCGGCTTTGAGCGCGCGACTCGAATTTATCGCGCCGGATGAGCGTGACATTGACGCCATCGCCGCTTATGTGGAAGCGGACTTTACTGCCGTGTTAGAGGCTGAGGCAGGCACTCATTGGCAGGACGAAGGGTATTGGCTCCTCTTTCCCATTATTGCACTGGTGCTTTTCTGGTTCCGTAGAGGCTGGCTAGTCAAATATCAATGAAACAGTATTTGAAATCATCTGATCGAATAAGCGGTTTGCCAAGTATAGGCTTGGGTTTGTTGACCGTGACAATGGGGTTGATTATCGGGGCACTTGCTGGCTTTGCGCCGGAATCCTGGTGGCAAACGCCTGATCGGCAAGCACAACGGCTGTTCGATAATGGCGAATTCGCGGCGGCGGCGGAGCTGTTTACCAGCCATCAGCGTCGTGGTGCGGCATTGTTTCGTGCCGGCGAGTTCGAAGCTGCTGCCAATACCTTCGCGCGTGTCAATTCGGCGCAAGGGCATTTCAACCGTGGCAATGCATTGGTTATGAGCGGTAAGTACACAGAGGCAATCAAGGCCTACCAGCAAGCGCTGGCAATGCACCCGGACTGGCCTGAAGCAAATACAAATCTAGAGATAGCGCGGTTGCGCGCAGAAAAAACCAAACTGGAAGGTGGCGATATGACCGGCGGCAAGATGGCCGCTGATGAGATCGTCTTTGAAACTGGAAAGCGTAACACTGAAACCAACGAACACGCGCAGGTTGAAGGGGAGCAGGAATTATCCGATTCAGAATTGCAGGCGCTGTGGCTGCGCCGCATTCAGACCAGTCCGGCTGCTTTTTTGAAAGCCAAATTTGCGTTTCAGTTGGCAGAACAGCAGCAACCCGATGAAACAGCACCATGAGCAGTGTTAAAGGTATATTAATTGTCGCGCTGTTGTGCGTGATGCTATTGTACAAGGCTGCGTTTGCTGTTGATGAAGCCGTCGTGGATTTGCATCAACCGGAAGTAACCACTGTTATAGCCGGCGAGCGGCTTTCCTTTGTTGTCGAACTGCTTGTGCAAGGCCAATTTTCCGGTCCAACTTACTTTTCGCTCCCTAGGATTGATGGCGCAATTATTATGCAGGTATCCGAGCGGCCGGTACTCAGTACGCGACAGATCAATGACGATTCATATGTATCCGCGCGCTACGATTTTGCTGTCTTTGCACAACAGGCGGGGCGTATGCACATTCCTTCGATCACCGCTCGTTTCGGTTCTAAAAAAAGCTTTGATCAACCAATCAATGAGTATCGCTTACAGACGAAGCCATTTAATATCAAAGTTACTGCGCCACCGGGTGTGGCTGCCGGTGAAGTGGTCGTCAGCACGAACGCGTTGAGCGCCACTGAGACCTGGTCGCCTAAACCGGTTGATGCCAAAGTAGGTGATGCATTTACCCGCACTATTACAGTTCACGCTCATGACGTACCGGCCATGTTGCTCCCGCCGCCGAATTTCGGTGATCCGGAAGGTTTTGCCATTTATCCAAAATCCAAACGAACTCGGGATCGCACTGAACGCGGAGAGCTAGTTGGTGAGCGTATCGATAAGGTAACTTATGTCAGTACGCGGGCTGGGTCATTCGAAATACCCGAACTTACGCTGCGTTGGTGGGACCCAAGTAAAGAACAATGGCAGACCCAGACTTTTCCGGCGCATTTATTGACGGTTGCGGACAATCCGGCGCTGGCAGCGCCATCTGTTTCGGTCAGCTATTTTATCAAGTCGATAGCTGATATAACGTCATGGATGGGGTGGCTTGTTTTTATGATAATATCGGCAATTGTCATACTGTTCTCGAGTCGGTGGCTGAGGCGCGGCTGGCAGGCATGGCGTGCACGCCGTGCAGCAAGCGAAGCTTTGCAATGGCAACGTTTGCGTCAAATCTGTAATCACGGTGAAGCAGCAGAAGTTTATCGGGAACTGGGTCGGTGGCTGACGCAATATAATATGTCTACGTCTCAATTGACCGCCACTGTCAGCGAGGGGGTGAGTGACAGTCTGCGCGCCACATGCATTCAGTTGCAACAACAGCTGGCAGGTATTGATTCGCAATGGAATGCGCAGATTCTTATTGAAGAACTAGCTGAATTGCGGCGATACCTGCAAGTATCTGCTGATTCAGCAGCCTCGGCATTCGCTCCACTCAACCCGCCACAGGCAATGGCGAAGCGAAAACGATAATGCGGCTATTTCTATACCGATAATTTTGTGCTGGTGCTCGTAGAAGTACTTCAGCGGCTCGGAACGGTTCCACTTTTTCGATACTTTAATTATCATTTCTCCGAGTTCTGTTTGAATCGAAGGCTTTAGCAAATAACCGTTTCTGACGACTGCAGCCAACATCCTGCGCGCGTCTTCTTCTGATCCATGTGTTAGGTCAATTAAATCATAAAAAAAAACGGGTCGTTCATTAACAACCCGTTAGAATAGAAATATTTAATATAAGAAATATGTTGCAAAAAATCTTAATCAGTATCGAGTTCGACCAAGGTGCCATTTTCGTTGACTTTTATTTCAACTTCTGTGCCATCCGGTTTCTTAACGGTCGCTTCATATATTTTTAAATTGTTATCTGTTTCTGTTTCTATCTTTTCTATTTCTCCACCCTGCGCGTGCTCTTGAATGGTTTGTTGAACATTGGCAGGAACCTGCGACCATTTAATTTCCTCATCGCCAAATAGGCCGGCATAACCGGGTGTTGAAAAAATTAACAGCAAGATTGAAACTAATAAAAATGCTTTGATATTCATTTGGATTCTCCGCTTATCTATGATTTTTCACTTTGAAGTTCTTGTTTACGCTGTTGCATTTGCTCTCCTAAGGTTTTAAGCTCGTTTGCAGACAAAGCAAGCTTAGCTTTTTTAAATATATTGTTTTCTCCTTCATCTGCATGATGATCTATCAACTCTTTTAAAATTTTCGCACGACTTGAAAATTTCTCACTGGTTGGATCCGTTTTTTTAAGGTCGGGAAGAACTAATCCTGAAACTACACGATGTTCTTCAAGCGCCTCAAAACAAAGCCTTTCATGATTATGATTTCCTGTCTTTATAAATGCTGGATAAAAAATATTTTCTTCAAGATAAGTGTGAATTTTTATTTCCTGCAGAATCTCTTCTAGTAATTTCGGGCGTTTCTTTTCAGCATGGGTTGTCGTATCCGTAAGCTCTTTGACCAATTTTTTTACTTTCTCATGGTCTGTTATCAATAATTCAATAGCATCTTTAGTCATTTTATTCTCCGATTAGATATGAATTAATTGCATGGTCGGTTATTGCTAAATTGAATAGCGCGTGACAGAAAATTGTGCGCTAATTTAGCGAAACTGGTTCTGGTTCGCTTCAGATGTTTCCATATAGGTAGAAAATTCCTGATTATTTGCTTTTATTGTGACTTCTACAGTCTGATTAATTTCTTCGCGTACCTACTTCTCTAGTGGCCCTGGGTTTCTGTTTCATTCGTTCTGTTTTGGGGAGGGGCATATCTATCTCCTGATTTAAGTGTAATTCAGATTAAAACATTTAATACCGTACTTAAATTTTAATGGTCGAGATATTAACTAGGTTAAGTATGAGACTCATTTTAGAGATTAATATTCTTTCAATCATGCAGTCTTTGGTTCTCAAAGGGAGACAATGAGATTCCTGCGTGTAATAGATTACTTATATATTAAAAATATGCGAGGTAAGTCAATGTCAGAAAAACAACGGGGACTATGTAAAGATTGTAAACGGTGGCAAATTGAACTCGAGGCGACTATCGGAGATGCCACGACTGGGTTTTGTTTAGATGAAGAATTGCAGCCTTATCAGTTGTTAGTATCAGATGCTTCTGGCTGCAATAAATTTTCAACAGGCACACCTGCCCGGGCAGTGGGTTCAGCTTCCAAGCTGTCGACAGTCAAAGCCATAATCGACATTATTAAATCAAAATTAAGTCTTGATAAAGAAGACGAAGATAATATCAATCATCTCAGATCTTCTCCAACCTTCATGAAGCGTAAAGCACAAATTCACAGACTAGTAGATGTAGACCGTGAATTTAAGAATTTACTGATATATTAAGGATCTGTGGACGTCATAATAAAAGTATTTCACAGAGAAAACAATTCGTAATATTGGGGTTCCAACACCACCAACAAAACGAGTTTGCGATGCCCTGATCGATGTTCAGTGATGAGTTCTGGTCAAACCTAGAGAAGATTTCGCGTTAAGATACGATTGTTAACAAGCGTAATTTGCGTGTGACGGCGGAAAGTATGACCCGTCCAGTTTTACAGAAAACTCTATGTATTGAGAGCTAGAGTAATGAAAAAACAAGTAAGATATTCACCGGAGGTCCGCGAACGGACTGAACTAATACAAAATAAAAGATAAAGTACGAAAGTTCGGTAGCCATGCCGTGTAGGTAACTGTGGCTATCGATTTGAAGTGTCAACGGGTACTAGAGCTCAAATTTAATCAGTATCAAGCTCGACTAAGGTGCCATTTTCGTTGACTTTTATTTCAACTTCTGTTCCATCTGGCTTCTTAACGGTCGCTCCATATATTTTTAAATTATTATCTGTTTCTGTTTCTATTTTTTCAATATCTCCACCTTGTGCGTGTTCTTGAATGGTTTGTTGTACATTGGCTGGAACCTGCGACCATTCGATTTCTTCATCGCTAAACAGACCAGCATAACCGGGTGTAGCAAAAATCAACAGCAAGATTGAAACTAATAAAAATGCTTTAATATTCATCTGGATTCTCCGTTTATTTATGATTTTTCACTTTCAAGTTCTTGTTTACGCTGATTCATTTCTTCTCCGAGGGTTGCAAGCTCTTCTGCAGTCAGAGATTGCCTGGCTTTTTTAAACATATCTTTTTCTTCTTCATCTGCATGGTGCTCTATCAATTCTTTTAAAATTTTCGCTCGACCTGAAAATTTGTCACTGGTTGGATCAGTTTTTTTAAGGTCGGGAAGAACAAATTCTGATACAACACGATGCTCCTCAAATGCTTCAAAGTAAAGTTCGTCATGATTGGAATTTCCTGCTTTCTTGAATGCTGGATAAAAGATCTTTTCCTCAAGGTGCGTGTGAATTTCCAATTCCTGCTCGATTTCGTCAAGTAATTGTGGACGTTTCTTTTCAGCACGAGTCGTCGTATCTGTAAGCTCGTTCAACAGTTCTTTTACTTTCTCATGGTCTGCTTTCAATAATTCAATTGCATCTTTTGCCATTATATTCTCCGCTTAGATTTTAATTAGATGTATGGCCGGTAATTGCTAAATTAATAAAATGCGCTGACAGAAAAATTGTGCGCGAAATTACCGGAACCTGTTCTGGGTTGATTCTGATGATTCCATATTTGTAGAAATGTCCTGTTTTTCTGCCTCTTTTTTAGCTGCTTCTTTACCTGCATTTATAATTCGTCCAGTCGAATCTTTTATTTCTTCGGCTTTATTCTTGCTGGTTTCGGGTGTAAAACCTTCGCGTTCTGCTTCTTCAGCCGCGGCATTAGCGGCAGAGCTGGCAACTGCTTTTGTTTTATCTAAATACTCATTACCAACGGTAGCTGCATGATCAACAAGTTTATCCCGGGTTTCACCCATCAATTTGTCTTCACGCCGGGTCGGCGGCAGACCGGCGCCTAACGCAGCGCCGACAGCCAAACCCGCGCCAAGCAAAACCAATGGTTGTTCGCGCAACATATATTTAAAATTCTGTTGCACACTGTCAACTTGATAGTTTGCTTGCGTGTTTATGGAATCGCGTACATCACCAAGCTTTTCTTTAGTACTATCCGCCGCAGCACTTATCTTGTCTTTTGCCTCATTGACGGTTGTGCTCGCTTTATCCTTAAGACGATCTACGCTGGAGTCGGTTGTGCGCGTGTTTTGATACGAGCTGATATTGGAATTGTTGCTGAAACGATCAGGGTTGTGTGCTGTATAGACCGGGCCTCTACTGCTTGGATAATGATGCGCTTCGGTAGAAGACTTACTTTTATCAGATATTAATAACCACCCTAAGCCTAAACCAATTAATGTCGTCGGTATCGGATTTTGTTTGACTGATTCGGTAAGATTAGCGGTGAAATTATTCTTATCAGTAGACTTGCCGCCTAAAAAATCTAATGCCTGATCCAACAGTCTCCCTGGAGACAAGCGACTTTGAATTTCGTCTAGTGTTTTACTCATGTGCGCGCGTGTTTGGTCAATGTCGGCTTCTATTTCTACCGGATCTCTTTGTTCATTATTCATTGTGCTTTCTCCTTTAGCATGATTGTGTCGTGTTGAAGTGAATCCATTGTCTGGTCTGGCTTCAGATTTCTCGGTTGTAACCTCGATTTGCTTCTTTGTACTAAAAAATATCCAATGACGGTAATCGTACTGCCTACAATTAACGCAGCTAACCAAGGGGATAAATCGGGGGGTAAAACCTCTGCTATACCGTAAACAACTGCGTTGAGGATATAAAACAGACCGACAATAAGCAGTGCGCCACCAATCGCAAGCGCAATTAAAGCAGACTGTGCTTCAGATAGTTTCTCCGACATTTCAGCCTTTGCTAACTCCGCTTCTTTACGAATGAGGTCTGATGACTGTTGGGTTAAATCGCTAACCAGCGTGGTAAGTGAACGATTATCATGACCTTGGTTCATTATGGCCTCCTGGAAATATCTGATGTGGGAATGAATACGTCATTTTGAGCGCCAGCCCGATCATTTTCGGTACCAGCTAAAGGTGCTGCTTGCCTGGTATCAGCACTGCCTCGGTTATCTGAGCTTTTTAAAAATCTGCTTAGAAAAAAACCGGCAATGGCGGCACCACCCAGTACGAGCGTTGGTTGCTCTCGTGTATAGCGTTCTATATCACCTACAATCGTATTAAAATCATTCTCACGCAGTGATTTTGACATGTTGTCCAATGCCTGCGCTGTTTGCCGAGCACCACTAGCAACCCATGCCTGATCTTCGTCTAAGTTGGTTGCAGTTTTATTTAACGCATCGGCTATGCTCTCCATGTGATGGGCGACATTTTGCTGTTGCTGCTCAGCTATTTTGCTGGCCTCTTGCTTTGCTTCGCCAGCCAATTGCCTGCCTTTTTCCTTTGTGGCTTCTACAGCCTGATCAATTTCTTCGCGTGCTTCCTCGCCAGTTCGCCTGGCTTCCTCTTTCATCTGTTCTGTTTTGGGGTGGGACATATCTATCTCCTAATTTGAGTTCAAACGGAATTAAAACATTTAACACAGTACCTAAAATTTAATAGCCTGGTTATTAACTAGGTTAATTGTTTAACTCAATTTAGGGATTACTATTAATTCAATCATGAAGCCTTTGGTTGTCAAAGGTGGTATTGAGATTCCTGTGTGTAATAGATAACTTGTTTATTAAAAATTCGAGAGGTGAAACAATGTCAGAAAAACAATGGGGACTATGTAAAAATTGTAAATGGTGGCAAATTGAACCCGGAGCGGCCATCGAGGATGACACGACTGGGCTTTGTATTGATGAAGATTTACAACCTTATAAGTTGTTGGTTTCAGGCGCTTCTGGCTGCAATAGATTTTCAGCGGGCACACCTGCCCGGGCAGAAGGCTCAGCTTCTAAACCGCCAACAGCTAAAGCCGTGCGGTGAACTTTTTTGTTATGTTTAGTGGCGGTGCTACCGGTTCAGCTGATAGTGCCGCCATAGTCAAGTTATTCAAATCTTTTATGTCAATTTATGCAGACTGTCCTTGCCGTAGTTTGGTAAGTGGGTCATGCACGTTTGGGGATGGGCTGCGGCACTGAATCGCCAGGATGAGTATATGGCAGGAACGTGACCGATCAGCAAAGCTGGACAAACTGAATAATTGGTTTTTAAAGGGGAAAGAACGAATATGGGTAGAGCTGTAAACAGCAAACCGTTGTAGATATGTAAACGAATCTGGGCTACCAAATTGGCCGCGACACCAACCGTAGATCAGTTTACGTTACGAATACATAAGGTTTAAAACATATATTTCCGGATAAAGACACGGTCTATCCTGACAAAGGCTTTTGCAAGTTGAACATGTTCTGCCGCCATACCGCTTTTCGTAAGTTGTTTGATCAGCGATCCTGAATTATCGTTCTGACCACTCGAATCATGCCAAGCTTTTCATGCAATCCCAACTTCTATAAAAAAACGGTATAGTCTCCCTCTTGCGCAATTTCTAGTAATAAAAAAATGACATGGATTATTTAATATACTATTTTGCTCCTACTACTTTAAGCAGTTTGCTCATCGATCCACTCTTTTGCTGCTTCTTTCCCATTTTCGTACGCTTCCTCTTCCTCAGACTGAGGTTCGACAAAACTTTCATAGGCGACGATACCTTCGTCATCAAGAATCCGATATCGGCCGTTCCAAAGACCCGAGTTATCATCATGTTCTGAAGAAACGAGAATACTGAATTCTTTGTATGTGGTTTTCATTTGGCGCTCCAAGGTAAATAGTTATTTATACAGTTTATTTATCATTCTATCCTATGGTAAAACATATACTTCATAATGCATCACGCGTCCTTGTTGGAATCTGGTCTTTATTCGCGCGGTGTTTTTTGTTGATATTTACAATCAGTGTGTCCGCAATTGCACGAATCACTATCAGATTGTTTCTCACATTCAGCGCTGCAGTAATCGTTTCCCTCCAATACCTTGCAACCGCAGCCCGGATGAGCGCAATAGTTTGTATAGTCTTCGTATACCCGATTATTTGACACTGTCGTCATAAGCTTTCCTCATTGGTTCTTTAGAAACCTTCATGCGATATCAAACAAAATAAATGTATGCGCAATGCATAAGTTGTTAATTTAATTGCTATATTTTTGAGCCTATAAGCGATCAAACTCTTTAAAGCCAAAAATAACGGCTGGTAGGAAGCCAATCATGCACTCTTTTGTCATGTATGTTTAAAAACTATCCTTTTACCATATGTTAACGAGTTTGATTAAAGTCCCATCGTTTTCTTATTAATGCATAGCATCTGTATGATCGCGGGTATTATGGTGATCCACTTTGCTGTCACTTTCTTTGTAGCTGTCGTAACCAGATTGATGATGATCAGGACTTAAACGTTTTTTTTGCTCATCATCCATTTCAGATTGCTGTTGAGATTTTTGTTGAGATGTATTGCCGCTGGATTGATCATAATTATTTTTGTTGTCGGTTTTGTTGTCGGCTGCCGATAATGGAAAGCTAATCACCAGCAAGCTAATACTTATTAAAAATATTAATGAAATAAATTTTAACTGAAACATAATAATCTCCTAATTTAAAATCAAACAGAATAAAACACTTACTAATTCTAAGAATATTTTAATGGCCGGGTTATTAACTAGGTTAATTACTACATAAATAAAAGGCTGAAATGCTGCCCCGTTAACTTTTAAAACAAAGTCGGGTGGTTATAAAAATTGAAACGATGTATAGGTGGATCGCCGCGCAACAGCGCCATGAGATCACGTTTTTCAAACAAATTGAGCTGCAATAACCGCAATATTTGTTGTATGCTGATCTGAATCTTTGATTGGAATTTAATAAATTCGATCAGTAAGTTAAGGAATAATGCGTCCAGATTTGTGTCATAACGGCATTTTTGCTGGTCCCGGCAAATGATTTGATTTCCTGATTACCAAGAAGCTTCAGCCAGTGTTGAATAACTGAAATGCTTGAAGCAATTGAGTTCATAAGACTTTTAAAATATGCATTAATAAATTGAGGCTCCTAAAAGCGGGAATTTCTTGATTTAACCAAACGAGGGAAAATCACCCTCAATTCATGGTTTAACATAATTGTTACATATCAATAGGTTGTATTTATAAGTTTTTGAGGGACTGGCTGAAGCTTCTTGGTAATCAGGTATTTTTTTAACTATTTCTTATAAATAACGAATTACATAAGAGACGCAAAGATGGCGGTTTTGGCAGCTATATGGTATTACTCTATAAAGAATTTTTTACGGCCCTCCTTATGACTCGTTCTGCACTCATAACTCGGTATCTAGCGGTTCGTAACCGCACTTTGGAAATCGTGGACCCACTGCTTGATGAGGATCTCTGCGTTCAATCAATGCCAGAAACTAGTCCTGTGAAATGGCACTTAGGTCATGTAACGTGGTTCTATGAGAATTTTATTCTTCGGCATTATGAAAGAAGTTACGCGCCATTTCATGAGGTGTTTGGCAAAATGTTCAGTTCGTATAACACATTTGGACAGCCTACGCCGGATTCCAACCGTGGCCTCTTCACACGGCCTTCCATGAAAGTAACTTGGAAGTATTGGCGTGTTATCGACCAACGTATTAAAAAGGTTTTGAATTCATCTAAAGATGATGAGATGTTAGATATGCTCGTGGTCCTTGGCTTGCAACATGAACAGCAGCATCAGGAACTCATACTTACAGACGTGAAACATCTTTTCTCTCAGAATCCTCTAAATCCATGCTACAAACCATTCAATTTGATTCCGAGTGAAAAAACTTTGCCCGTGGAATGGCGGCGTTTTGCAGGGGGGGTCGTTGAAATCGGTTTTCACGGGCCGGGATTTAGCTATGATAATGAGTCGCCGCGGCATAAGGTATATCTGCCTAAATATGAATTGGCTTCCCGGCTCGTCAACAATGGTGAATATCTCGAATTTATGAAAGCCGATGGTTACAAAGATCCCAGCCTATGGTTCACAGAAGGATGGGATTGGCTTAAAGCAAATAAACGCCGTTCTCCGTTCTACTGGCGCGAAAGTTCGAAGGGTTGGGAAGAGTTTACACTGGGCGGAGTTATGCCATTGGATTTGGACCTGCCGCTCGTACATATTTCCCTGTATGAGGCGGACGCATTCGCTAGATGGTCCGGCGCACGCTTGCCGACAGAAGCGGAATGGGAAAACGCAGCATCGCGACAAGATGTCCATGGGAGTTTTGCCGAAAATAATCGTTTCCATCCATGCTCAGCTAAAAAGTCCATTTCTGTTGACGAACAAGATGAGCTTCTTCAAATCTATGGTGATACTTGGGAATGGACGCAATCAAGCTATTCCCCTTATGCGGGGTATAACCCCGCCAAGCCAAATCCGAAAGAACCAATGTCACTCGTCTGGGATGAAGCGGTAGGAGAATACAATAGCCGTTCTATGGTAAACCAGTATGTGTTGCGAGGAGGGTCATGCGTTACGCCTGTGACACATATACGCGCAAGCTTTCGCAATTTTCTCCCAGCCAAGACATGCTGGCAGTTTTCCGGCATCCGATTGGCGCGTGATGTAAAGTCTAACGCCTAGGTATTCATTTTTTCGACCGTGAGTTTACGATGAACCGTGTATGGTGTATGGCCATGGTATCATCAAAATGTTATTCCGGCGCAAAATACCCCAATTACAGGCTTCGATTAAGCATGGACGTTTTGGTTGTTAAGTTCAAATTCGGTCAATATCCCCCTGTGTCAGCATAGTTGTCGTCTCTAATTTTCAACTAGAGGTAGACAAAAATGAGAACAAGATTCACGCAAGCCTATAAAATACAAGCAGTAGAAAAAGCGCTTACTCGCAGCGAAACGACAAATTTGGCGGAAATGGCAGAATCCTTGGGAGTTGGTTATT
>BQJA01000069.1 GCA_021604405.1 Nitrosomonas sp. | reverse complement strand
TTTGACCTCAAGTTCTTCATCTACGATATTGCCTATGTTTTTAGCGTAGATTTTTTTCTCTGCGGCATCTAGATCACAATCACTGGTATTGAATGTTTCTATACATTGCTCGTCAAAGTGAATCCCTCCTGCTTCGCAATTCTCGTGAATTTCTTTTATACGTGCCTTATCTAGTGCTGAATCAGCAGGTGCAATTTCTTCATAGTAACCACCGCCGACAAGTATTGTACCTGGCATGATAATTCCTGCGCGAGCTCCGTTCGTACCCGCCAGCCAAGAACCCGTGGTAGCGATCACATTGCCGTTCTCGTCCAAATCAGAAGAATCCTCTCCAAAATAAAAGACTGAGCCGGTTTGTTTACATATTGCATAGAAATTGAGCGAACGTTCTAAAGGTATAAGTTCATCACCATTTTTCTCAAATGCCAACTCCTCGATTACTCTGGTTTTAATACCATCAACTTCCCGTATCTCATCGAGTACCGTGACAACACTTACTTCTCCTGGCTCTCCGTTTGATGGCTCGGATTCAAGAACTACTTGCCATCCTGGGCGGATGGGGAAAAATGGATTAACATCTTTTAGGGTGAACTTGCATTCGTCGATCATGAAAGAGTTGGTAAACTCCTTATCTGGAACATAATTTGCGATCGGGCAAATCTCTTGTGCTTGAACTGCGACAGGAATATTTAATAGGATGAGGCTAAAGAATGTTATTCTTGCTACTTTATGAAGTGATTTGAATATAGACATTATAGTACCTCCATATTTGCCCTTTATACACTTAAAGGCAATTTATGCTACCATGATTATGCGCAACATTTCAAGGTATTACTAAAACTATTTTAACAAAATTTGTCTTTTGAAAAATCCGGATTTATGGTGTGGGCAGTGCAGATAAATACGAATAATTAGCAAAAACAGCGCTACCGGTGACCCGTTAAAGAAATAGATGCCTGAGTCTATTAGACCATGGTCATGGTAGAAATAGTTATTACTTGGCAAGGAATGGGGAATTCTATTTAAAGAGAGAAACAAAAAATTGTTTCTCTCTTATTATTATATTTTTTATAGTTAAAGCCTTAGCTTAATACGCTTACATTATCCCAGCTAATTGTGTCCGGAGTAACGCCTGTCAATGTAATTGATACGTCTTCTCCAAACGAAAATATCATGCTGTCTTCATTGGTGGCAACGCCTGTGATCAGACTGCCTAGATGCTCTTTAGATGCCAAGCCAAGTGCGGTATCGAATATCAGCATATCACCTTCATTGGCGTTAAAGTCGCCTATGCGCAGATGACCCGCTTCGCGAAAAACAAAATTATCCGCTCCTGACCCGGCAAGGGTTAGTTCGCCCTCGCGTACCGCTAAAAAATCATTCTCAGTAGTCGGCAAAAAATTAAGTAATTGTGTTATAACCGGTAATGGCTTGTCATTTTCTACGCCGTCAAGCGTAACTGTCCATAGCTCTGATTCACGAATAAAAGAACCATCTTCATCTGAGTCAACGTGGCGAGTTGTTTGGCTTCCGAAGTGCATGGATTTATTATGAATAACATCATTCCCGTCGATTGTGTACGATTCATCGGTATCGATTGGTACAGATATGATCTCATCGTTATCCAGCACAAATACGGCGGTTACCAGTCCATCAATAATTTCAAAAAGCGTTTGTTTATGGTTAGACTGATTTGAATCGCTCCCGGTATCAGTATCAGTACTATCTTCTGCGTCATTACCTTTATCGGTAGAATTGTTATTATTATTGGAACCCGTGTTTGTATCAGTGTCGGTATCGGTGCTATTTTCATCTTCACCCCCGGAACCTGAATCTTCTCCAATACCAATCGTGACATCTAAATCGATAATTTCCTCAATGGTTTCTCCAAGGTTTCCAAATAAGTTCATTATTTATTCTCCAACGTTTGCGTGCCAAAACTGAAAGAAATCGGCATGCATTACAAACAATTTACCCTGTTATTAAGAAGGTTATTGATGAAGAATAACTACTGATTTAGACATTGCAAGTTTAAAGCTATCTTTCTTGTTTGCTGTTTGAGAGGCGGAAAATGAGCTAAGTAGAGAAGAAATAAGACAATAATGCCGAAATAACGTGGCTGACGCATCGGCAAGTGATTCAGTTACGGGCAAAAAATCTAATGGTTTCCCTTAGAGAAGAATAATGGTATCCCTCATATAATTCACATGATGGTTTAGTTAGACTCGTTCGCTTCACGAATAATAATTTAAGGAGCGACTCATATGAAATATTTTGTGATTTTATCAGTTGGTACGCTTGCTGTAGTCTTTGGTTTGGGTGTTATCGCATCCGCAGTAACGCCCCCTGCTGCTGAACAACCACAGGCTCAGATACAGCAAAAAATCTGAGTTAAGCTTCACGAGCTATAATAACAACATGCCGACGGAGCAAGTGCATCGCGAAACAAACGCTGGTTATCTGGCTGAAGTTAAGCTTTGCACTTTTTTAAATAATTACATCTGCTGTTATATGCCAAGGCCGCTATAAAAAAACTGCAAAACGCGGTGGCTTAGCCTTCTACAAAAGGGCGAATGGCCTGACCCCAAATGTCGTAGCCTGCTTTGTTCATATGGAGTCCATCACGAATAAAAAGTGAAGGATTGACGGTTCTCCGGTCATTTAACATGACATCCCAAATATTCACATACCTGCGATTGGAATTCTTGCTTGCTAAAACCTCAAGCTCCTGGTTGAATTTTTCATAGGTCGAATTTAAATACCATCTCAGTACACTTGGTTTTGCTGAGATAAAAATGATCTGGCAATCGGGGAATTTTGATTCTATGGTTTCTGCTATTTCTTCGGCTTGCTCCAAGACAAGCGAAATGGACCTGCCGGAACCTACATCGTTATCTCCTCCGTAGATAAATACTTTAGCCGGTGCAAATTGTAAAACCGTATGGTCCAGGTGAAACAACAAATCGCTCATTTCAGCACCGCCAAATCCGCTATTGATTATTTGATGTTCGGGATAATAAGCCGAAATATCTTTCCACATCCGTATGCTTGAGCTGCCTGTAAAAACAATCCGTTCTTTATCCTTGCTAAACGTTTTGTTCTTGATTAGCTCTATTTCACCAGCAAATCGCATGGGATCAGGAAGTTCATTTTTTGGCGTATAGTGACAAGCAAAAAGAAATGGCAAAAAAACGATTAGCAATAGAAATAGATAACGATTAGGTAATTTAGAAACGCATTTATTGATCATTAAAGGCAGATAACCATATCTTATGCGTTTAATTGATGGATTTTTATTCATTATAATTTGATTTGGCCGATTTGAGAAAGTTCCTTATATCCTTCTTGATTGCAAGGTTTCTCTGGTTTCAAGCTGAAAGATACAAATAAAAGATGTGCAGACGAAGCTTGGCATACTGGATGTCTGGTTGCTGCGGGAGAAACAACCGCTTGTTTCATAAAAGCGGTTTCGGCAATACGAATTGTTATTTGGATCTATCAGTTATCAACCGACCACTAAAGCAGGTTTGTTCCGTGCCGATATAGATCTCTGCTTTTTAAGTTCAGCAACGTTTATTCTTAACTGTCTGATTATTCTTTCTACTATATATACAGTATGTTGTGAAATTTATTATAGGAGAAATATGGGCATGGTGGCAAACTATCCATTAGTCAAATGCAAATTTAAAGCCGCAGGCGTTCATTTATTTATAAGTAGTATAATCTTTTGCATTCTCGCCTATTTGATTGCTTTCAAATGGTACCCGTTCCCTTACTTCACGGCTGATGGCGGTTGGCAAGGAATTCGGATTGTCGCCTTGATCGATATTGTATTAGGCCCTCTTTTGACCCTGGTTATTTTTAACCCAAGAAAAACAAGACATGAAATTCGTTTTGATTTAGGTATAATCGCACTTGCTCAAATAAGCGTTCTTACGTGGGGTGTATACACAGTATACAATGAGCGGCCTGCCGCGGTAATTCACTGGAGCGGTGAATTTTACACAATGCCATCAAAAAGTTTTAAGGCGCAAAACATTTCTATAGAGAAACTAAATCAATTCAGCGAAGAAACACCCCCTTTAATTCACGTAAATCTACCTGCTGATCCTGTCAAACTGCAAGAAATACTGAATATTGTTAATGAGAAGAAACTGGCACCATTCGAACAATTTCAACTCTATCATTCGTTCAAAGAAAATAAAGATGAAATCTTTTTTCACCAGATAAATATTGATGAAATCATATCGTTCAACAAAGACATGAAAAAGGAACTGAGAAATTTCCTCGAGAAAACAAAAAGTAACAAAGACGATTATATTTATTTGCCCCTAAATGCCCGTTATCATAATGTTATTTTAATTTTTTCAAAAGAAGGAGCTATCAGGGGAGCATTAAATGCGCCGTATAAGATAGGTAGCGTTTGAAATATTGTACGCAGACGCTTGCAATCATACGCTGATCTGTTGTATCGCTATGTACTATTTAAAATATTGCACATTTCCTGAATCTAATCAAACAGTACCGGATCACTTGTTATATTTATAATTCGAGCGGTGCACGTAAAATTGAATTTAAGTTGATTTATCAAGCCTAACCATCAGGCCTGATAAACGAAAAATGCCACAAAAATCTATCACGTATTAAAGTTAAATCCAATAAACACCATGATAAAAATGCCATTGAGCAGTAAATTTTTAAATGTTATTTTCCTGGCCGTGATCATTGGTATCACCGGTTGTGAGCAGCCCTATATATATCCAAGCAAGCCTGCGGCTGCTCAGCCTGTACTTGAAATAGGCAGCGCGCGAATGGCAGACGGTTTTCGTCTGCCTTTGACGCGCTGGCCGACCGTGGGTGAACCACAGGCAATTGTGCTGGCTTTGCACGGTTTAAATGATTACCGGGTAGCGTTTAATACGACGGGCAATTATCTTGCTGAGCAAGGTATCAGTGTTTATGCTTATGATCAGCGCGGCTTTGGCGAAACTGAAGGCGCTGGTTACTGGCACGGCAGCGCTGCACTGATATCTGATTTAAAAACCATGACCGATCTGCTGCGTCAAGCCTACCCGGGACGGCAAGTCTATATCATGGGTGAGAGCATGGGCGGTGCCGTAACTTTAGCAGCACAGTCCGGTTTCGACCTTGATACTGACGGTCTGATTCTGGTTGCACCTGCAATCTGGTCACGGGACAGCATGCCCTGGTATCAGCGGCTGCTGTTATGGTCAGCAGTACGGACTTTGCCGGGTAAACGCCTGACTGGCGAGGGTCTGGAAATTAAACCAACTGACAACATGGAAATGTTGTACAGCTGGGCACGCGACCCGCTCGTTATTAAAGCAACGCGCGTCGATGTTTTGTATGGCGTAACCAATTTAATGGATAGAGCCGTTATGGCTTCGAAGAGGCTTCAAAGCAACGCCTTGCTGTTGTATGGTAAACATGATGCAGTTATCCCCAGACAACCGACTTGTCAATTAGTTGCAACATTAAACGACCAGCCGGTATACAGAGCCAAGACGGTTATTTATGATAAAGGCCACCATATGCTGACACGCGATCTGCATGCAAACCTCGTTTTACAAGACATCGCTGACTGGATACTTTCACAACAGCAGATTATTCAAGTGACGGACCATGGATATTGCGCAGGTATCCACAATCAGAGCGAATCGTAAACTTGCAACCTGATCAACATGAGGAAGTCATTAAAAATTGTTTGAGTAATTAAGCCTCAAGAGACGGATGTTCAACAATTTCTTGGCAGATCAGACTATGTAGTTCAATAATCTGCTCTGTTTTCAATTCAGTAAATTCGACCCCGAAATCGAATATGTTCGCGCCGTTCTTTTTGCCTTGTTTAACTGACCTGATAATACTTTGTACTGACAAGGCAATGTCTTTATCGAGAATTGTAATGGTAAATGACAAAATAATTTTTTCACCCAGCGCTCCCAAGGAAGATAATGCATTAATCTCTGCACCTGTGACGCTGATGTTGGTGATAGTCGCAGGGATGGATGCTTCAGAGACGGATGCAGGAATGTTGCATTTTATTCGCCGTGATTTGCGAATAACCTGACCTGATATATGTTCAGGGAATGATAAATGCAGATACTTGAATGGCAACTTTATTACTTTCTCCACAAAAACCGAAAAACTAAAAACACACTGCCCACTAAATAAACGTGCGAGTATCTGATCACCTTCTATGAATGGTTCTCCTGTTAAGTTATTTGATGCGGGCATACTGACAATTAGCGTCCTGTTTTCAACGTAGCCAAACAAGATTGCTGTGAAGAAACTGTTGTTTGTTTTGCCGGATGCTTCTTTTGTGTGTGAGGATAATTTGAGTTGCAATCTATGCCCTACTTTCAGTTGCATGTCCTGAAAGCTGAATTCTTCGGTTTTCTTCTCTTCTGGGCGTGTGTGCTCGGGATCTGGCTCTTTCCTGCGGAACAGCGATAGCGTTGTCAGCTCTTTTAATTCATCCGCGGTTTTGATGACATGGCCACACTTTTGGATCTGTTTATGCTCTTGATCGAATAAATCCCATGGCAATTGCTGACCAACCGTAAGCTCTGATGTCTGTATTTGTATCAAATTCATAATTACTCGTAAATAGAAGCGCTGAAAGAAATATTTTGATCAATGGATCCGGGAAATGTTGATCGATGTCTATGATGTGAATCAATTTTTCAGCTATTCAAATATGCTAAGACGGCATTGATGACTTAAAACTTTAACCTGTGATATACAGCAGTTAATTTTCTTTGCAGGATGTTGAGCCGTACTAAGTCAAATCATGCATCATATTGCTGCCCGGTGCGACAATATGTCGCATTTCAAATCTCAGCGCACTCTTTATAATTACAGTATTCTTCCCGCCTGAGAATGGCGCTCTCCGAATGACATAATTTCGTCATCGCAATTTAATTACCCAATAGAAACGAAACGTGCAAAAAATTAATGACACCACCCCTTCCGCTGGCAATTTTTTTCAAAAAATATGGCTTTATTTCACCGTTTTTATGACTGGTGCAGCGGTCATGGTGATTGAACTTCTCGGAACACGCTTAATCGCCCCTTTTTATGGCGCCAGTCTGTATGTCTGGACTTCATTAATTTCGGTCACATTAATTGCTCTGGCCTTGGGTTACTATATTGGGGGGATATGGGCAGACCGGGCAAAACGCACCGGATTGTCCTTGATTATTGCGCTGGCTGGATTATTAACATTGATTATTCCCTGGATAACCGGCCCGGTTTTATTGGCAACTGATCCGTTAGGCCTGCGCTTAGGGACCTTTACCAGTACCCTGATTTTATTTTCACCCAGCCTCATAATGCTGGGGATGATTGGCCCTTTCGCAGTCAAATTGTCCACGTCAGCACTGGCAAATGTCGGGGCCAGTACCGGTTCGATCTATGCCGTCAGCACAGTCGGCAGCGTTGTCGGAACATTGTTCCTCGGCTTTTATTTGTTTCCACTGGTCGGTTCCCGTGAAATCTTCATTGGCCTTGGCCTGCTGCTGTTCTTGCTTGCAGTAATTGTTGCCTATTTTGAACGCAATCATCTGAAGTTTTCCTATGCATTAATACCCATTGCAGTTTTGTCAATCATCGGGATTGGATTATTGCCGCAAATCGTGGATGCAGAACGTATCTATAAGGATGATGCGTCTTTTCAGACTCGTTTTGAACGTGAAAGCCTTTATGGCTGGGTTCGGGTGATTGACAGTCCTGAAGAGAATTACCGTTTGCTTACAGTGGATGCTTCGACCATTGGCGCTGCTACTATTAGCCATGGTGAGAATATTCTGACCTATCAGGAAATTGTGGGCTTATTGCCAAGACTGTCACCCGGCATGAAGCGCGCGTTGCTCATTGGTCAGGGTGCGGGTCATATGGCAATGACCTTAAATCTTTATGGCATTGAAACCGATACACTGGAAATAGATCCGGCTGTCGCGGAAGCTGCGCGTGACTATTTCGATTTTAAACCGACGGGCCGGACGATTATTGGCGACGCCCGCTATGAAATCCGCCAACTTGAAGGACCTTATGATTTAATTATCCTCGATGTCTTTACCGGTGGCTCTGAACCGGTTCATTTATTGACAGTGGAAAGCATGGCACAATTGCAATCTCTGCTTTCCGAACAGGGAATGCTCGCACTGAATTTTGTTGCATTTTATGAAGACGGTAATAACGCTGCACTGACTTCCGTGGCCAAAACGCTCGCTCAGGTATTTCCCCATCAGTTGGTCTTTATCTCTGACCCGGACAGGGAATTCAATGACTTTATTTTTCTTGCCGCCAATCAAGTAATTAATGTTGACAGTGGCGTGCTTGGGCATGGACAACACGATTGGCTTCAGCAACGGTTATTGACAATCGACCCGACGCACGGTTTCCTGCTGACCGATAACCTGAATCCGCTGGAAAAATTACAGACACGAAAGTCTGAGCATTATAGGCAGGTCATTGTTAATTCAATGGGAATAGACCACTTTATACGGTAATTCTGCTCCTTCTAGAAAATGAGCGTGGTTAACATCAGCCGGTGAGTCTATTTTTAGCTTTCATCTTTGTCCGGTTGGTTGCCGGGTATACTGCATGGTTGAGTCGTACCAGAGCTTGCTATTGGCACGGTCGGTACACAACGCGTTTCAGTTATTGACAACCGTTTTTTACAGGTCCTGGCTAATTTATCTGCATTTTTTGTGCTATTTTAGTAACGAATTCGGCATTGATGGGTGGTTTGCGCAACCCCCTGGCTGGGACTGTTATTGACCTGACTGTCTATTTATTCGTTTTTTATTACCGCGGCCATTCACTCGCCTAACACGATGAGCGATTACCCTATTATTCGCTGGAACGAAGCTGGAGAGGAGAAATCCGCCCGCTGGCGTTCGAAAAATGATGCGCCGCCGCCCAAGCGCGTCATAATCGCTGACGATCGCATAACAGCTGATGCCGCCTATCGGTTGGCCTGTGAAGGTAACGCGCTGCTGTGGCGTGGTGACTTTCAAAATGCGCGTCAATTGCTGCAGGCGCTGGCGCGGCGCGCAGACAAAAAGCCGCGCAAACGTAAAACAATAAAAACAATCCCTGGTGCTGCCGAAGCTTTTCACTTGCACCGCCAGAGACAATCGCAGCGCGCCCGCACCTTGGGTATGTTGCTGCTACCCTTCAATGCGGACCATAGCATACCCTTGCGCCGTGCGCCCGATGTTCGTCCGGCTTGCCTTGACGTCTATGACACAGGCACAGAACCTTATGTCATTTCTCTGCGCGAACTGCAGGGACTCATCGGCGCTTATGAATGGCGTAAGCGTGGCATAGATATACCAGCATTGGGCGCACGTATTCATCCGCATTACGGCGTATTCGCACCGATACGCAACGAATACGTTGGGTTGGTGGCCAATGCCTCTTTGCCCAGTCGAACCATGACGCATTCTGTCGCATTTGACATCGGCACGGGATCGGGTGTACTGGCCGCTGTGTTGGCGGGCAGGTGTATTGAACGCATCGTTGCCACGGATCTGGATTTGCGCGCACTTGATTGTGCGCGTGAGAATCTGACCCGGCTGGGACTTGCCAGGCAGGTGGAATTGTTTCAGGCAGATCTTTTTCCTGCTGGTCACGCATCATTGATCGTGTGCAACCCGCCATGGATCCCAGCGCGGCCAAGTTCGCCGCTTGAGCACGCCATATTCGACCTGGAGGGCCGTATGTTACGAGGATTTCTCAATGGACTCGCCGCGCACCTGGTGCCTGACGGTGAAGGCTGGCTGATTTTGTCCGACTTTGCCGAGCATCTGGGGTTGCGGTCCCGTGCCGAGTTGCTGGCTGCTATTAACGCGGCAGGATTGAGAGTCCTGACTAAGTCAGATGTAAAACCCCATCATCCTCGTTCCACTGATGCGCAAGACCCGTTTCACGCTGCCCGTGCGGCAGAACTCACATCGTTATGGCGACTGGCAGCAAAATAGCTGCGGAAAGAAAAGGCACTTCATTCGTTCTATAACTCAGTGTATTTTTTTGCGTTTCCCTTTGATTTTGAGACTGGGTACTTTAAAGCGTTTTTTTCAATTTTTTCCAGTACAATTTTCTTAACGTTAAAATCGTATTTTTCAGCCAGCAGGAAAGCAAATGCAAAAACGTCTGCAAGTTCATCCCTCACGCTATCAACATCTGCTTGTTCAGGCGACTTCCACAGAAAGGATTCGAGCAGTTCACTGGCTTCGATGTTAAGCGCCAGCGCGAGGTCCTTAGGATTGTGAAATTGTGCCCAATTCCGCTCATCACGGAATTTAAGTAATAATTCGGTTACTTCTTTAATGTCGTTCATTGGAGCAAGCTCCGGTTGTTAACAAATTATCCGCGCATCATATCAGAACGGAAAAATAAGATGTGCAGGTTACGATACAGAATTCTCTTCGTCATGAAAACAAGGTATTAATTTATGCTTAATCATTCTCCAAAGATTTTCAGTCTCGTCTAAACTGGAAAAAACAGACGATGGGCGTCTTAATATTCGGTCCTGATAATGGAAGTTTATAGATCATCCGAAGCTCAGAAAAAAAAGGAAAGCCGGAAGAATCTAAAAAATGCGTTAAAATAACTGTTTTAATTCTTTTCAGGAGCCCCTGCATGTCAATGGCTGACCGCGACGGCGTAATCTGGTATGACGGAAAAATGGTTCCCTGGCGGGACGCTAATATTCATATCTTAACCCATACATTGCATTATGGTTTGGGTGTATTCGAGGGCATACGCGCTTATCAAACCACACAAGGGCCTGCAATTTTCCGTTTGCGTGAACATACGGATCGGTTATTTAATTCAGCGCATATTTTTATGATGAAAATGCCCTATGATAAAATCACCGTGATGCAGGCGCAATGTGATGTGGTTAAAGAGAATAAACTGGATTCCGGTTATATTCGGCCGATCGCCTTTTATGGTTCGGAAGCCATGGGGCTATCCGCCAAAACATTATCAGTGCATGTGGCTATTGCGGCATGGTCATGGGGTACCTACCTGGGTGCGGAAAGTCTTGAAAACGGTATCCGTGTTAAAACTTCATCGTTTACCCGGCATCATGTCAACATTAACATGTGCCGCGCTAAATCAGTGACGACTTATGCCAATTCAATTCTAGCTCACCAGGAAGTCGCGCAGGATGGTTATGATGAGGCGTTGTTGCTTGATGTGGATGGTTATGTGGCAGAAGGATCAGGAGAAAATATTTTTATTGTTAAACAAGGCAAAATCTACACACCGGATTTAACTTCCTGCCTGGAAGGCATTACCCGAGCTTCTGTTATTGAACTTGCTGCTGAAATTGGTATACCTGTCATTGAAAAACGCATCACCCGCGATGAAATTTACTGCGCGGAAGAAGCTTTCTTTACGGGTACTGCAGCAGAATTAACGCCAATTCGTGAGCTTGATAATCGAACTATTGGCAGTGGCAAACGTGGCCCAATCACAGCCCGATTGCAATCTATGTTTTTTGACTGTGTCAGCGGCAAAACAGAAAAACATGCCGATTGGCTAACGTATATTTGATCAAGCTATTGGAATAATAAAACTATGAAACCACTCAACGATAATAAAGTTCGTGAAATCGAAATAACCACAGACGATTTACCGCTGCATTGTCCAACGCCATCCATGCAGTTATGGGATACGCATCCGCGTGTTTTTCTGCCTATTGAAGCAACCGGCGAAGCGTTATGCCCATACTGTGGTACGCACTATACGCTCAAAGGCGGCGCGCAGCCAGGCCATCATTGATTTCCGGTTTTAAATTTAAACATTTTTCAACCCGACAAATAAATACTTCACGCCATGCACAATAATATTCCACAGGAAATTTTTAAAGCCTACGACATTCGTGGGATCGTCGGCAAAACATTCAACGAGGATATTGTTGAAGCGATCGGTCATGCGATCGGTTCGGATGCGAAAGCGCGCAATCTCACATCAATTGCAGTCGGCCGTGATGGCAGATTGTCGGGGCCGGATTTAATACAGGCTTTAGCACGGGGGATTCAGAAAAGCGGTATTGATGTCATTGATGTCGGTATGGTTGCCACGCCAATGCTCTACTTTGCCGCACATGAACTATGCGATTACTCGGGTGTGATGCTGACCGGCAGTCATAACCCACCCGACTACAACGGCCTGAAAATAGTACTTGGCGGCGAAACACTGGCAGCAGATGCCATCCAGGCTTTACGATTGCGTCTGGAAAGAGATGATCTCCAGCACGGTAACGGTACTTATCGTGAACATGATATTGCAGAATCTTATATGCAGCGGATTCTTCATGATATCAAGCTGTCGCGCCCGATAAAAATCGTTGTCGACTGTGGCAATGGTGTGGCCGGTGCTTTTGCGCCCGCCCTCTATCGCAGTCTGGGTTGTGAGGTCATTGATCTTTTTTGCGACGTTGACGGTAATTTTCCCAATCACCATCCCGATCCTTCGGTTCCGGAAAACCTGCATGATGTGATTCATACGCTTAAAACAACCGATGCGGAAATCGGTTTGGCTTTTGATGGCGATGGTGATCGTCTCGGTCTGGTGACCAAGGAAGGCAATATTATTTATGCTGATCGTCAGCTTATGTTATTTGCTGCGGACGTGCTTTCCCGAAACCCCGGTGGCCAGGTTATATTTGACGTAAAGTGTACCAGCAAACTGGCGCCCTGGATTGAACAACATGGCGGCAAACCGATTATGTGGAAAACCGGCCACTCATTCATCAAAGGAAAACTGAAAGAAACGGGTGCGTTACTCGCAGGTGAGATGAGTGGCCACATTTTTTTTAAGGAACGCTGGTATGGGTTTGATGATGGGATTTATGCCGGAGCGCGGTTATTAGAATTGCTAAGCCGTCAGTCAGATATCAGCAACACGTTACATGCGCTGCCCGATGCCGTAAGTACGCCTGAATTACAGATAAAACTGGCTGAAGGTGAAAACTACGCACTTATTGCGCAACTTCAGGCGTCCGCCCAGTTTACGAATCCTGATCGAATTGTCACGATCGATGGATTGCGCGTCGAATATAGCGACGGTTTCGGCCTGGCACGCTCATCCAATACGACGCCGGTAATCGTGCTGCGCTTTGAAGCGGACAACGAAGCCGCATTAAAACGTATCCAAGAGGATTTCCGGAAGAATATTCTTCAGACCAAGCCGGATGCTGTGCTACCGTTTTAGTTTTGTTTCCGCGAGCACAATTTATTCGCGCACTTCATTTGGCGGGCACGAAATAACGCACCATTCGCCGCGCCATGAAAATTGCTATTGCTCAAATAAACAGTACGGTCGGCGATCTGGCTGGCAATGCTAAAAAAATTCTTGATGCCGCCAATCAAGCCAAACACTTAGGTGCCGATCTGATGATCACGCCGGAGCTGGTGCTGTCGGGCTATCCACCCAAAGATTTACTGTTACGCCCAGACTTCTGTGTCGCGTGCCGGAATATTCTGACTGATTTAGTCGAAAAAGTACATGGCATCACGCTACTGGTAGGTTATCCCCACTACGCCGAGAATAAGCTGTTCAATGCGGCTGCGGTTATACAGAATGGCGACATTATTGCCATCTATTACAAAAACACCCTGAATCATTCTGCGTTTTATAACGAAGGTCACTATTTTAATCCTGGCAACGAACCCTGTGTTTTTGAGTTGGCAGGGATAAAATTCGGGATCGCCATTTGCGCTGATTTTTGGCAGGGAAATGTTTCAACCCACACCAAATATGCCGACATCAGTTTTCTGCTGGTGCTCAATGCTTCCGCATTTCAAATTGATAAGCAAACTGAACGTTATCAAATTACACGTCAGCGTATTTCAGAAACCGGGACTGCTGTCGTGCATGCCAATCTGGTTGGCGGTCAGGATGAACGGGTTTTTGATGGCGCTTCGTTTGTGATGAATAACCAAGGTGAATTGACGCACCAATTGGATGAATTCGCCGAGGCGCTTGGTCTGGTTGAAATACAACATGCTAAGCTTTTGCCTGGCAAGCTTGCTGTCTCACGGTCCTCAATTGCCGGGATTTATCAGGCGTTGTGCCTAGGCGTGAAAGATTATGTTGCCAAGAATAATTTCCCTGGCGCGTTAATAGGGCTTTCCGGCGGCGTTGATTCTGCGCTCACTCTGGCCATTGCAGTGGATGCATTAGGGGCAGATCGGGTACAAACGGTCATGATGCCATCCCAGTACACGGCCGATTTCAGTCTCCTGGATGCGAAAGAAATAGCCGCGACGTTGGGTGTAAAGCATTATGAAAGTGATATCCAGCCGCTATTTGACCGGTTCCTGTCCTGCCTGATAGATGATTTTCAAATCGGTTCAAATGATAGCGACACAAGCCTGACCCAGGAGAATCTGCAGGCCCGCATTCGCGGCGTCCTGTTAATGGCGTTGTCGAATCAAACGGGTTTCCTTGTTTTAACGACGGGCAATAAATCTGAAATGGCGGTCGGTTATTGCACCTTATACGGTGATATGGCCGGCGGCTTTGCCGTTTTGAAAGATATCAGTAAAACAATGGGTTATGAGTTATGTCATTACCGTAATACGCTTAATAAAGTTATTCCGGCGCGAATTATTCAACGCCCGCCCTCTGCTGAACTGCGGCCGGATCAGACCGACCAGGACAGTTTGCCGCCTTATGACGTGCTGGATGCTATTATTAAAGCTTTTGTAGAGCAAAATTTAACGCCGGCGGAAATTATAAACAAGAACTACGATGCCGCGGATGTCGCCCATGTCGTCCAGCTCATCCGCAAAAATGAATACAAACGCCGTCAAGCGCCACCCGGTATTCGCATTACACAGTGCGATTTTGGCACGTCATGGCATTATCCGATTACATCAAAATATCGCGGTTAATTTAAAAGTATTAAGCCAGGATCGACATGCAAAAATGAATGGTTAAAGGAACTTGGCCTGTAAACCGATATCCAATTGTTATGAGATTTTGCTACTTAATCATTGCGCTAGCGTTGCTATTTCCACCGCATATTTTTGCGCATGAGCTTCCTGATCTAGGTGACGTGTCGCAGGCCACTATTTCTCCTCACGAGGAGCGGCAGATCGGATTAGAAATTATGCGGCAAATACGTGCCGATCCGGCATATCTTGACGATTCTGAAGTTGCCAGCTACCTGAATAATCTGGGTTACCGACTAACATCCAATTCGAGTGAGGCCAGACCGGACCAGTCATTCGAATTTTTTGCGATACAGGACGCCGCAATTAATGCGTTTGCTTTGCCGGGCGGGTTTATGGGTTTTAACAGCGGTTTGATTATTGCCGCACAGAGTGAATCCGAACTGGCAGGCGTCATGGCGCATGAAATTGCCCATGTCACGCAAAAACACCTTGCACGCATGATCTCCGGGCAAAAATATGGCATGCTGAAATCATTGGCGGCGCTTGCTGTTGCTATTATCGCGGCACGTTCAAATCCGCAAGCGGGCCAGGCTGTTCTTATCGGTTCACAAGCCAGCGCCATTCAGTCGCAACTGGACTTTACCCGAAAACACGAGAAAGAAGCGGATCGTATTGGCTTAAAAATACTACAGGATGCGGGCTTTGATCCACAAGGGATGTCGACATTTTTTGGACGATTGCAAAAAGCCGGGCGATTTCATGAAAATGGTGCGCCATCCTATTTAAGGACTCATCCGCTCTCTTATGAGCGCATGGCGGATATTCAAAATCGCATTCAGGAGCTGAAATATCGTCAAGTGGCAGACAGTATGGATTTTAAGCTGGTCCGTGCTAAGCTTCGGGCACTGCAAGACAGGCCTAAAAACGCGGTCGAACAATTTGAAGTGCGGCTGAAAGATAAACGCTACACCAATGAAGCCGTTGAACGTTATGGATATATTATTGCACTGCTTCGGGACAAGAAATACCGTCACGCAGAGCAGGAGCTATCAAGGCTATATGCCAACCTGCAAAATGAACAATCAAGTTTCTTGCTTAAAGATCACAAGCTTGGAAAAACCGTTCAGGTCCAGAGCAAACATGTTCTGGCAGGCGCCATGATTGAAACGCTAGCAGCAGACGTAAAAATCAAGGCCGGAAAACTTGACGAAGCGTTTAATATTTACCGGACAGCGCTTAAAATTTATCCGCAGCACCGTGCTTTAACCCATGGTTATGCCACTGCCCTGCTGCAAAATCAGCAAGCGGAAACTGCACTGAGATTTATCAACAATAAAATACAATTGACGCGTGATGACATTCATCTTTATGAATTACAAGCGCAAGCTTATGAAGCGTTAGGAGAAAACATGCTGCAACACCACGCGCAAGCAGAAGTCTATTACCGACAGGGTCATTATAATGCCGCAATCGAACAATTAGAAATTGCTTTGCGCAGCGATAACGGGAACTTCTATCAAGTGTCCAGTGTCGAGGCGCGTCTGAAGCAATTGCAAGCGATGGCCGAAGCAGAGAAAGATGATTAGGCTATCGATTTGATCGGCGGTATTTATTAACCTGTTACCCTGTCTATTTAATTATCCTTAATGTCTATATTCCAAAATAATAAATTCATCATTATCCTGGTTCTAATTGTATGCGCGGGCGCATACTGGCTGACTAACCAAAGTACCGAGGCCAGTGTCGAGCAATTCAAAATCCGCGCCGTTGATCGCGGCGATATTGTCCAGACGATATCCGCTAATGGTACACTGGCGCCGGTCGTGGTTGTTAATGTTGGCACACAAGTGTCAGGAACGGTGTCTAAGCTCTATGCTGATTTCAACGATGAAGTCGAGACAGGTCAGATATTGGCTGAGCTTGATCCCGCACTGCTCAATGCACAATTGCAACAATCCGAAGCCAATCTATTAAGTGACCAGGTATCTTTAAAAATCGCAAAAAATAAATTAAAGCGTAATCAATTGTTGAAAGAAAAGGGTTTTATATCGGAGGAAGCACTGGAAATAGTTGTGCAGGAATTGGATGCGGCGCGCGCGCAATATGCCGTCAGTAAAGCCCAGGTCGAACGTGATCGCGCCAACCTGGATTACAGTATTATCAAATCACCCATATCCGGCGTGGTGATCGACCGTGATGTTGATGTTGGTCAAACCGTCGCGGCAAATTTCCAAACGCCGATTCTGTTTCAAATTGCGAAAGACTTAAGTCAAATGCAAATTAACATCAGCGTGGCCGAAGCCGATATCGGATTGCTACAGATTGATCAACAAATAAATTTCACCGTCGATGCTTTTCCGGAAAGAAATTATACCGGCATCGTTAAACAGGTCCGGCTCAATCCAACTATCCAGGAGAATGTCGTGACCTACAACGTGGTGGCGATGGTCAATAACGATGACGGTTCGTTGCTGCCTGGCATGACCGCCAATATTCGTTTTGTTATTAATCAAAAAAATGCAGTTCTGCGAGCACCGAATGCTGCACTCCGTTACAAGCCAAAGAAACCTGACGAGATTGACCGCTCAGCTATTGAGCCAGGTATTCCGGTTATTTATCAATTAAAGCACGGCAAGCCCGTACCCATCAATGTTAATACGGGTATCACGGATGGCAAATTCACGGAAATTATTGACGGACAGGTCGCGGAAGGAGATAAATTAATCGTCGGAGAAACAAGCAGTCAGTCAGAGTCCAGTAGTAAATTCAGATTCAGAATGTTCTGATGTTGCCAGTTCGTCCCAGCACTTCATCCCAGCCTTTAATTAAGATCGAGCATTTATGTAAAAGTTATGCACTGGATAACCAGGCGAATGGCTCACTCAACAGCCAGGTTCTGTTTGACATCAATATTGAAATAGGTCAGGGTGAATTTGTTGCTATCATGGGACACTCAGGCTCAGGAAAATCGACGCTGATGAATATTCTTGGCTGCCTTGACACGCCATCCAGCGGGCGCTACTGGTTTTCGGGCCAGGATGTCGCGGCACTCTCAGGTGATGCACTGGCGCAAATCAGAAATCGCAATATTGGATTTGTCTTCCAGGGTTTTAACCTGTTAAAACGTATGACTGCGCTCGACAATGTGGCAACGCCACTGCTCTATGCTGGCATGAGTCGCGCCAGCAGCCGCAAACGTGCGTTGGAACAGCTTCGTCTCACCGGTCTGACAGATTTTTCCCTATATCAGCCTAATCAGCTCTCCGGCGGCCAGCAACAACGCGTTGCGATCAGCCGCGCATTAATCAATCAGCCTCAACTAATTCTTGCCGACGAACCGACCGGCAACCTGGATAGCCAGACGAGTTGTGAAATCATGGCGCTTTTTCAACAATTGAACCGTGAACAAAATATTACTATTGTCCTGGTTACGCATGAAGATGATATTGCCGCCTATGCCAATCGACTCATACGCTTTAAAGATGGCCGTGTCATACATGACGAATCTGTAACCTGAATTATTTCATACCGGACATTATGAATTTATTGACCATTATTGGTGAATCATTACGCGCATTACGGACTAATCGTCTGCGGACCGGCCTGACCATGCTTGGTATGATTATTGGCGTCGCGGCGGTGGTTTTGTTGATATCTATTGGTCAAGGCGCACAATCTAAAATTAATCAATCGATCGCGACAATGGGTAGTAATTTATTTATTGTTCTGCCTGGCGCAACGTCCTCAGGGGGGTTAAGTTTTGGCAGCGGCAGCGTCAAGACGTTGACCGTCGGTGATTCTGAAGCAATCGCTGAGCTTTCATTAGTTGAAGCTACTGCGCCAGTTATTTCAGGAACTGCACAACTCAACTATGGCGCTAATAACTGGAGCACTACGATTACTGGAACAACGCCAGATTATTTTAATGTAGGCAACTGGAATATTGAAAGTGGCACTTTCTTTTCTGAATCCGAAATGCGTTCCGCCGTCCGTGTGGCGGTTTTGGGGAAGGAAACTGCGAGAAATTTATTTGGTCAAGAAGGGGCAACCGGAAAAATTATCCGTGTTACTAACCGTCCTTTTCTGGTGATTGGCGTGCTGGAGGCTAAAGGCCAGAGTCTGTCCGGACGCGATCAGGATGACAATGTATTTATTCCATTGACAACCAGTGAACGGCAAATCACCGGCAATCAATTTCCGGGCTCAATCCGCTATATGATGGTACAGGCCAAATCTGCAAAAACTATGGATGAAGCAGAAGCAGAAATTGTTGATTTGCTCCGCCAGCGCCACCGGATTACAGGAGACATGGAAAATGATTTTACTGTCCGCAACCTGGCAGCCATTGCCGATGTCGCCACGGGGACAGCTAAGCTGATGTCGCTCATGCTGGGTGCAATTGCTTCAATTTCACTATTGGTTGGCGGTATAGGCATTATGAATATCATGCTGGTATCGGTCACAGAGCGGACCCGCGAAATTGGTATACGCATGGCAATTGGTGCAAACCGCCGGGCGATTCTTACACAATTTCTGGCGGAGGCTGTCATGATTTGTATCCTGGGCGGCGTGGCAGGGATTATACTGGGTATTAGCGGCGCCTGGATAGTGAGTCAACTGGCCGATATGCTAATCGTAATTACGCTGGGAATGGTTGTTCTGGCATTTGCATTTGCCTCGGCAATTGGAATATTTTTTGGGTTTTATCCCGCCAGAAAAGCAGCATTGCTTAAGCCTGTCGAAGCGTTGCGGTATGAATAAACCTTAAAAACTGTTTTGGAGGTCAGAAAGGAAACAAACGATGGAAGAAAAGAAAGAGCATAGTACCTCAGAAACGCTGGCATTGGTGGTGGTAAATAATAAAAATCACTCCATGTCGGTTGGCGATATCAAGAATTCTATGCACGAACGGGGGTTTGGTATTTTATTGGCTATCGCTGCGCTTCCGCTGTGCCTCCCTATTCCGGTTCCACCTGGATACACAACTTTTTTTTCTATTCCTCTTTTTATTTTTTCAGTGCAAATGATATTCGGTATGCGCTCGCCGTGGCTGCCTGCATGGATTACAACGAAACAGATAAAACGGGCCACTCTGGAAAAACTAATTGAAAAAGCGAATCCCTGGCTGCGTAAAATTGAAAAACATTTAAAGCCCCGACTGACTTATATCAGCGTTCGCGCCTGGGAGAGAATTATTGGTATATTTACTTTCGTTTTCGCACTTTCCATTTCTCTGCCACTGCCGTTAACAAATTTTCCACCTGGCTGGGGAATCCTGATCATGTCG
>BQJA01000068.1 GCA_021604405.1 Nitrosomonas sp. | reverse complement strand
TATACGAACAAACGAACAACTGGCAGCTTTTGGCGGCATGCCCGGCGGAACGGGTACAGGAACCGGAAGTTTGGGCGATTCAGGTGGCTGGGTGTTTCACTGCCATATTAATGAACATGCAGATCAAGGAATGATGTCTTTTTATAACCTTTCGCTTCCCTGATGCGCATGTGCTGGATTTGTTATTAACAATTTAGCTAACCTAGTGTTTAATTGAATTGACTCAAAACCTGCATTTTTAAGAATGTATTCATTTAGATAGTAGAAAAAAGCTTTAAAATAATATATCTAATTTTTTCTATTAAACACTAGCTTGCTAACGTAATACTCTATCTCGCCGGTAAAATAAGCTGCTGGTTTTAATTTTTTTGCAAAATAAGCTTTATATTGCTATGTCGTAACTAACTGTTGAAACTATTTTGTTTTTCCAAGAGATGAAAGAAAACAAAAATTTGGTGTGACACTTTTACCAAACTGATCAAACATTCTGTGCCAAACGAGATAGTTTCCAAGATAACGTGTCGCCACGCCATAAAGCTTTGTCATCCATTTTTTGAGTCGACTGTTATAGGTATTGATGATCTGAATATGAAAGGTATTGTTGATAACTCGTTGATCAACGGTAATATTGACTGAGCGATGTACGCTATACGAGTCTTGCAATCTGTTTGTATGCAGGCATCCCATCTGTGCATAAAATGACGTCTTTGTTCAACTGGAGCATAAGCGCTGTCCCGATTTGTTTCGCACTTGTGCCATGCAGTATACAGTCAGCAGTTTCACCATGACGATTACGTGCCATTAACACAGGTAACTGCTGCTCTTTAGATGTACCACTTTTAGCAGCCTTACCGTTTCGTTTGCGCGGAGATCTAGGTAAATAGCGTGGAATTAAATGATTCCAGGAAATATGTTTCGTCAGCTTCGACAATGCTGTTCATTTGGTTAAGTTGCACTAGCCCAAACTTATTCTGACAGACACATTTTACGCCAACGTATTTGTCAGGGAAATCTGACTGTCCGATGGTACAAACAAGTGATTTAACTCTTTGTCTTTAGACAGTACTTTGGCATCTAACCAGGCTTGCCTTGGTGTTTTTCCAAAGCAGTGTTTTCCTAAATGAGGCCGTTCCTTGTTATCAAAAGCTATCCATCGATCGGCATTTTGCTGAATTTCACCCAGGTTGTGATAAATTTTGCGACAAAATATGACATCATATTCATCGTTTTGCGTAAACGTTCACAAATTCCCTTAATTTGCGGACTATAAGTTTTTGTTTTGGTATGTTTAATGTCTTCCAGGTTTAAAGAAAGCTGATAAGCATGCGCTTCCTTTTTGCCGCAGTATTCAGTTCCTTCATCAAACTGTTATATCGGTTTAAAATTTACCGCCCATTACGGTTGAAATTTTACCAAGGGAGAATAGTGCGCAGGATACTACGTATCTGTGGATAAGTTAACCAGACTGAGTTGGAACAATAGTCATACCTGAATTCGGGATATATAGTCCGCCCTGTATTGCAAAAAAATTTTCGTTTGTGACAAAAAATAATGCATTCATATATCTGACCTCAAAATAAAGTTTAAAAAACCTCTGGCCCTGACGGAATTTGCGTATTCCAGCCTCCTCAAATGCTAAGCCTCATTGAGTCCTTGACTATATCAGGTTCATAGAATGCAGGTATTACCTTTTGTGCCATCATTTGAATATTTCCGCGCAATTCGTTATCGACTGTTTATCTTTCTAAGTCAATTGTAATTTTTTCCTAATGTTCTTTCGCCAGGCCTAACCAGTCTGCCAGCTCACGTCCATTCTTAAAAATGGGACTATCCCGAAATGACTCAAAACAAATGGTTAACTGCACGAGTTTGATAAAATAGCGATATGATTGTTACTGGAAGAAACAACTGATGACCCGACAAGTTGAAATGATTTCATTGGAAGGGTTGGTTCCAACTGATCATCCCTACCGTTATTTCAAGTAAATACTAAATGAATCATTTATTCAACGCTGCCTGTCTGGTGTGTTATCTGATTTAGGCCGTGAGGGTTATGGCATAACTCGCCTGTTCTATGGTTTGTTATTACAATTTATGGAAGATTTAAGTGTGAATGGTTTTTGCAAGAGAACCTCAGTGGCAAATCAATACCGGGAATAGTGAGCAAACTTTGGCAATCTTTGCTCTGCAAGCAGATTGCTTGCAGCTTCTACTTCAGTGCACCGATTCGTTGATCAAAATGTGCCATTTCTTCATAGAGCGGCATTCAGTAGTTGACGAAATAATGGTGTTAAACCGTTTTCTGCGTCCTCGAGAAATTCTGGTATCCGCGTTCTGATACAAGAAGCGATCCCCTTGGGAATGATGATGTCATATTCCTGTAACAAGCCGCGAATCTGGTTCGCTTGTGCAATTCGCCTGGCAACCAGTAGACTCCGTATGCGATGTATGGTTTGAATGTTTTCTTGCTCAATACGTTTGGCCGGCACTAAACACGTACTGGGACGTTGAACTGCTTCGCAAATCGCTTCCGTATCGACCGCATCATTTTTGTTAGATTTGACGTATGGCTCGAAAAACTGAAGAGCCATCATTCATTCCGTATGCCAAAGTTAGTAAAAATACGCCCCCAGTGATGTGAACCACCACACTAGGAAGTTGGGCGGACCATTCCATTAATTCTGGTTTCGCTAGTCGAGACAAATCCAATTTTTCACCGAAAACACACCCTGTGCATTAACAGTAAACAACATATATTCTACTTTTTGCGCGATGGGAATGCGGATGTTTACAAAATAAATGTAAAGATCGGAAATATTAAATAGTTTACTCTGATTAACGCAATTTTCTGCAAGAGAACTCCACTTCACCCTTTCTTGCTCATGACGCCTAATTTTAAATATTGGTTTTGTAGTCGATCTGAATACTTTTTAATGGTATATTCAGCTTCAACCCATTGCCTTGCTACTTTCCCCATTTCAATCACAGCGCTGTCTTTCATATGCTTGATTCGTATGAGTGCGTTACTTAAGCTTTCAACATTGCCCGATTCAAACGTGATCCCTGTCTCATTTTCTCTAATAAGTTCTGGTATGCCGCCAATATTGGCACCAATTATCGGTTTTCCTAGCGAATATGATTCCATGACACTCATGGGCGCATTTTCATACCATTCTGATGGCAAAACTACCGCTCTTGCATTCGATATTGCCTTATGAAGTACTTTCCCTGTTTGAAAACCCAGAAAGGTCACGTCCGCACCCAGACTTGCGGCTAAAATCTTTAATTCTTCTTCAAGGGGTCCACGTCCAATAATTTTTAATGCAATATTTGCTTCATTTGCTGCATGTATCAGCGTTTTAACTCCCTTTTCTTTTGAAAGCCGTCCGAAAAATACAAAATATTGGCCAGGTTGATAATTCGGCTTTAGTGTGTCAGTGTCAACAAAATTTGGGATATGGATTAAGCGGTCCGGCTCCCAGCCCCATTCGATAAATTTATTGAGATAGAATTGACTCGGCAAAATAAATGTGTCGATATTTTTTTTATAGATTTCAGATATCCGATGAACGAATGTTTCTAAGAAAATGAGAGAACTTAACGGAAATGACTGCTTCATGCATTTATTAGTAACGACATTATAAATATGTCCACCTTTGCATTTTTCACATACACCACTTGGACTCAGCATTAAATAAGCTGGGCATAATAGTTTGAGATCATGCAATGTCATCACTGTCGGCACGCCATTCTTTTTTAATATTGGTAGAATAGAAGGCGATAGATGATGATAGATGTTATGCAGGTGCGCGATGTCTGGCTTGATGGTGTCGATTAACGATTGTAGTTTATTTTTCGCTTCCCATGAATAAATGATTTTAAGAGCATTTATCAATGTATGGCGCCAGCCATGGCTAGCGCCATACTCTATTTCGTCAGTAAAAAAGTTCTGCCATCTTGTCAGCTCATTTTTTTCATGTTTCATACTAAAAGGAATAATCGACCATCCGAGCCCCTCAAGTATTTTATTCTGCTCCAGAAAGACAACCTCGGCACCGCCACGCCGGTAATAATAATTATTAATAGAAAGTAAGTTTGTCATGTTTTTGCCTTAGATTATAAGATTATTTAACGATTCATCGCATTGATCATCGAGCAACAAATCTGCAGAATCAAGTGCTTGATAGGCGAAAGCGGGCAATAAAGCTGGATCTACATCATGGTTAAAAGTATCTGAAAATACTTTTTCGTGTCGTCAACAAGCAGATCCAGACAATCAATTTTCTCTTGACAGTAAAGTGCAGTAAGGTCGCAACAAATCTATTTAGAAAAAGTGATGCGTCATAACGGCGACCCAAAAAAATTGCAGTGGAAAAAATAATGCGAAGAATACAACCAGCGCCATAACGATTCTTTTTATGAATGTAGGCCCTGTAGTATAGCGTTCTTGATTATCTCTACATTGGGCGCATTTTGACCATTTTGATAAATCCTGCAAAAATTTTCTTGGGAGAATTTACCAGGGCCGCCAGCAACGTCTGTATTTTTTACCAAAACACTGGGAGAACCAAGAACTTTGAGATGCTGTGGAATGTTCTGATCATTTTGATCCCATTCTTTCCATTCAGCAGGCAACCCTAATGCCTCACAAGCTTCACGTAGATTTTTCCGCGCAGTCTCTACATGTGGACATCCTGTAAAATAAACCAGCTCGATATTCATTGTGTTAAATCTCCTTTCTATTTAAAGCATCCACGATCGGACAGAAATCTACAGATGCAGCTGCATCAGTGCATTCGCTTAACAATTCGGTCAGATCTTTTTTTATAATTTTTAACGTTTCAATTTTTGACGCAACATCGGTTAATTTTTTTTCGGTCAGTGCTTTGATTTCGCCGCATTTCGTGTCAGGATTGTTTTTTAGTTTCAAAAGTTCTCGGATTTCTTTCAGCGAAAACCCTAAATCTTTCGCCCGTACTATAAAGTGAATTGTTTTAACAGAATTTTGATCAAATTCACGGTAGCCGGACTTCCTAATAGACGCAGGTTTAATAAGCCCTTTGCGTTCGTAATAACGAATGGTATCGATACTTACATTTATTTTTTTTGCTAGCTCACCAATCAACATTGTTAATCCTCTTTTTTCAATTTAAACCCTTTACCATACTCTAGAGTCAACATAAAAATGCTTATATATGAATCCTGGTCCACTCCAGGGTCTAGGGTGCAACGGAACGTAAAACCTAGCTAAGTGTCAACTTAGCAGCTCGAATAACCAGTGAGAAGATGGAATGATGGCACTGAATCACAGTTGGGTCAGTTGCACAGGCAGTTGTTTATGCAACTATATTTAGATTATCGTAGATCGAGGAATTACGCATTACATTAATGTATTGCCGAACAATATTACTTGGCAGTAAGTTTGTGCAATATGTAATGTGTTTGTTTTGATCCGATGCCCCTGATAACTAAGGAATACATAAATATAGTTCCGCTAGTTTTATGTGATGTAACAAGGTGACACAAAAGACGGGGATGGCGCCAATACTACAAAACAGTAAGTTGATAAATACTAACTTTGACATGCTTTCTTGCGTGAGGGTAGGTTGTTTCCCAGAGCCTAGCGTTCTTTCAAATCTATTGTAATATTTTCCGCATAATGCTCTTTTCGCCAGACTTGTATATGTTAAAAGTAGAGCTCAGACGTCTGCGTCGATTAGTTCTTAATTTCAGAGATTAATACGTCCATGGCTAAGCAGCCACGTCATTATAGTTTTCTTTTTTCGCTCAACAAGGCCCATGCAATGCGTACATTCTTGTTAGCTACCCCGACTGCTGAGATATTTTTACCCTACCGTTGTACAAGTTTGCGGATCCATCGGTTGTGTTTGTCCTGGTATTTGTCGACAATACGAACAACTGCTCTTGCACCATGAATTAACAATGTTCGCAAACAGCTATCCCCCCGCTTGCTGACTTCCCATCAGTGTTTTTACTCCGCCGGTTGAATGTTGGCGAGGCACTAGACCCATCTAGGCCGCTTGCTGCGGCACACTTTTCTTCCCATACACGCTGTATATCACACTCAAGTGCTTTATCTCGCTTAATGCGTTCGGGAAATGGGTCAGGATCGCGTTCTCGTGCCTTTTGTTCATAATAGCTTGATTGGAGCAATCTGAATCTGTCTGCAGATTGGCTCAACTCCATACTGATCTTTCTTCTGATCGATAATTCCCACCATTATTTCGGGCGGCGGTTACTGGAATGGACGCTTCCACCTGACGTTGACGTACACCTTTCAAATAGGGTATTCCACGTGTAGGCACAAAAACTCGAGGAGACTACCATGAGCAAAATCACCATCACTGGCATTGTCCTGGCAAAGAACGTATTCCATCCACATGCCATCGATAGTACTGGCAGAAAAGTCAAGGCAATCAATCTCTCACGCTTGAGGTTGACCAAATATCTGCATCGCAGCGAGCGCATTATAGTCGCAATGGTGGCTTGTGCAAGCGCCCATCACTGGGACAGGTTATATCAGTTGCTGGGCCACGAAGTCCGCCTGATTTCGCCGCAATTCGTCAAATCGAACGACCGTAACGATGCACGTGCCATCTGCGAAGCAGCACAACGTCCTGACATGCATTTTGTTCCGATAAAAACTGTCGAGCAACAGGCGGTTATGAGTCTGCATAGGGTGCGTGAGATGCTGATAGGCCAGCGACGGCGGCAATAAATCAGTTGCGAGAATTATTGACTGAATTCTGCTTAACAGTTCCAATAGGACGTAGGGCACTGCACAACACAATTCTTGCTTTGCTTGAAAATCTTACGAATATCTCACCCACATTTCTCATCAGCTGTATCAGGCAGCAATGGGAGCATCTTGGAGAACTGGACCAACGTATCGACAATGTAACTCGCACAAATCTAATGTATGCCCGTCAGTCAGATGTTACGCGTCGTCTGCAGACAATTCCTGGCATTGGTCCAATTACCGCTTCGGCCTTAGAAGCATATGTTGGCAACGCCGTCTAGTTTAGGAAAGGACGGCAGTTGGCCGCATGGTTGGGTCTAATTCCCAGACAAGTACTCGACAGGAGGGAAGCCGATGCTGCTAGGCACCAGCAAGCGTGGTGACAGTTATCTACGCAGGATCTTCGTGCACGGGGCGATTCACCCAGGTTTCTGTTTTTTTGGCTTATCTGGCAGGTGAAACCTATCAGTTTTAACTAGAGGCATGAATACGTCATATTGAACGGATATGTATGATCCCAATAAATTGCGATTGATCCTTGTCAATACTTTGTTGTTTTCTTTATTTCCTGAAATTGCAAAACTAAACTGTAGATGACCGGAAACACCAGCAACGTAAGTATAAGTACTGTAAACATACCACCTAATACCGGTGCCGCAATTCGATGGGTTACATCTGCACCGCTGCCAGTAGCCATCATGATAGGTATTAGACCGATCATAGTAGAGAATGCAGTAATTGAGACTGGCCGTACGCGCATAGCCGTTGCTGCTTCAACCGCTTCTTTGATTTCTGAGGGAGATAGTAGCGCTTGTTTTTGTTTGCGCAATTTAGAAATTTCAATGTCGATGAAATTTAAAACCATAACACCCGTTTCAGCAGCCGTCCCAGCCAGTGCTATAAAACCAACATAGACCGCTACAGAAAGATTAAAATCAAGACTGTACACTAACCATATACCACCAATAAGGCCAAAAGGAACGGTAAGCATCACAATAATGGGCTCAACCATGTTGCGAAAGGTCAAATAGAGTAAAAAGAAAATCAGCATAAGTGTTAATGGCACCACAATGCGAAGTTTTTCTGCGGCCCGTTCCATGTATTCGAACTGACCGGACCAACTAATGGTGTAGCCAGCAGGAAGCGCTACTTGGCTTTCTATGAGTGTTTTTGCCTTAGACACAAAACCGCCGATGTCGGAGGTTTTTAAGTCTACATAAATCCAGGCATTAGGACGCGCATCTTCACTTTTAATAGCAGGCGGGCCACGCCTTAGCGTAAGATCAGCCACCAATGACAGCGGGATTTGCGCGCCGGTTGGAGTAGGAACCAATGTACGCTTCAGGCTCTCCAGATCATTTCGTAATTCCCGGGGATAGCGCAGATTGACAGGATAACGTTCCAGACCTTCCACCGTTTCAGTAATGTTCATGCCCCCAATGGCACTTTGAATCACGTCCTGTACGTCACCTATCGTTAAACCATAGCGGGAAGATTCATCGCGTTTGATATCAAAATCCAGATAATACCCGCCAGCGGCCCGGTCACCAAAAGCAGATAGTGTTTCCGGCATAGTTCTCATGACTTGCTCAATTCGTTCAGATAATTGTTGCAATTTATCCAGATCAGGTCCAGAAACTTTGATGCCAACAGGCGTTTTAATACCGGTCGAAAGCATATCAATGCGTGTTTTGATTGGCATTGTCCAGGCGTTGGCTACGCCCGGAAAATTAATAGCCTGGTCCATTTCAGACACCAGTTCTTGCATAGTTTTGTTTGGATCAGGCCACTCCGAGCGGGGTTTAAGCCGTATGATCGTTTCTATCATCGATAAAGGGGCAGGATCAGTTGCAGTCTCGGCGCGACCAATTTTGCCAAAGACATGATGCACTTCAGGAAAGGTTTTAATGATCTTATCAGTTTGTTGCAAAAGCTCTTTAGCTTTGGTGATGGAAATACCGGGGAATGTACTGGGCATGTAGAGTATATCGCCCTCATCCAACGGTGGCATAAATTCACTACCGATTTTAGATAACGGATAAAGGGTTGAAGCTAGTAGCAGCATGGCCAGTACCAATGTCACTGCCCGCCAGCGCATAGCCAGCTTGAGTATCGGCGAATGGATAGAATGTAAGAAGCGATTGGCAGGATTTTTTTTCTCAGGAATAATTTTGCCGCGAATAAAATAACCCATCAATACGGGAACAACGGTAATAGTTAAGATGGCTGCAGCGGCCATGGCATAGGATTTGGTATAGGCCAATGGACTAAACAGTCGGCCTTCCTGTGCTTCCATCGCAAAAATAGGTATAAATGATACGGTAATGATGAGTAATGAAAAGAACAGTGAGGGTCCTACCTCACGGGAAGCATTACCAATTGCTTGCCAACGTTCTTTTTTTGTTAACTCAGCCTTTTTCCTGGCGGTTGCTTCACCCAGATGTTTATGGGCATTCTCCACCATAACGATGCCACCATCGACCATGTCGCCTATCGCGATGGCAATACCTCCTAAAGACATGATGTTGGCATTGATTCCCTGCAATTTCATGACAATAAATGCTATCAATACAGCTAGTGGTAGCGTAATAACAATGACCAGAGATGAACGCAAATGCAATAAAAACAAGCCGACTAATACACAAACGATAATCAGTTCCTGGATCAGTGCTGTATTTAACGTTTCTACCGCGCGTTCAATCAATGCGCCACGGTCATAGACAGGAATAATTTCGACACCTTCTGGTAACCCTTGTTTCAGTTCGTTTAGTTTTTCACGTACTCCCAGTATGGTCGCCTGTGCATTATCACCATAACGCATGATGACAATACCACCAGCGACTTCGCCTTCACCGTTTAACTCTACGACACCACGGCGCAGCTCTGGTCCGATTTGAATTTGTGCGACGTCTTCTAAACGAATGGGTGTGCCATTGGCGTCAACATCAATCGGAATGCTTCTGATATCATCAAGCGACTGGATATAACCTAAACCACGTACCATATATTCAGTTTCGGCCATTTCGACCACTCTTCCGCCGACATTATTATTCGAGCGTTGAATGGCATACTTCACTTTGGACAAGGGAATACCGTAAGCAAGTAATGCATTCGGGTTAACTTCTACTTGATATTGCTTGACATAACCACCAACTGATGCGACTTCTGACACACCGGGTACTGTTTGCAGGGGATAGCGTAAATACCAATCCTGTATGGAACGCAATTGCGCCAAGTCGTGCTTACCAGTCCGGTCAACCAGTGCGTATTCGTAAACCCAGCCGACCCCGGTTGCATCCGGCCCTAATGATGGATTGACACCTTGCGGCAGCCGCGCATTAGCATAATTTAGATATTCCAGTACCCGGGATCTGGCCCAATACATATCGGTATCATCATCAAAGATGATATAAACGAATGACAATCCAAAGAAAGAATAGCCACGTACCACTTTTGCATGTGGTACCGCGAGCATCGCTGTGGTCAACGGATAAGTAACTTGATCTTCTACTACCTGAGGTGCTTGTCCGGGGTATTCAGTAAACACGATAACCTGTACATCCGACAGGTCTGGAATAGCGTCTAACGAAATATTTTTAAAAGACCAGTATCCTGCCGCTGCCAGTACAACTACCGCCAGCAGAACCATAAAACGATTATTTAGCGATCCATTGATGATGGCATTAATCATGTTGATGCGGTCCTTCCTCTATCTGTAACGGGCTGGGTTTGGATTCTTTTTCTTTTGATCCCGGTTTTATCATTTTGGCTGTGGCTTCACGCAAACTGGATTCAGAATCAATCAGGAACTGGGATGAGGTAACGACTTCTTCGCCTTCTTCCAATCCATCCAGTACAACCACTTTTCCATCAGCTGCCACGCCGGTTGTAATGGTCCGTGGTTCAAATTTTCCAGCGCCACGTGCAACCAGCACCTTGTCGCGTGTGCCTGAACGGATGACCGCCTCGGATGGAATCACTAATGCGCGTTTTTGTTTGCTTGCATAGATTGACACTTCGGCGAACATGTCAGGTTTTAATAATAATTCGGTATTTTTAAAATCAAGACGCACTTTGATTGTTCGTGTTTTGGCTTCGGCATATGGGTAAATGAAAGCCAGGTGTCCTCTGAAAACACGTCCGGGAATGCCTGCCAGCCGCATTTCAACCAGATCACCCAATTGCACCCAAGGTAATTCATTTTCGTAGATATCGGCATACGCCCAGACTGTGGATAAATCAGCGATCAAGTAAATCTCAGTAGCTGGTGTCACGTATTGACCTTCGCGGGCGCCAATATTTACCACAATGCCGGTGGCCGGGCTATGAATATGCAAGGTTTTATGTATGTTATGATCTTGGGTAAGATCATGCAGTTGATGTTGCGGAACATCCAGAAGTTTTAGCCGTTCGAGCGCGCTGCTGACCAGTTCTTCCGCGCCGCGGCGAATGTCTGCAATGGGGCTTTGTTTTAATATGTGGAGATTGTTTAAAGCCAGGACGTATTCCTGCTGGCTAACTACTAGCTGGGGAGAGTAAATACTGAGCAAATCTTGATTTTTTTTTACCTCCTCACCTGTTTTGTCTACACGCATGGTTTCAATCCATCCTTCGACTTTAGGATGTAATCGAACAATACGTTCTTCATCATAGTCTACCCGACCGACTGTTCGAACGATATGCGACAGTGTGTCCCTTTTAACAATCGCGGTACGCACCCCAATATTTTGCGCAACGACTGGATCGATTTTGACTGTGCCCGCTGGTTGAACGTTTTCACCGTTATCGTCGGCGTAAACCGGTATATAGTCCATGCCCATTGGATCTTTTTTGGGTACGGGAGAGGTAACCGATGGATTCATCGGATTACGGTAGAAAAGCGGTTGCCTGTTTTGTTCCGAGCGCGCAGCCTGACTGTCATCCTGTTGATGTTGTAAAATCGCCGGCTGCATATAATCGTTAGCCAACCAGCCTCCACCGATACCCATCATCAACATTACAACTGCAACGATTATTAATGGTTTATTCATAAATTTGTTCCTTGCCAACCGCAGCCATTAATTTTGCTAAAGCCTGATTGGCTTCAGTAAAAGCACTCCAATATTGCAGTTCATTATTTAATAAAGTAATCTGGCTGCGGACCAGATTCAAAAAATCGACTTTGTTGACCTGATAACCAACCAGCATGGACGCCACAGTTTGTCTTGCCTGAGGAATGATGCCGGTTTTAAACAATACCATCTGTTTCTCGGCACGTTGAAAATCGCTATAGTTCTGTGAAATCTCGGCACGTACTTTATTCCATTCGTCCTGTAGTATATATTTCTGCTGCATTAACTCACTGTTACGCTGATCAACTGCCTTCGCTTGCTTCCGGTCCAAAAAAATCGGTACGTTCATACTCAAACCAAGGGTTAAAAAGTCTTCCCGGTCAATACCCGTTGGACTGTCACGCCGGAATCCATAAGAAGCCCGTAACTTAAAGTCAGGATAAAAATCTTTTTTAGCCAGATCAACACGGGCTCTTGCGGCATTGACAGATTCATGTTTCGATGCCAGCAAGGCTCTGGAGTGTTCGGCCAGCTGGTACAGGGCAGTTTCAGAAAGAATGGTCGGTAATTCTTCTGTTATATCTTCAGGTAACTTTATTGATTGATTGGCTGCTCTATCCAGTAATGCATTCAGTTTCGCAACAGAATTACGTCGTGCGCCTTCCAGTTTAAGCTGTTGATCTAGTAAATTGGACAGCTCTAGTTGTGCCAATAAAATATCTTGTTGCAACCCTTCACCCACTTCATATTTTGTACGCGTGATCTGAATAAACTGTTCCAGCAGCAGCTGGTTGTCTTTTACGACTTGAAGCGCATGATCCAAATAGAAAATTTGCCACCAAACTTGTTTCACGTTACTGAGTAACCACCACCGGGCTTCCGTTAGATTTTCGAACGCAGCTTTTGCTTCAAAAGTCGCCGCTGAGCTGCGTAATGCCAGTTTTCCTGGAAAAGGAATAGCCTGCGAAATGCCTGGTCCGATTTGCGTCATATCCAACTGAGCAGTATTGAATGTATCAACGGGTAAGTTTGCAGCACTGAAACTGATTTCAGGATCAGGCATCGTACCCACCTGCAATGGAATCGTGGCCATTGCTTTGGCGCGCTCCCGCATCTGCGCTAAATCCGGATTATGTTGGATCGCTATTTCCGTCGCCGATTTTAGTGTTAAAGAATCATGATCTGCTCCGGCTAAAACATCGTTTACAAGTAACAACAAGCCTAAAGTAACGCTATTTAGAATGATGAAAAGTGAAGACATAATGCGCCTACTCGTAATAATGGAAGCTTAATGTGAAGGAAAATGTACCCTTTGCCTGTTAGATGCTTTTTGTCGTGTATCTATTCAGTATTACAACAAAATTTATTCGTCGCCAATGAAATCCATTAAGTCCAATAAGATAATGGCTAAGCAATTTCGAACCAGTGGGTTCCTTGCTGCCGTTCAGGATGTATTATGTTTGGGAAGTCGCTGAAATTGTTCAGAAGTGAACGAATCTAATTGAGATATAATAATGAAATTATAGGAAATGCAATTTAGAAGAGAAGCATTAGAAAGTTTAGTAGAGATATAGGTGCTACAGCTTACATGGCATAAGGTATCTATCTCACATTCTTGATTAGAAGTGGCATTATTACTCGTTGTCACTTCGGGATAAGGCATGTACTGGTGACCATTAGCTATAGAAATATCAAAGGGATTGATTTTGTTAATTGTATTTTCTTCATGTATGCACGGCAGCTTCACAAAGGCAAGCGCTCCTTGCAAAGATAACCAAAGCGTACTTAGAACCAAAAACAATTTTTCTTTTTTTCGCTTCTTTAAAAATTGATTCTTATTTGATAATGAATAGCTATATGTCCACACAAGCTTCACCTTAATCTGTGCCAAGTTAGAAAATAAACTGTACAGCGATCACAATCGCATCCAGCGCAACCGCAAAGCATTACCAATTACGCTGACCGAGGACAACGACATCGCCGCGGCGGCGATAATCGGGGAAAGCAAGACACCAAAAAACGGATACAAAATACCTGCCGCGACGGGAACACCGGCTGTATTGTAAATAAAAGCGAAAAACAGATTCTGCCGAATGTTACGCATGGTCGCCACAGACAGTTTTCGGGCGCGGACAATACCGTTCAAATCACCTTTTAACAAGGTTACACCAGCGCTTTCCATCGCCACATCCGTGCCGGTTCCCATTGCGATCCCAACATCAGCAGCAGCCAACGCCGGCGCATCATTCGTACCGTCACCAGCCATAGCGACAATGCGTTTTTCATCACGCAGTTTTTTAACAATCTTGCCTTTATCTTCCGGCAAGATTTCAGCTTCAACTGTTTCAATACCTAATGTTTTCGCAACAGCCTCTGCAGTACGGCGGTTATCGCCCGTCAGCATGACGATATGAATACCCAGGTTTAGCAACTGCTTGATTGCATCCGGTGTTGTTTCTTTCAGCGGATCTGCGATAGCCAGAATCCCGGCAACCTGGCTGTCCACGGCAACAAAAATCACCGTCGCACCATCAGAGCGAAGTTCATCAGCTTGCGTGGCTAACAGTGAGACATCGATCGATTGTTCCGCCATCAAAATAGTATTACCCAATGCAATATCCCGTCCGTTGATTTTACCGGTTACCCCTTTACCGGTTGGCGAGTCAAAATCATTTGCCGCAGAAAACTTCAACCCCCGATTTTTCGCTGACATGACAATGGCGTGAGCCAGTGGATGTTCACTGTTTTGCTCCAAAGAGGCGGCCAGCGTCAGCAGGTCTTGCTCGGCAAAACCGTTTACCGTGACAATCTTTGTCACGGTTGGCTTGCCTTCGGTCAGCGTGCCTGTCTTGTCAATCACCAGCGTATCGACTTTTTCCATGCGTTCCAACGCTTCGGCATTCTTAATCAATACGCCTGCCTGCGCACCTTTACCCACGCCAACCATGATAGACATGGGCGTGGCAAGCCCCAGCGCGCAGGGACAGGCAATGATCAGAACACTGACAGCGGCGATAAGGGCATAGCTGAAAGCAGGGGCGGGGCCGTATATACCCCAGATGATGAAAGCCACGACGGCCACCAGAATCACTGCCGGAACAAACCATGATGCGACAACATCCGCCAATCTCTGGATGGGCGCCCGGCTGCGCTGTGCTTCCGCAACCATGTGGACGATTTGCGACAACATGGTGTCATTGCCAACACGCTCAGCCTGCATAACAAAACTGCCGGTCTGGTTCATTGTCCCGCCGATGACACGGCTCTCCGCCACTTTTTTGACAGGCATCGACTCGCCTGTCACCATTGATTCATCCACAGCGCTACGGCCTTCAGTTACTACCCCGTCGAGCGGTATTTTCTCGCCAGGGCGCACACGCAGCAGATCACCGACGTTAACCTGATCGAGCGGCACATCTTCATCTGCACCGTCCTCATTCACTCGGCGTGCTGTTTTCGGCGCAAGATCTAGCAGAGCACGGATTGCGCCGCCTGTCTGTTCGCGCGCTTTCAACTCCAGAACCTGCCCGAGCAACACCAGCACCGTAATCACCGCCGCTGCTTCAAAATAGACCGCAACCGTGCCATCCTCCTGAAAAGCCTCGGGAAAAATGCCAGGCGCAAATGTCGCCACAATACTGTACAACCAAGCCACCCCGGTACCCATAGCAATCAAAGTAAACATATTCAGATTACGGGTTTTCAAAGAGGCCCAGCCGCGCTCAAAAAACGGCTTCCCTGCCCACAACACAACAGGCGTTGCCAGCACAAACTGTATCCAGTTGGAAAACGAGCCGCTGATATAGTGATGGAGATTAAAAACATGACCGCCCATTTCCAAAACAAAAACCGGCAAAGTCAGGACCAGGGCAATCCAGAACCGCTTGCGCATATCGGTTAATTCCGGGTTTTCACCTTCCTCGCCTGTTATTGTTTCCGGCTCCAGGGCCATGCCGCACTTCGGACAATTCCCCGGTCCGTTTTGCTGGACTTCAGGATGCATGGGGCAGGTGTAAACTGTGTTGGCTTTAACATATTGAGAAACGTCGTGGACTTTTTCTAATTGATTGTGTTCACGGTCGCAACTGATATGATTTATATGGTCCTTCACAGATTTCTTTTGTCCCATAATTTGTTTTCCTTCAAATAACAATGACATTCCAGTAATTGAAACATTGGACAAACAAGATTGTTACATGCTGTTGATGAACACTAACTGATTTCTCCCATGGTAATAGCCTTCAGAGTAATAGAACTCTTGGTGCAAATATTGAATGAGCAGCAAAATGAATCACATCCAAGGTTATTTACAGTCAGTGAATTAAGGAATCTGAACAAACTCAGATAAATTTTGTAATTGCTGATCATAATTATTCGCTTTTATCTTATCACCGGCTTGCCGAGCAGCCTCTGAAGCGCCATAAACTCCATTCCATCGATTTGGTGTTCGAATCAGAGAAGACTCGAATTCCTTCAGCGCTTTATCTGGCTGATTCAGCTCAAGTAATAGTTCACCCAGTAGCTCTCTAGCCGGTTTAATTGCCCCCGGTGTTACATTATCCTTTTCAGTTGAATCTTCCAAATCGGCTGATGCCCGCATGAGTATTTCTGCCTTTAATGCTTTACCTTCGTCTAAAGCAATCCAGGCCGCTAACGCTAAACGCTGTATTTCGATTTGATCAGCTGTATAGTATTTATTAGCAACTTTATCCGCATCGCGTAACGCTTCTAGTCGTTGCAGGCTGTTACGTGCTTCGTCAATTTTTCCAATTTTGGTTGCCCCCAGACCACGCGCAAAATGTATTATCGCTTCGCACCAACCAAACTGATTCCAAGGAAAATCAGCTGGATAAAAGGTTAACGCAGCAGCTTCCTGCCAGTTGCTGCTTTCTACCGTATAACGTGCCGGAATTGCTGCGAACGCATAAGCAGAAGTGGTGTTTTCTGGATGGGCTTTTTTAATTGTGTGTAGTTCCCGTAAGATTTCCTCGGCCTTTCTTGTTTGACCAGTTTGCAAGTAGCTGTAAATCAGATAATCCATAAAATGCAGTTGCTGATCCCATGCATCTGATGAAACATTTTCATTTGCGTAATTCTTAGCTGTATGATAGGCGGCCAAATTGGATTGCGCAGCTTCGTGCCATTCACCAAGTCTGATAAATATATGGGATGGCATATGTAGTGCATGCGGTACAGATGGAGCAATTTGGGCGTACCTTCTTGCAGCCTTTAGTCCAAGACTGGCCAGTTCTGGGTAATCGCTGCTATGAATTATGTAATGCGCTACACCTGGATGATCGGGTTCTTTCTCTAACACTTCTTGCAGAATATTCAATGCTCTCTTTTGATTGGTGTAGGTTTTGTCATTTGGTGAAGCGGTGGATATTAATGCCAAAGCATAGAATACTGCTGCTTCCAAGTCATCCGGATTGTTAGCCGATAATTGTTCCATTGCCTTTTGGTAAGATATCTTTCTTGTGGGGTAATCAATCGTTTCCTCGTCACTGTACAAATATTCGGCAGCTTCGAAATAGGCGCGTTCTCTGGCGGTCTTGATTTTTAATTGTTTGGCAAGTTGCAAAGCATTTCGACCTTTTTGTAACGCTTCTGGTGTTGGAGGTGTTGCCCACAATTGGTGATAAAGACTCATTGCAACACCCCAGTGACCCATGGCGCAATCTTTATCTATAGTCGTTATGTTACTAAATGTTTTTTCTGCTTCTTCATACCAAAAGGAATGGAGCATTGCGATAGCCTGGTTAAACATTTCTTGTGCAGAAGGAGTGCATGAAACTAGAAAAGTAGCCTTCCCCAGATTTTTTTTGTTAAAAGCGTTTTTATAATGATTATCATCTGCTTGAATCGACTGCGTAGCCAGTAGAACAAGAAAGATGAAAACGATTTCTATTAATTTATTCATAATGATTTTCCGTATATTGCTTAGAATTTACCTATGTGTTCTGTTTTGAAGATGTGCGGCGAACTTGAGGGCGCGTGCGGATCGCTTTGCTTGATTCTTCGAAGTCTTTTGTCGTATTCAAACCTGATAAATTTTCCAGAATAGGGCATTCAGGTCGTTCGTCACCATGACAATGTTCAATCAGTTGCGATAATGTGCTTGCAATCGCTTCTAATTCAGTAATTTTCTCTCTCAGTTTTGTAAGATGCTCTGTTGCAAGTTGTTTAACTTCACGTGCTGGGCGCTTACGGTCGTTCCAGAGTGACAATAACCTTTTAATTTGCACGGTACTGAACCCTGTCTTTCTCGCACGATTGATAAACCTTAAAATATGAATGTCTTCCTCGGCATAATGTCTGTAACCTGAATTTGAGCGAGCGGCCTTAGAAATAAGTCCTATAGTTTCGTAGTAGCGGATCATTTTTGCCGATATGCCAGAAACCCGTGATACCTGTCCGATATTCATATTCTTAGCCTCAATGTTTTGTGCGCACAAGAACATGATTACATTCACGTGCTTTAGGTGATCGATAAAGTAGGGAAATACTCCTTAAAGCTTCAACCTGTACAATGCTCTCAATAGTGGAAGATTCTGATATCCAATTAATTACTTTGGCGAGTCCGGTGCAAAGATTCCTAATACAAAACACTATGCACCTGAATGGACAGCCGTTAAACGATGTTTCGCTGTCCAGAATAGAAATGCAGTAAAAAGAGGTTTTCATTTTCGATTTCTCTTTGAGCTTATCGATACAGCTTGTTATGTTAAACCTTCCAATGATTGTAAGGTCAAGTCATAATTTTCTGGTATGTGGTTTTTTTTTCAGACTTGGTAAAATAATGTTATAGGATTTATTATTCCTAGCAATAATCATTGGGTTAATCACATTTCATTAGAGGGCTGATCGAAATGTAAAACAATCTATCTCGAGTATCCTGAAGAAAACTCTATTTGTTCGGATACGATTAATACGGAGTGGCTAAACGTTGCTAATGAATAGTTAATGTTGAAGATTCCTGATTTCATGATTTGCGGCATATCTGGTCTTCTTGGTATCGGCAGATTGGCCGAGCTGCGATGAAGAACTGAAAGATTTGGGTGGTTGGAAGTCCAGGAATATGGGTGAATCGTTACAGCAGACCTGCAACAGAGAATCTGGTTTTTGCCGCATACTGTGACTGCAAAGTCATACCGTTGTCACGATATGAATTCGGAGAATGACTGCAGAGTCTGACAATTACTCTGCATCAGATTTGATTACTCATCCCCCGTCAAAAAAAAACACTTGACAGGTTTTTAGGCGAGCAAAATTCTATTTTGTGCCGCACTGATAAATCCCTGGGACAACCGCTTTGTGCTTAGTAATTAACCGTTTTCAGTATATTTTTGTTGTTTCGTCAGGGTGGGTCTGTTTTATCCTCGCCAGTCGGCTTGCAGAGTGTCAAAAAAAGCCGTGTTATGATGGAGTTATTGAGAATAACCCATCGATATTAACGTGGCAAGCCTGGACAAAACATCAGTTAAAGATGAAGTTGGTCGTTTAAAGGCAGACTTTGATCGCCTTGGTTCTGAAGGAAAGGTGTCTTCTGAAATTCAAGCGATTATGAATAGCCTGTTCATGATTATTGAATTGATCTTGGCCATTTTTCTTGAGCGCAGCACTAAGAAAGACAACAAGAACTCCAGCAAGCCTTTTTCACAGACAGAAAAAGATGAATCAGCGTTAAGTCATTCCGGGAGTAACGGCAAGGGCAAAAGTGAGAACAAAGACCAGGCTAGGAATACTCGCGTTAAAGAAACCGTCACGATTGCTCAAGTCCTCGCTTGCGATGTCTGCGCACAGGACCTGAGCGATGTGCCTTGTATTGACCATGAAAGGCGCACCAAGATCGACATTGTATTCGAGAAAGTTGTCGATCATATAGATGCTGAAATCAAACACTGTCCGGTCTGCCGTGCCACAGTAAAAGGTCTATTCCCCTCAGATAGACATGGCCCCTTGCAATATGGCGATGGCTTAAAGGCATTTGTGATTAACTTGTTGGTCGGCCAGGTGGTTGCATTGAACCGGGTGCAAAAGCTGGTGAAATCGATGATCGGTGTGATAATTGCTGAGGCCAGCTTGCTCAAGTTTGTGCTTCGTCTTTATCAGGCGCTGGCAACTTGGGAGCATCAGGCTACAGCATGGATGCTCGATGCACCAGCAATCAACGTAGACGAAACATCCTTCCGGGTTGATACGAAAAACCACTGGATCCACGTCTATTCTTCAGGGGACATTACACTCAAGTTTTTGCACCGAAATCGGGGTAAAGCCGCCATTGACGAAATCAACATCATTCCACGCTATGGGGGCGCTATCATACATGACTGCTGGTCATCCTATTTATCGTACCATGACTGTAATCACGGGTTGTGTGGTTCACATTTGTTGCGGGAACTGACCTTTATCGTTGACACGAATGGCTATGCCTGGGCACGCAACATGAAACGCCTGCTGCAGGAAACTTGCAAAGAAATCTCTAACAGCACAAAAAAGCGATTGGGCGATAAGGCGTTAGCCAATCTACAGAAACGCTACCGGAATATTTTAACGCGCGGAGAAAAAGAACTGCCGGTCATTCCACCCAGGCCCAGCGGCAAACGCGGTAAACTCGCCAAATCTGATGCGCACAACCTCTGGGAACGACTGAAAATTTATGAAGCAGCGGTACTGCTGTTTGCAAAAGACCCGCATGTGGCATTCACCAATAACAGAGCAGAACGAGATTTGAGAATGTCAAAAGTCAAACAAAAGGTTTCGGGCTGTTTTAGAACCAGCGCATATGCACATGCGTATTGCCGAATTTCTAGCTATCTGCAATCTATGGCCAACAAGGGTTATAACCCATTAACCTAAATTCCTCAGTTAACCAGAATCTGACGCCAAGAAAAATGTAGGTGAGTCGAGAAATTGTGTTTTTTGGGGTCTGGTAGCGACAATTTTGCTGATGATATAGCGAACCAAAGCTGGCCAGCGTTCTGCCTTAGGCA
>BQJA01000067.1 GCA_021604405.1 Nitrosomonas sp. | reverse complement strand
CGCATCCTATCCTAGTATGCCAAACGTTCGTAATTCTATAGGAAATCACTGTTTTGTCAATTAAGAAGAAGCATAAACTGCGCAATCTCGACCCCAACCTTGAACGTGAAAAGGAACTTTATGGCCAGCCTTTGCCAAGTCGCGAGTTTATTCTGCAAATCATGCAGGAACAAGGCGTTCCTGTCACCGATCAAAAGTTACGAAAAATACTCGGTATTTCCCAAAATGAATACGAAATTTTTAGTCGCCGGCTGTCTGCAATGGAACGTGAAGGTCAGATTATTCGTAATCGCAAGGGTGATCTTTGCATTATGGAAAAACTGGCACTCATCAAAGGCAAGGTACATGGGCATGCTGATGGATTTGGCTTTCTTATTCCCGACAACGGCGACACTGATTTATTCTTAAGTCCTAAAGAGATGCATAAAGTACTGCATGGCGATCATGTCGTGGTACGGGAAATTGGCGTGGACCGGCGAGGACGCAGAGAAGCAACCATTGTTGAAGTGCTGGAACGTGCCAACTCACAGCTTGTAGGACGACTGCATAATGATCATGGCATCCTGTTCGTGGAAGCGGAAAACCGGCGCATCAGTCAGGATATATTAATACCGAAAGAAAAATCCATGGACGCTAAAGCGGGACAAGTGGTTATTGTAAAAATTATTCAGCAACCCAGCAAAAAAGCGCAGCCGATTGGCAATATTATTGAAATTCTTGGCGATTACACTTCAGCTGGCATGGAAATTGAGATCGCACTGCGCAAACATGATCTGCCCTATGAATATTCACCCGAATTAGAAGAACTTTGCGCAAAGCTACCGAAAAGAATACGCAAAAAAGAATTAGATCAAAGGGAAGATATTCGTCATTTACCACTTGTAACCATTGACAGCGAAACAGCACGGGATTTTGATGATGCCGTTTATTGCGAACACAACAAAAAAGGTTACAAGTTGTATGTTGCTATCGCCGATGTCAGCCATTATGTTCATGCAAACGATTTACTCGATAAGGAGGCATTTGAGCGTGGCAATTCAGTCTATTTCCCCAGACGGGTAATTCCAATGCTCCCTGAAATACTTTCCAACGGTTTATGCTCGCTCATGCCACGACGCGACCGTCTCTGCATGGTATGCGAAATACAGTTTAAAGCAAATGGCGATCTTATCGATTACCGCTTTTACCCGGCAATCATGCACTCGCACGCACGCCTTACTTATAACAAAGTTGCAGCGATGCTAAATAATCCGGAAGGTAAAGAAGCCAAGCAGTATGCAAAACTACTACCCCATATTCAACTGCTATACAAACTATTTAACGTGTTGCTTAAAACAAGAAAAAAACGCGGCGCCATAGAATTTGAAACGATCGATACGCAAATGATTTTCAACGAACAGGGAAAAATCGAGAAAATTTTACCTGTTCCTCGTAATGATGCGCACCGCCTGATCGAAGAATGTATGCTGGCTGCAAATGTATGTGCCTCAGATTTTCTCAAAAAACACGAACAGCCCGCCCTTTACCGTATTCATGAGGGTCCGGCACCTGATAAGCTTGTCAGTTTACGTGATTTTCTTAAAGAATTTGGCCTGCAATTGGGTGGCGGCGATAGTCCTCACGCCAAAGATTACGCTAAAACACTCAGCAAAATTAACGACAGACCCGACGCGCAATTATTACAAACCGTGATGTTAAGATCGTTGCGCCAGGCAAATTACAGTCCTGATAATGTCGGTCATTTTGGCTTGGCCTATGAATCCTATACACACTTCACCTCTCCAATTCGCCGCTACCCCGATTTGTTGATACACCGTGCAATTAAAGCCATATTGCACAAAGATAAATATTTTCCTGGCGACTGGCATGCACTGGGAAAACACTGCTCTCAAACCGAGCGACGTGCGGATGAAGCGGTCCGCGATGTCGAATCATGGCTGAAATGCTTCTACATGCAGGATAAAATCGGTGAAAGCTTTGATGGTGTGATAAGCAGCGTAACCGGCTTTGGGTTGTTTGTGGCGCTCGATAGTATTTATGTAGAGGGACTCGTGCATATTTCCGAATTACCCAGTGATTATTTTCAATTTGACGCGACTAAACACCGCCTGCTTGGCGAAAGAAGCGGCATGCAGTTTCGCCTGGGTGATCGGCTGCGCGTCAAACTTGTACGTGTGGATTTAGAAACCAGTAAAATTGATTTCGTGTTGGCGGATACTAAAAATATGTCAGCACCGCATCGGTCATCCAGGACAAATAAAAAAACCTCGAAATAACATAAAACCAGAATATGTCTAATACCCGTCCTATATTTGGATTTCATGCCGTAACCAGCCGTTTACGGCAGAACGCCGACAGCATTAAAGAAATCTTCATTGATTCCGACCGCCGCGATCACCGCGCCCGCGAATTAATAAAGCTTGCCGAGTTCAAAAATATTCGCTTGATATCTTGCGATCATGACAGGCTGGACAAAATAACGGGTAACAAACGTCACCAGGGGGTGACAGCCATTGTTGATACAACGCGTGGCTACCTCGCGGTAGAAGATGTACTGGAAACACTTGCCGAATCCGCGCGGCTTCTTGTTCTGGATGGCATACAAGATCCCCATAACTTAGGCGCATGTTTACGTGTTGCCGATGCTTTTGGCGTACATGCCGTTATCGCACCGAAAGACCGCGCTGTCGGGCTGACCGCCGTGGTGCATAAAGTTGCCAGCGGTGCTGCAGATACCGTTCCGTTTATTCCCGTGACAAACCTAGCCCGTACGATGCGAACACTAAAGCAGCGAGGCATATGGGTTATTGGAACCGATAGCGAGGCAGATTGCGATCTGAATACGCTAAACCTAGATGGTCCCGTTGCCTGGGTTTTCGGTGCAGAAGGTGAGGGTATGCGGCGGCTAACGCGGGAAACCTGCGACCAAATTACCCGTATTCCGATGCTGGGAAACGTAGGAAGCCTCAATGTATCCGTCAGTGCAGGCATCTGTTTATTTGAAACATACCGCCAGCAACAGGACACTGCTCCGATCGCTATTGATAAGAACTGAATCTCTGTTGAATTCATTTTTTAAAGCGTACGACAAAGTTACATCAGCAAAAACTTACAAGCCAAGGCCGCTTTAATCCCGCTATAATAATGGCCACATAATCGACTTCCTACCATGACACTGCCTGACCAACCCAACTTTAAAACGCATTTCGCCGAACTTTTTCATCATGCAGCGAGCAAAATAGCGCCGCCAGACTTAACCTTGCACGTCGAATTGGCCCGGACTAAGCAAGCAAAACATGGCGATTATTCCTGCAACCTGGCAATGCAACTGGCCAAGCCACTTCATAAAAATCCCCGGGAAATTGCCACGTTGCTCATTGATGCGCTTCCCCCCTCGCCTTTCCTTGAAAAAATCGAGATTGCAGGCGCCGGATTTATCAATCTTTTTCTTAAAATTTCTGCCAAACAACAATTCCCGTACTATGTACTGCAACACGGCAACAATTTCGGACGTCGTAATGTCGGTACAGGTAAAAAAATTCAGGTAGAATTCGTATCAGCTAATCCAACCGGACCATTACATGTTGGTCACGGCCGCGGCGCAGCATTCGGCGCAAGCCTTGCCAACGTTCTGACTGCTGCGGGTTTCACCGTCACACGTGAGTACTATGTCAATGATGCCGGGCGTCAAATGGATATACTGGCACTTTCCACCTGGTTGCGCTACTTACAGCTCAATGGCTACACGATTCCCTTCCCAAATAACGCTTATCAGGGTGAGTATGTCCGAGACATGGCGCAATTGATTGTAAAAGCACATGGAAAACGTTATGTCCATCAACCCAGCCAGTTGTTGCAAGATCTTTCCTCAACCACTTCAAAAGCTGACATTGACGAGGAAGGACAATTAAACCAATGGATTGCCAGCGCTAAAAAAATACTGGGGGAAGATTATGCCTATATCCATAATTTTGCCCTGACGGAACAACTGGGTGACTGTCGTAATGATTTAATGGAGTTCGGCGTCGAGTTTGACACCTGGTTTTCAGAACAATCATTATTTGATAATGGCATGGTGGCCCATGCGGCCGAGTTACTCGAAAAAAAGAATTATCTATATCAACAGGATGGCGCCACATGGTTTCGCTCAACTCACTTTGGCGACGAAAAAGACCGGGTTGTACAGCGCGAAAATGGACAGTTTACTTATTTCGCTTCTGATATTGCCTATCATCTCAATAAATTTGAACGTGGTTTTGATCAGATCATTGACGTATGGGGCGCAGATCATCACGGCTATGTTCCGCGAATAAAAGGCGCCATGCAGGCGTTGGCGCTTGATTCCGAAAAACTTGACATTGCCTTGGTGCAGTTTGCGGTACTTTACCGGGAAGGAAAAAAAGCGCCCATGTCTACCCGGTCCGGCGAGTTCGTTACACTTCGGGATTTACGGCAGGAAGTCGGTAAAGATGCCGCACGTTTTTTTTATGTTATGCGCAAAAGTGACCAGCATTTGGATTTTGATCTGGATCTGGCCAAAACACAAAGCAATGACAATCCTGTTTATTATATTCAATATGCCTATGCCAGGGTTTGCAGCGTCATGGCGCAATGGAATGATGACGCAGAGATACTGCATAGTGCAGACACTGAAATGCTGACCAGCCCCATGGAACTGGCATTACTGCAAAAACTCATTGATTTTCCTGACATGGTGGAATCGGCAGCAAGAGAATCTGCACCGCACCTCATCGCATTTTATCTTCGAGAACTGGCAAGTGAATTTCATAGTTACTATAATGCAACACGTTTTCTGGTAGAAGAAATACCATTACGACATGCTCGGTTAGCGCTCGTTGCTTCAATCCAGCAAGTATTGCACAATGGCCTCACACTACTAGATGTTTCTGCCCCGGAAAAAATGTAACTGAAAACCAGAAGGATTCCCATGAGCCGTGATTACAAATCCCGCAAGACATCCACAAGCAGAAAAGGTAGCAGCTCACTGATTGTTGGAATCTTTATCGGTTATACACTTGGTCTTATCAGTGCCATTGGTGTTTGGATGTACATCAGTCAGGCGCCCAGCCCTTTTCTGACTGGAGAAAAACCGGCTCCTCACCAAAAAGAAACAAAAAGAGAAACACCCAGCGAAGAAAAAATGGCGCAGGTGGATGAAAAACCAAAATTTGATTTTTATAAAATCTTGCCGGGCATTGAAGAACCCGTTTTTGAACAGGATTTAGAACAAGCGATCCAACAACAAGCAGCGCCATCCACAGAGAAGCAGATAAGCAGTATACCTGCTGAACAATATTTTCTGCAGGTCGGCGCATTCAGAAGCACTGAAGAAGCAGAAAATTTAAGGGCAAGACTTGCTTTACTGGGTATTGTTGCCTCCGTCAAATCCGCACACCTGCCTGAGAAAGGACTCTGGCATCGGGTCAGAATTGGCCCATTCACAGAAATGGACAACGTCAATCAAGTACGCGACTCATTACAACAGAACGGTATCGAAGTCAGTTTTGTCAAGGTACGCGGAAATCTGCAGTAACCGTTTCAGCATCCAGAAAAAACCGTCATCGATCACTGCAAAGCTTACTCACAAAAATTAATTCGGATTAACAGGTTTTATTGCCAATTACATCTGATTATTGCTAATGTATGATTGTATCTGCCGTCAATAGTGACTTACTCTTAGGAGACAAAATGAATTCAGTTAGATTTACTGCAGTACTATTTCTATTGTTCAGCGTTGGATTTGCCAGTCTGACCATGGCAAGTACAGATATTACGGAGGGAAAAGATTACACCGCCCTCAACAATTCCCAACCGACAGAAAACAACGGAAAAATCGAAGTGCTCGAATTTTTCTGGTATGGGTGTCCGCACTGCGACACACTGCACCCATATATTAAAGGCTGGCTAAAAAATAAACCCGATGACGTAAGTTTTCGTTATGTACCGACTATCTTTCGTCCAAATTGGGTATCCGGCGCCAAAATTTTCTATACAATAGAAGCAATTCAAGCAACTGAAACACTTCACGATAAGGTCTATGACGCCATCCATCGTGACAAAATTGACCTTAATAAAGAAGATATTTTATTTAACTGGGTTGAGAAGCAAGGCATAGATCGAGAAGAATTTGAAAAAGCCTATCACTCATTTTCGGTACAGAACCAGGTTGCCAGATCCACACAAATGTCGCGGCAATATGAACTTACGGGCACGCCTTCTATTGTTGTTGATGGCAAATATTTAACCAGTGGCAGCTTGAGTGGAAGTTCGGAGAACACGATTAAGATTTTAGAAAAACTGATCGAAAAAGCGCGTAGTGAAAGAGAAGCAAATGAATAGCAATTGCTCGATAATTGCAAACGCAAATCACATATGCACATTATTATTGTATTTCAGAGAAATATAAATGGATACTGAGGCACAAGAACACATAATCTTCGGCGCAGGCTGTTTCTGGGGTATAGAAGCCGTTTTTCGTAAAATTAAAGGCGTAACCAATACAACATGCGGTTACACCGGCGGCCATACTGACAATCCGACTTATTCAGACGTTTGTGCGGGCAATACGGGTCATATTGAAGTAGTGCGGGTCGAATATGATCCGCGTCAGGTAAGTTTCAAAACACTTCTTGATACATTCTGGCATTGCCACAACCCAACCACGCAAGACCGGCAAGGTGCCGATATCGGCAGCCAATATCGTTCCGCTATATTTTTTTTCACACCTGAACAAAAGTCTGCGGCCGAAGCGTCAAAGAGCGAGCAAAACCATTCCGGACGATGGCAAGATCCCATCGTGACAGAAATTCTTCCCGCCAAAAAATTTTATCCCGCCGAAGAATATCATCAGCGCTATTTTGAGAAGCATGGCATTGGGTAATTCGTGACACATCCGGTTACCACCCTGATGATGATTTCCACAGTTATATCAAGGTTTCCCCAGAGAAATAGTCAGCAATATGCAATCTAACAGGTCAACTGGATGAGACGCAACGATTTCAAGCGACAACAGTACTGAAAGTAATTTTTATTAAATAGTTAATTAATAATATTCGTTTCGTGTCGATATCTATATGACATAACATATTTTTACGTAAAACTTCTTGCTGCCTGACGCTTTGGCGGAAAGCAGAATTTTCCAGGTGACGTTGACGTTTTCTTGAAAGTACTGATTCTCATCACAACGGCATCTTTCAGCTCAGATAAATAAAAGTGCAAAATTATTCACATGTCATTACCACTGCTTCAGATGTCACCGCGCCCAGCAGTGACATCGCAGTTGCTAAGACTGATAATTTGATGGAAGCTTTGTGCAATCATTCTGATCTTCCGACTTTTGGCAGCTCTGTATCACGCCTGGTAAAGTTATCATCGTCGCATAATGGAACGATACAAGAACTCGCTCAGTTTGTGCTATCTGATGTCTCACTGACACAAAAAATATTACGCTTATCCAATTCGGCAAATGTGCGCTCGGTTTCTGCACAAGAAGTAACCAGTATTTCAAAAGCGATCCATTTGCTTGGATTAAATACGGTTAAGGCCTGCGCCCTGGCTATAATTTTAGTCGATAAAATGCCCGGAAAAAAAGCACAGTGTGTTCGAAATGAACTGGCGCACGCATTGACTGCCAGTGTGATAGGACGCGAACTTGCCAACCGCATACATTTCAAAGATGCCGAAGAAGTGGCGATTGCCGCGTTGTTTAAAAATATTGGCCGCTTATTAGTAGCGGCTTACGACGAAAATTTATATGCACGTATCATGGTGCCGGTTAAAGCGGGTGTGCAAACCCCATCGCAAGCATCGAAACAAGCGCTTGGCTGCAGCTTTGATAAGTTGACAGAAACTGCCCTTAAAAAATGGCAGATTCCCGATGCCATTATTCAGGCCATGAAACTGCTCTCGCCCAAATCCTTAACCTCCCTTAAAACCCGGCAAGAATGGATGCGGCAAGCGGTTAACTTTAGTGAAGCGGTTGCACCACGGATACTGGCGGTGGGCAAACAGGACAATGAAGGCCAGACAAATGAGGCGCTCATAGCAAGATTCGGCAAATCATTGCATCTAGATAAACCTAGTCTGGGCCAGCTGTTTATCAATGCAGAAAAAAACACACAGGTGTTGATGAAAAACACAAATCTTCAATATCAAATTGATACAACGAATAAAAATCACGTAAATTCAACGCCATCAAAGCATATTTCCATGAAACCGGCAGAACCTGCTAAACAGATTGCCGGACATGACGATAAAGGCGGACCATCAGTTTCTAAAATCCACGCAAGCGGTAAACCACTCAATACCATTGAAATACTCACCGCCAGCAATAAAAATACCGCAAGATTGATTACCAGCAAAAATTTTAATAATAAAGACTTAATTACATTATTTATAAGAACCATACATGACGGCCTTGGTTTTCGATTTGCCACGGTTTGCTTGAGAAACGCAAAGACCCGGCAGTTTCAATCCTACAGTGCAATGGGGGAAAATCATATTGCGCGGCAAAAAGCTTTCTTCTTTCCGATGTCTTCATCCCATGACCTGTTTCATCTGGTCATGAAAAAAGAGGTGGATTTATTTATTTCCAATGCTTCTGACAGAAAAATACACGACCTTATTCCAACATGGCACCATGCGTTGCTGCCGGATGCGCGCAGTTTCATTGTGCTGCCACTTGTTAAGCATAAAATACCAATCGGTTTACTATACGCTGACCGGAAGCTGGAAGCGCCAGAAGGTATTTCATCCGTCGAGAAAACACTGATCAAACGCTTAAAAGAACAGGTAATAACCGCTTTGCGCTAATTCACCATCATGCTAATATTGATAATAAACGACGACCGCGACCGACTCGGGAATTGATTGTCTGTTAAACATACCGCATTATTGAATAATGCGCATTTTCAAGACGACGTAAAACACACAGCAAGCAATTGCTTCCCGAAGCGCCAACATAGTGTATCCAACTGAAACAATCTTGACGGAGTACCAAGCAAATATTCCTGAAGCTTTTTAACAATCAAGATCACACATTATTTGAACTGATCATTTGATCAGTCGGACTTTCTTGGCGAGCGCGTTCTTCTTTACGAAATATTTTCGAGGAAATTTTTTTCTAATATGTTTATAGATAAATTTATCAACTTTAATAGTAAATACAGCGTCACGAATCTTTCGCCTGAGTCGTCTTGGCCAGCAGCAAAATGAGATCTGACAATGAATTTTAATTGCATAACCGCAACAATTTTCATGACCTCTTGGATGAAAACAACTATGCTGCATACCGCATGCGACTCCTCGCCGCTGCCTGCCTGGCAAATTTCTGTAAGCGAAAGCCGTTATACTGCGGTATGCCTTTTTGGGCGCATCATGCAGCATACGCGACACGCTATCCAATCGCGTTTTCTAAGATTAACGAATCCAGCATGAAAACAGCAGAAGGCATTTTATTTATCATCACCGCCCCTTCAGGCACAGGAAAAACCAGTCTGGTAAGGGCGCTATTGCAAACCGACCCGAACCTCAGTTTATCAATCTCGCATACGTCACGCCCGCCACGGTCGGATGAAATAAACGGGCGTGATTATCACTTCATCAGCATACAGGATTTTCAAAGAATGCAAGCGCATGGTGAATTTCTTGAAAGTGCGGTGGTTTATGGGAATCTATACGGAACGTCCCAGAAATGGATAAACGAAGCCATCTCTTCAGGTAAAGACATACTTCTTGAAATAGACTGCCAAGGCGCAAAACAAGTTCGGCAATTCTTTCCTCAATCCAAAGGGATTTTTATACTCCCACCATCACCCGACACCCTGGAGAAACGCTTAAAAGCACGAGGACAAGATAACCCTGAGATAATAAAACAAAGATTAACCGCTGTGCGAGAAGAAGTCAGCCATATCTGTGAATTCGATTATGCTATTATTAACGACAGATTGGAAGATGCGCTTAAGGATCTTATCTGTATTGTAAAAGCCGAGCGTTTGAAAATTTCGTGCCAGATGATTAAGCATCATGGTTTAATTACACAGCTGGAATAATCCATACAATCCGACGCTTATTACATAACTATCTTTATATCACTATACATCACATTGAGGTTCGAATTATGGCACGTATTACTGTTGACGATTGTTTAAAATTAATACCAAACCGATTTGATATGACCTTAGCGGCCACCGCGCGCGCCAGGCAGCTTTCAATAGGGTCCGCACCGATGATTGAGGCCGCCCGTGACAAACCGACAGTGATTGCACTACGGGAAATGGCTCAAAAAAAATATGGTCTTGATATTCTTAATCCGAAAAACATTTAGGCTGTTGCACTGACTCAACAGCTGTTCATTACCATCAGCCGTTTAAAGCACGAGAAAAACATACAAAATTCACACAAAAAAATGTTTTTCATTACCCGTTTGGCGCGCAACGATAGCAAACTGGCCGGTTATTACTTAATTACATGTGCTATGCAGCTTCGATTGAGAATAGTTACATATAAATTAAATGTGATTTGGCCGTTCTGACCAGGGAATCGCAATAGTGCATAAAACTGTGTTGTTGTCATTTTGCAAAAGAACAGTCCAAATGACTGCAATGATAAGATATGAGAACCCAGATTTATGACAATGCAGCAAATTTCCATGTCTGAGGCGGAGCTATTCTTTTCTTCAACAGCGGAATATCTTAAGCCGGAAGATGTTTCCCAACTTAAACTGGCCTATGAGTTCAGCCAGGGGGCGCATTCCGGACAATTCCGTAAAACTGGCGAACCTTATATCTCCCACCCGCTTGCTGTGGCGAGTATTCTTGAAGAACTGCATCTGGATGCACATACTCTGGCCGCCGCGCTGCTGCATGACGTTGTAGAAGACACCGACATTTCGAGCCTGGAAATCAGCGAAAGATTTGGCGAAACGGTTGCGGAGCTTGTAGATGGCGTCTCTAAGCTGGACAAAATTGAATCTCAGACACCGACCGATGCCCAGGCTGAAAATTTTCGCAAAATGCTGCTCGCTATGGCGCGTGACGTACGTGTCATACTCATTAAATTAGCGGATCGGTTACATAATATGCGCACCCTAGGCGTGATGCGGCCTGTCAAGCAGCGCCGCATTGCCCGGGAAACGCTGGAGATTTACGCACCCATCGCACATCGTCTCGGGCTTAATAATATTTACCAGGAATTGCAGGAACTTGGATTCTGTTATTGCTACCCGACCCGTTACAAGGTTTTAGTTAAAGCGACCAAGGCCGCACGTGGAAATCGCCGTGAAGTTGTTGGCAAAATTCGCAATGCAATTAAACATCGATTGAAAGAATCCGGATTAAATGCAGAAGTAAACGGGCGGGAAAAGCATCTGTACAGCATATACAAGAAAATGGCGGAAAAGCAGCTTACCTTCTCAGAGGTGCTTGATATTTACGGTTTCCGTGTTGTCGTCAAAGACATTCCTTCCTGCTATTTGGCACTGGGCGCATTACATAGCCTGTACAAACCCATTCCTGGGAAATTCAAGGACTATATTGCCATACCGAAAGCCAATGGTTATCAGTCGTTACACAATACATTGTTGGGTCCTTATGGTTTACCGATAGAGATACAAATTCGCACTTCCGAAATGCACAGAATAGCAGAAGACGGCGTTGCATCTCACTGGCTTTACAAGAGCCCCAATGCAGACCTGGATGATCTGCATATGAAAACTAACCAATGGCTGCAAAGTTTACTTGAAACATTGAGCGATACAACCGATTCACTGGAATTTCTGGAGCATCTCAAGGTTGATTTATTCCCTGGCGAAGTCTATGTGTTTACACCACAAGGGAAAATATTGTCATTACCGAGGGAATCGACCGCCGTTGATTTTGCTTATGCCGTTCACACGGATATTGGTAACTGTTGTGTTGCGGTCAAGATTAACGGAGAAAGCGCGCCATTACGCACCAAACTAAAGAATGGAGACCGTGTTGAAATTTTAACCGCGCCGTACGCAAAACCAAACCCGAAATGGCTCTCCTATGTCGCCACTGGCAGAGCACGCTCGCATATCCGCCACTTTCTAAGAACGATACAGTATGACGAATCCGTAAAGCTGGGTGAACGCCTGCTCAATCAGGCTTTACAATCTTTCAATACTGACCCGAAAGCCATTGATGACGCGCAATGGGAGAAACTGGTCAGAGATTGTGGCGTGAAATCAAAAGATGATTTGCTGGCTGATATTGCGCTAGGCAAGCAACTCCCCGCGGTTGTCGCGAAACGCCTGGCATCTCCTGCAGAATCTGTTTCCAGCGAAAAAGGAGCAAAAAAATCAATTACCATACTTGGCACCGAGGGAATCACTGTCCAGTTTGCCAAATGTTGCCACCCTATTCCAGGCGATCCCATTGTTGGTCTGATCAAAAAAGAACAAGGCCTCATCATTCATTTGCACGATTGCCCGATTGTCATTAAAAGCAATAAAAACCCGGAAAGCTGGCTGGATGTAGCCTGGGGGAAAAATATCGCCACCACTTTCAAAGTCGGATTAAAAATTACCGCACTGAATAAACATGGCGTACTGGCGCGAGTTGCGGCAGAAATTGCTAAAGGCGATTCAAATATTGACGATGTTAATATGGAAAGCGAAAAAGACTACACCACGATGCATTTTATTTTGCAAGTAAAAAACCGTTTTCAACTTGCTCAAATCATGCGCGGTCTCAGACGCATATCAGAGGTGACAAAGATCAGTCGTGTCAAAGGATAAATTTTTCACTGAATTAAACGGCCATAAAGCTGCATATGAATATAAACAAAAATGCGCTTGATTTTACAGTCGCAGGAGCGATTCCCCCCGACTCAACCGAGCTAATCAAGCAGATAACCTCAGAAATTGAATCGGATATCAAAACGCTTGAGCATGCGCTTGAACATGGTTCCATGACGAAAGCAGGTTGGCGTCTGCTTGCCGCATTTTATCTTGGCACCAAGCGCGTGAGCGATTTTAATTCACTAACGCAACAGTATGAAGATAACTTCGACGCGCCTATTTTCGCGGAACTTCAGCAGGATCAGTCTTCACGCAAGACATTCCGTATCGTTTTTGAAATCCCACAAAAAATTATACATAATTCACTGCCCGACATAACGGCTGTATGCAAAGCATGTGTTACTCCAACGGGCGCTTTAATCGATTTTTCCAGTGTTCGAGGCGCTGACAAAAGTGGCCTGAAAACACTGACACAATTTCTTTCACAATTACCGCATGACCATACCCGGCCAGAAACCCCGGGCCTGTCGCGTTTTATTTCAAAGCTGGAAAAAATGGCAGACAGTAAAGAAGGCACCGAAGAAATCTGGAGCTTATTGTTTGAATATCAGCGTTTCTGTAATGACACACACACGTTTGATGAACTCTCCATCAAATACGCCATTCGTTTCGGCATTTCACCACCTGTTTGGTAAAAAGATCGGCTGACGCCTACGCCTGTCTAAACCACAAACATACCAACAAACGTGTCAACAGGCGTTGCTTCCAGCTTTCTCTGATCAAAACACAGATTAATAATCGCCTGTTGACGTTTCTCTGAAAAATGCCGCGCTAGGTTTTTCCTGAACTTTTTCTCCAATAACGGAACACCTTCGCTACGGCGGCGTTTGTGCCCGATAGGATAGGCAACCACGACTTCATCCAACGCACTGCCATCTTTAAACCTCAAGGTAATACCATTAGCAATTGCCCGCTTATCAGGATTATGATAGTCCTTTGTGAACTGCGGGTCTTCGATGCAAACCATTTTTTTACGCAAACTATCGATACGCGGATCAATGGCCACCGCATCTTCATAATCGGCTGCAGTCAGTCGTCCAAATAATAGTGCGACAGCGACCATATACTGCATACAGTGATCGCGATCAGCCGGATTGTTGAGCGCACCTTGCTTATCAATAATCCGAATAGCCGCTTCATGGGTGCGAATAGTGACCCTTTCAATATCCGCTATGCGCTGTCCAGCCTGAGAATGCAGCCGCAGCGCGCTTTCAACGGCTGTCTGGGCGTGAAATTCAGCCGGAAATGAAATCTTGAACAAGATATTCTCCATAACGTACGCATCCCACTGCGCAATCGGCCGCTGAAACCGGAACGGCTGGCCTTTAAACAAAACATCATAAAATCCCCAGGTTTTAGCCGTCAGTGCCGATGGGTAGCCCATCTCACCCTTCAGCGTCAGCAGCGCCAGCCACACTGCGCGGCTGGTCGCGTCCCCGGCTGCCCAGGATTTTCTTGACCCGGTGTTGGGCGCATGCCGGTATGTGCGAAGTGATTGTCCATCCACCCAAACCTGGGTCAGCACGTCCACAACCTGATCATGCCTGCCCCCAAGCAAATGCATAACCACAGCGGCAGAAGCCGCCTTAACCAATACCACATGATCCAGTCCCACCTGGTTAAAGCTGTTCTCTAATGCCAGACAGCCTTGAATCTCATGCGATTTAACCATTGCTGTCAACACATCACGTACCGTCAATGGCTGTTTCCCAGATGCCCGGAAATTACGGGAAACCCAATCCGCACCTGCTAAAATGCCCCCCAGATTATCGGATGGATGGCCCCATTCAGCCGCCAGCCAGGTATCGTTGAAATCGAGCCAGCGTATCATAGCTCCAATATTAAATGCCGCTTGAACAGGATCAAGCTCAAACGCGGTACCCGGAACTCTGGCGCCATTTGGAACCACAATACCAGGCACAATCGGACCCAGCAATTTGGTGCAGGCAGGATAAGATAACGCCTCCAATCCACAACCCAGCGTATCCATCAAGCAGTAACGGGCGGTATCGTAGGCCAGATCGCTCTGGATTTCATGATTCATCACATAATCGGCAATTTCCACCAGTACCCGGTCCGGTTCTGGCCGGTTATTTTGATTTTGTGCAGTCATTTTTAACGTGGCATTCGGTTTGTTATTGACGACACTATTTTAATGCCTGACATGAACAGTACAGTCAAAATTTGTTGCAAAAAATAAACAGCTAGTTGACCAAAATGCCACAAACCGTTAACATTCGCTTCACGTCAATTCCCTGATAGCTCAGTTGGTAGAGCAACGGACTGTTAATCCGCAGGTCCCAGGTTCGAGCCCTGGTCAGGGAGCCAAATAAATCAATACCTTGAAGCATTCCAAAATTTTCAATCTTAGCAGCTTAGTGTAATACTTGTGTAATTGTGCCAGAAAAATTACTTTTTCCGGTATCGTTCTGCCAGTTTATCCATTGCACTTTCTATATGTAAGCCATTCTGGTGGCTATAACGCTCAACCATGCTTAAATTATTGTGTCCGGAGATACATTTGACTGTTTGTTGGCAGATCAACTCCTGCTTGAACAAGATGTATGATAGCGGTGTGTCTTAAAATGTGCCGTACAACGTATTTTGAAGTGTTTTAATAAAATTGAAATTTTTTTAAGCCGCTATTTACATACCGTCATTCGCAAATTACACCAGTTATTATTCATTTTGAAGCAGAATCTCTAGCCTCGACCAGAACGCATCATCGAATATCAATCGGGGCATTGCAAACTCGTTTTGTTGGTCGTGTGGGAACACGAATTTTACGAGTTTTTCCATCTATGAAATATTTATATCAGAACGTCAACAGGCCCTAGATGCAAGGAGCAGCTTGTATTTTGAACCAGGAGTGTACGATATTATTCCTTGAACTGCTTGCTAAGCATACTCGCGCCGCTGGCAATACTGACAATAGTACCAATCACACCGGCCACTGAGGCGGCAATAATATAAATTGATTCGCCAGAGGTCAGCGCAATGCCTCCGATAATTAAGAACACCAATAAGCCGAGGGGTAATTTGCAATCTTTCCAAAAACCGGCTTCACTTTGATTCACCAAGCGATTTACCGTCTCTGTGGTTTCAGCATTACGAATAAAATGTGCAAAGCTGCTATTAACGATTTCCAGATGTCCATGCTTAACCTTAACTAGCCCATTCACAGCCAAATGCTCAATCATCTGAGTATTGGATGGGTTAAGCCTGTGTTGCTTGTCGAGGTTAAGTAGCGCCAATTTTTCGGCATTTGAGCAGGATTCCCACTTGAAGCGATAAATGGCTTCAGCACACAATAATATATAGTTGATGGTTGCCCACTGTGATTCAGTATTAGACGCTTCATGCTGATTTAATAAATTATCTTCTGTAACTTTAGAGGGATCGGAGGTGTCAGGTGACAAGAAAGACAACTCGGGGAAATCTGCAATTTCCTGTCTCAACAATTGCTTGTTCACTCCTCGTTCAAAGACGTCCGTCACTTTCACGCTAAAATCCATCAGACACTCTGCCCATGATAAATACTCAGCATGTTCAAGGATCGAACCTTGCCCAATTGACAGCGGATCTTTCATTTTCACTCTTTGCAGGCTGTGATAGCCGGTAAAAATAGCAAATGAATTCAACTGATTCGCTAACGTGAGTGATTTTATTTCCATAATCAAATCGAGTAAATGTTGCCTAAATTCGGCCTCTTCAAGGCAAGTTTCAATATCCCAGATTTGCACATCCAATTTTTTATTATCGGCATTCTCGATGATGTTAAGCTTGAGATTGGGTAAGCGGCTATTATCAGCGCCGAGTTTTTGCAGGCAGGGACTGAGTTGGTAGAGCACATCGAAGCCTGCTAACAAATAATCTGATTTAGGCTTTACTAATTTTTTTTCGTGCTTCACGGCGGTACTGAGTAGCAAGGCCAGGCCAATGCCATTAAGTTTTACCCGATCGCATTCAATAATTAAGTTTGTATGGAGTGGATCCTGTTTCAGCGTAGAATTTGATTTGGTTAGTTCTTCAATATGTTGTAAGAAGCTATTTGAGCAATACAAACGTGTCCATAGCATGTGACGCACAAATACTCGCCAAATCAAAATAATGGCCAATAATATGATGCTGTAGACCACCACCGGACATAGCGTTACGTTCAAATCTTTTTTTTGTATTGCGAGTGGAAAAGCAGGGGGTAAATCAGAAGCTTGCAAATATGTATTTATCCATTGCCACAAATAAGTGACGCCCATCAGGGAACTCAGGTTAAAGTAGTCATCGGGGTCGACTTGAGATGAATGCTTTTTACAATCAATGCCATTCTCCAATCTTTCTCTAAATTCGGGGTCCAAGGGCATAAGCTTTAACGGATCTATGCGTTGCTGGGTGGTGGAGTTCGGATAACGGCTAAGTGCCATTTTGTTAATTTCTTGATGTTCGTAATTAAGCCAGTTGCAGTGAACTTGTTGATAATAAAAGTTCAGCGTTTTTAACGGCATCTGCGCTACAAAATGCAAATAACCAAGTTGAATAATTGACAACAAAATAGCTACTGTAAAAAGTAGTTTGAGACCCTTAGTTGCTGGCTTATAGCTTCTTGAACCGGTAACGGCAAAACGTTTTCTGTAGATACGGAACAAGCAGAATAATAATAGCGATACCCCAACACTTGGCAGCATCAAGGAAAACACGCCTGCTGACTGTTGCCAGAATTCGACCAAATCAAATAATAGCCCAATGTAATAGAGACTATAAATAGCGCTGAGTATTAATGATCCGGCCATGATTATCAACCGGTCATTGATATTTGTGGGTATAGATAATTTGTTTTTTATGGCACTAATGGAGGGAAATTTACGGTAAACGATGAGTAGACCAACCAACCCCAGCAATGCGATAGCAAAGCTCACGCTGATAAGTAAAAATTGATTAGCCATTAAAACGTCGAGGCTGTCGTTTGGATAAAAAATCACTAGCGCCCAAGCGTCTACAGGCGCAGGAATTAACACAAACCGGCCAGGCTGCCCATGGTAATGCCCTTTAATTATTTTATCGCTTAATTCCGGGTAATGGTCTAATCCGGCTTTGACCCGTTGATTTAAATTGGAATTATTGTTGCCTGAATAATACAGATTCTCAACTAAGGTACGGCTCTCATCACTATGGAACAGCACGTCACCACTTTTACGATCAACCACCATGTAGGTAAAGTCATAACGGGCGGGCGGCGCCAGACTTAATGAAGGCAGAATGACATCCGCTCCCAGAATGTATCCTAATCCTTCTGCTGGTATGTTTAGGTTTTTGGAGGCATCTGGATCATCATACATTGGCATTGAGATAGTTGTGCCGCGGCTGCCATCGCTCATGTTTAATACGCGCTGAATGTAAACTTCTTTAAATTCAGCACATTGTTGTTTTATTTCCTCAGCATTACGGCATAACTGCAGCTGCCAAGCTTGCTTGTCTCTGACTTTTTTATAATAATCCCGGTGGGCGAGGTTTAAAATTTGCGGCGGCGCATTATATTCTTGATAATATATCGGCGGTAAGGTGGTATTTCCTTCATCATTGATAGCAAATACAGTATATATTTTACCTGGTGGGTAGCGGTCCTTTTCTCGACTAAAATGGGATTCGATCTTTTCTCCAGATTCCACCTTGAGTTCCAAGTTATCTGCCATAAACCCTAGGATATGCTTGTCACTGCCATTTTTCTGATAGGCTCGAAGCAGCGCCTCTTCTGCAGACCGGTCCAGTTCTGGATTTAAGTCCGCTTGCGGTTTCTCCCGCTCATCAGCATCATTAATACAATTGTCAGTAATTCGGTAAGTTTTAAAAGGCGTAAATGCGTAACCTGGTAACTTTCCTTCGGATAGAGACTCGCAGGATCGCGGAGTTATCAAAACTAAAGATTCTTTGATCATCCGTGAAAAACTATCGGTTGCAGGCGAATTATAGTAGGATTCAGCGCCATTTGAATCATTCGCTACTTCGAAGGTATCAAGTTTCGCTAACAAATTGTGATAGAAAGGCCGATAGTTGACTAAACTGTTTAATATTTCACGGAGATCACCGTTTAGCTGAGAAGATAGAACATGAGCATAGGCATGTGCCGCTTTGTCTTTACTCGCTTGCATGGTAGTTTTCTGCATGACCGCCAGCACCAGAGCAATCAACAAAATGAAAAAACTATAGCTCGAGACCATAGTAATACCTCGATACAGCGGTGTAATAGATTGGTTGTTGGGTAAAAAGTAGAGACGCAGCAGGGTCCACATAAACAACAGACCGACCAGAGTTACCAGCAATAATGGCAAGTTCCAATATCCAGAACCCTCAGTCAGCAATTTATGCTTTGGCAACAGGCCCACCAAGTAGAGGGTATTGATCGTTTCGTTCGTGGAAACAACATCAGAATTTTTTGGTTCCTGATTTGTATGTTTTGTGCTTAACGCAGTATCCAGTGAGAAAGGGAATACAAAAATACGAAATTCTTCATGAGATAATTCTATATCGACGTGGCTACTATAACTCGGTAAAAGCTGTGCATCGTTCTCACCATCGCTGTTTTCGGACTCTTTTACATTTAATTGAAAGCGACGCTTGCTTTTTTCTATCTCTTTGCTGATACCTTCTAAATTATCAATTGATATGGTTTTTTCATCACCAATAGTGGCTAATACCTTCCCCTGATTGTTTACAAAAAGATATTGACTGAAACCATGCTTTGGGGCAGGTAAAATATCATCTATTTTGATTTCAGCATTAAAATTACCGCTCTTAATTTCAATCTTATGCCCAGCCAAAATATATTGATAATTTTTATCAGTATCTTGGTCATGAGCTGTTTGTTTTCGCTGGTAGCTGGGTAACTGGGTGCGGATAGAATTAATGCTTTCCTCATTCACATGCATCTTGACCAACTGATTTAGGTTCTCATTAAATTTATTCGCGGCTTCGTACATAACTCGGTAAGAATCCTTATTAGCAGCACTGTCTTTGTTATTTATAAGGCTTAAATAGCCAACAGAAATGAATATCAACATCACAATAAGCGCATAAATGCATACCCGACGACGTGACGCTGACGCTTTAGATAATGTCGTTTCCGCGACCATATTGACTGACATAAGTACTCCTATATAAACAAATAGTTAGGTAGCGAGTATCGAGAATAAAAATTGCGTATTTGAAAAATAAACACCCTTCTTTTAGATCACCCCAGTATCCTGAACTTGAACCACATTAACGGCTTACAAAATTTATTTTGCTTCTTGCTAATGTATATTTCTGTAGATAGTGCAAAGTCAGATTACCAAAAAGCCGAATATTAACGATGTGTGAAATATCACCAATGGCCATCAAAGAATAGGAGTCAAAACAAAATAGGTCGGTGTGTTACGATTGGAGCGAATATGCACAAGCCCGTATATGTCAGAATACCTTTCGCCTCGTTTAAAACTTAAAAATTTGAAGGGCGAGGCGAGAGGACACGGAGTAAAAGAGCTATTCGAAAAAATTCAAGGAATCAGTAATTAAGAGGATATGCCACCCAATCCGGTAGCTGTTTCGCAATTATGTAAATAAACAGGCGTTTCTGATGTTACGCTCTACAAATGGAGAAAAGATTACAAGAACAGGGAAATCGCAGTGTCAGGCGATCACAGTAAACCGGAGAATTGAGCGGCAGAAGATAAGCTGGCTGCTATCATAGAAACAGCTGGTTTGAACAGCGCCCAGCTTAGCGTGTATTGCCGCAGTTAAGGTCTGTATCCGGAGCAGGTCGATTAATAAAAAACTACAGCTGCGTTATTGATACTGTCAAAAAAGTGCGAAGCCATCTGGGGGTTAACCCAACTTTCGATTCTACTGACAACTAATTCATTCTATTCAGTCAGATGCTTTAAAATTTATAAGCCTGTTGGCACTACATTTAGAAAAATGAGATATAACTCATTGAAACAAAAAGAAACAGGTTTTCTACGTCAACGCAGGATCAATGAGTTATATCATTTTTGAACAGAGAAAATCGAAACTTGGGTTAAGGGTAAACTTAGATCGTAACGGGATGGTTGCACTTTTTATAATTAGAAATCATTGATTGAATAATACTTCTGATAGTCAACGCATTAAAAATCTGTTAATTTTCTGTTGATGTATTTGTAGTATGTATTAGGGGCTTATCTATTCCAAAGCCACATAAAAATAAATAGTTAGAAAAA
>BQJA01000066.1 GCA_021604405.1 Nitrosomonas sp. | reverse complement strand
ATGGCTCGCCGGTGCATAGTTTTCAATCGTTGCTGCGCAGCCTGGCAACAATTGTTCGCAATACCTGCAAAAGCCGAGACAAGGATGCGGATACACCTTCTTTTACTATTGAAACTCAGCACACACCAAACCAACAGGAAGCTTTTCGTTTGTTAAGAGAGATCAAAGTGTAGACAGGACCTTGCAGGCTGTTTAATAAATATCATACTGATATCAATGAATAAACTTGCACTCCTAAGAAAGGAACTTCAGTCTAATACTCCCACGGAGCGTTCATTTGGCAGCCATCATGATGAATCACATGCTGGCCAAGAATCATGACAAAGACCGTTGGTTCAATCATTTGAGAATGCCTTATGAACGCGTATTCTCTAAACGCAATCCACGGGTACGTTATCGTGGCGCCTCGCTAAAAATCAATTTGCCGCATTTATGTCTGCAATCAGCTTCAACCTCAATCACATATTGGTGCCTAATCCACCCGGCTTTGTTTTCTCATGAGGGGCCAGTGCGTCCAGAATCAGCCAAAATCGCATTACGCGACAGGCCCATCATGTACCTTGCTATGTACTGATTTTCGGGTATGGTAATTCCATCATCTTATCAAAATTTTTATTTATATAAATTTGCAATTCCTGATGATGACTGAGACTCCACGATAAACGAAACTTGTCTCTAGGTCATATCCACCGTGACGTGGTGCTCCCTGCGGTCGTTTACCAAGGGGATCATGCCTTGCTGTCGCCCTCTTTTATCTACGTTTTCTCCATTTACCATGGCACCGTCCAGCGCGACACGAATAACATGCCGCGCCTTTTCGTCGACTCGCCTGACTGTGATGTGGTAAACAGTCTCACGATATCGATAGTGTATTTTATACGACTCCCAATGATCCGGAATACAGGGTGCAATGCGTAGATGGTCCACTTCCAATTGAAGGCCCAATAGTGTTTCCATTATCAGTTGGTACATCCAGCCCGCCGCTCCAGTGTACCAGGTCCAGCCACCCCGTCCTGTGTGTGGCGGAGCAGCGTAAATATCCGCACACATAACGTAGGGCTCCACTTTGTAGCGTTCGATCTCCGCAGGCCCACTACCGTGATTGATAGGGTTGATCATGGCGAACAACTCCCAGGCACGTTCCCTGTCACCGAGCATGGCAAACGCTATGGTGGCCCAGATCGCAGCATGAGTATATTGACCGCCATTCTCGCGCACGCCAGGCACATAACCCTTAATATAACCGGGCTCCAAATCTGATTTATCAAAGGGTGGATCAAGTAGTTGAATTAACTGTGCATCACGTCGCACCAGACGTCGGTCCATAGCAGCCATGGCTTGTCGCGCGCGCTTGGGATCTCCGCCACCCGAAATAACTGCCCAACTCTGGCTGATCGAATCAATTTGACACTCGTCGTTATCGGACGAACCCAAGGGTGTTCCATCATCAAAGTAAGCTCGCCGATACCAATCACCATCCCAGGCATGGGCCTCAATGTTGTCGCGTAGTTGCGCCGCTTGTTTAGTGCAAATATCGGCAAAGACCATATCGTTTCGGTCACGTGCCAGACCGGCAAACCGTTCCAAGTTTTCGTACAAGAACCAGGCCAACCAAACGCTCTCACCCTTGCCCTCACTGCCGACCAAGTTCATGCCATCGTTCCAGTCACCGCAGCCCATCAGCGGTAATTGATGTTCGCCATAGCGCAAAGCATTTTTGATCGCACGCACGCAGTGTTCATAAAGACTGGCCGTTTCAGTGGACAGTTGCGGCTGATCGTAGTAAGACTCCTCATGGGCATTTAACTCACGGCCCTCAAGAAAATGCACCGATTCGTCGAGTACGCCGGTATCGCCCGTCGTCAGCACATAATGGCAGGTGGCATACGGCAGCCACAGATAATCATCGGAGAATTTGGTGCGAACACCTTGGCCGCCGGGTGGATGCCACCAGTGCTGCACATCACCCTGCAGGAACTGGTGTTCGGCGCAACGGATCAACTGTTCGCGGGCTAGCCACGGGCTGGCGTGGATCAACGCCAGAGTGTCCTGTAATTGATCGCGAAAACCGTAGGCACCGCCGGACTGATAATAGCCACTACGGCCCCACAGCCGACAAGAAATGGTTTGATAAATCAGCCAGCCATTGGTTAATATATTCAGCGCAGTGTCGGGGGTATCCACATTGACCGCGCCCAAGGTGCGGTTCCAGTGTTCCCACACCGCCTCCAATGCCTGCCGTGCGGACGCCGGTCCACTGAAACGCTGGATCAGATGTTGCGCTTCGTCAGCGGTGCTCGCCGCCCCAAAGACGAATACGATTTCGCGTTCTTGTCCGTCTGCCAGTTCGATCGGAGCCTGTATCGCGGCACAAGGATCAAGACCTGCACCTGTTTTACCCGATAAACTTTTGCGGTACATTGCTGCCGGGCTGGACAACGAGCCATTGCGACCTATGAACTCGCCACGATTGCCGGTCACGCTACGTTGTTGCTCACTGACGCCTTCATTGCAGACATGGGCAAAGACAACCTGATTGGCGTATTGGCGGCTATAGGCATTATGAGCAAACAAAGCACCACTGTGGGGATCTGTTTCCGTCACCGTATGCATCAGATTGGCGTGTCGCCACTCACCGAGTACAAGCTCCCAATAGCTGGTCAACGACAATTGACGCGGACGTCCGGAATGGTTGCGCAGCTTGACCACCACGAACTTCACCGGCGCGTCCATGGCAACGTAAGTATACATCTCCGAGGAGATACCGGCCTGATAATGCTCGAACACGCTGTAGCCAAAGCCATGGCGACAGACATAGCCGGACTGACCGCAGGCGGGTAACGGCGCTGGTGACCAGAACGCCCCGGTTTCTTCGTCGCGAATATAGAGAGCCTCACCGCTGTTGTCGCTCAGCGGGTCATTATGCCAAATAGTAAGACGGTACTCATGGGCGTTTTCTATCCAAGTATACGCACTACCACTCTCGCTGATTACCGTGCCAATATGCGGGCTGGCGATGACATTGATCCATGGCGCGGGCGTACTCTGCCCAGGTTCAAGGGTGATAACGTATTCGTGACCATCGGGCGTAAAACCGCCCAGGCCATTGCAGAAAATGCGCTCACGTGGGGCCAAGGGTTGGACGGCCTCGAAAGCCGGTTTCAGCTGCAGGGCCAAACGGCTCGGCCAACGTTCAGCCAGACCACGGCGTTGCACCTGCTCCGCCAAGGTCTCGACGGTATCGGTGATCACCACGCGGGCGACCGTTTGGAACAAAACTCGGTCTTCCTCGGCAAGTTCCTCGGCGCGTCGCACGAAGACTCCGCCCGGTTTATCGAGAACTTGCGCATCAGGACTCAAGTTAATCAATCCAATAATCTGGTCTTGCAACACCGCTCGGTATCCCGAGAAATCTTCATTCAGAATGATTAGGTCGACCATCAAGCCTTTCATCCGCCAATAGGTATGGGCCTGCAGCACTTGTTTTAGCAGGTCGATACGATTCATATCACCGATGCGTACCAGGACAACGGGCAAATCACCGGAGATGGCAAAGCGCCACAATCCTGACTGTCCCAATCGGTTGCGAGTGATGATGCTGGGCATGGCGCGACGCAGGGCATTAGCGTAGATGATCGAGCTGGCCAGGCGGCCATAGATCTGTGCATCGGCCTCGCTGGCGTTGATGTGACGCAGTACCTCCTGACTTTGGAACCACGCCATCTCAAATGCACGGTCAACGAAGTGTCGGTCACAATACTTCTCAACTAAAGCCAATGCAGCTTCGCGGGTGTCTGCGACACCGGAGATGATCTGCACGGTCACCGATTCATCGGCTGACAAGCTAATGACGCGACGAATCGCAGCGATGGGATCTAGCACTGAACCTGCCGTGTTCGATAGCGTTGACAAACTGTCGCTACTATCCAATACCACAGGGTTGGCGGTTGTGCGACCCCGTCCGATGAATTTGGCGCGATCAGTCTCGTAAGACGACTTGCTGGTCACCGCACCCGGTGCGGCCAACAGGTGAAACATCCACGGCACCTGTTCATCGGGTATACGCGGCCGACGGGTGCAGAAGATCGCCTGCCGCTCCGGAAGGATTTCGGTTTGTACAAACAGATTACTGAAACAGCGATGAGCCAGATCGGCATTTAATGGTGCCAACACCACCTCCGCGTAGCTGGTCACCTCGATATGACGAGGTTGGGACGACTGATTAGTGAGGGTAACCCGGCGGATCTCGACATCGTCTTCAGGTGAAACGCTGATCTCAGTGTGTGTTTCTATCGCTTGATCGCGGCGCCTGTATTCAGCGCGCGCCTGCACAAAAATTGCCTCATAATGATCGGCCTTACGCAGTGTTGGTTGATAAGCGCTTGACCAATAAAACCCCGTGTCGCGGTCGCGCAAGTAAATAAAGGTGCCCCAGCAGTCGACAGTGGCATCCTCGCGCCAACGGGTGACAGCCAGATCGCGCCAGCGGCTGTAACCTCCGCCCGCATTGGTCGTCATGACGTGGTAGCAGCCGTTGGACAACAAATGAACTTCCGGTATTGGCGTATTTGGGTCGCTAAACACGCGCATAATGGCACCTTCTTCGGCGACAGCGGGCTGTGCTGCAGCACTGACTTCCGCGGCGTGCGGGTGCAGGGTAGCGCCCTTCTTCGGCACGCGTTCTTGCAGCAACAGTTCTGCCGCTCGTACCAGGGGATCAGACATAAAGCGACGCTGCATTGGTTGCTTAAGTAGCACATGCTCAAAGGCCAACAGGCTCATGCCTTGATGATGTGCCATGAAGCTACGAACGACGGCATGGTTCTTTCCGCGCGGCACACGCGAGGGCGTGTAATCAATTGCCTCGTAGAACCCATGGGAACCCAGAAACCCCTGGGAGGCCAACGTTTGCAAATTGTGACATGCTTTTTGCGGCATCATCATCAGCGCTAGTGCGCTAGCGTAAGGAGCGATCACTAGATCGTCCCCTAGCCCTCGCTTGAGACCCATGCCGGGCACGCCAAAAGCCCGATATTGATAGACTTGGTCCATATCGGTGGCGTTATAGCAGGATTCGGAAATACCCCAGGGGACAGCGCGTTGTCGGCCGTATTCGATCTGCCTCGTCACCGCCGCCTTGCCGGTCTGCTCCAACAAAGTGTTGTTGTAACTGGGCATGATCAGGCTCGGCATCAAGTATTCGAACATCGAGCCGCTCCAGGAAATTAAACTTATCTCACCGCCATGACTGGTCAGCAGTCGGCCGAGTGCAAACCAATGTTTCTGCGGTATCTGTCCCTGCGCGATGGCCAGGAAGCTAGCTAGGCGCGCTTCAGATGCCAGCAAATCGTAGCAGGATGGATCACGACGCCGTTCGCCGACGTCGTAACCGATGCTCAGCAAACCACGCGGCGTATTGTAGAGAAATTCAAAATCCACCACCATCAGTTCGCTAATACGATTCATCAGATTGTCAATAATCCTAAGCCGCTCCAGTGCCTGCGGATAACCGGTGACTACTGTTTCGGCCTCAGTACCAACGACGCTTTTTCCGACCAAATCCATCAATGTCGGGATGTTGTTAAAGTGCTGTGGCTCAGGCACCAATGATCTAAGCTCATCTCTAAGTGCATGGGACTGCCGATCGAACGCTTGAACCCAGTAATACAGCTCATTATCGATATCGCTATTCGCTGGCAGCCATGCAATCATTCCCTCGACAGTACGGCGCACCTCATCGAGTAGACTATCGGAGGCGGCAAGTGTCTGTCGCAGCGTGTGTGATTGTAGCCTCTTCTGTAGATACTGGATCTTCTTGGCAAGCTCCGGATCGGGTGACAAGGGAAGGTGTTCAGTTAGCACCTGCAAGGTGTCCCCTAGCCCCTGAAATGCATTTAATGACAGCACCGGCTGGCATTTTAACTCGGCCAATCCCGCGTGCAAGGTGAGCAAACAGCCAACCAGGTTGCCGCTATCCACTGACGAGACATATTGTGGTTGTAACGGTTGCAATGTATGGGTATTGTACCAGTTGTAAAAATGGCCACGATAGCGTTCCAGTTTTTCCATCGCCGCCAGTGTGTTCTCGGTTAGTTGCAGGAATTCTCCGGCTGTTATGTAAGCAAAATCGTAGGCAGATTGGTTTGCCAACAAGGCCATACCGATGTTGGTCGGCGAGGTACGCGAAGCAATCACCGCTGCCGGATATTCCTGAAAATTATCAGGTGGTAGCCAGTTATTCTCCGGCCCGACAAAGTCGGCGAAGTAGCGCCAGGTTCGTCGCGCTGAGGTGTACAGGAACAGCCGCTGTTCATCGCTCAAGTCTGCTTCCCGTAACGACAGCGGCAGGCTAATCCACCAGGCGACGACGGGTGACACCAGCCAGAGCATAAGGACCGGAGCCCAAAAGAATACTTCTGCCAGATGGTGTTGTGACAATGAAAAAGACAACAGTAGCACCATAACAGGCGCAAACCACATCTCCTTAAAAAAATCAATCAACGTACGGCATGCGTTGCGACTTGCGTAGGACGGCAGTTGCCACAGCAACAATCCGCGTCGCGTAAATAACATGCGCACGGCTGAACGTCGAATCGCATCCAGACAGATCTGTGCGTCATAGGGCAACATCACCATGTTCAGCAAAGTTAGTGTTAACGGATGGCCCGCCGATCGGCTAGTCAGGTTCAAGTGCACCAGCCAATCACGTTCTTCAGGCTTACGAATTAGATCAAGCACCACACCAAATATAGTGGGCGAGAACAACACCATCATAAACAGTAGGGTCCAGAACCACGCCGGCCCCGGACCAAACAGCCAACCCCCTACCAGCAAAGCAAGCAGCGCTGGCGACACCAAACTTCGGCGTAGGTTGTCGAAAATCTTCCACAGCGACAAGGTGCTAAGTGGGTTCGGTTGCCGTTTCGCCTTCGTTCCATTTGACCCATGCGGTCCAGGCACATGCGGCAGCAACCAGCAAGCAAGTTGCCAGTCGCCGCGTATCCAGCGGTGACGCCGACTGGCTTCTATGGTGTAACTGTCTGGGTGTTCTTCAATCAACTCAACATCGCTCACCACCGCCGAACGCGCATAAGCGCCTTCCAGCAAGTCGTGACTTAGAATGAGATTCTCTGGAAAGCGTCCTTCGACGACCTGACGAAAAGCATCCACATCGTAGATGCCTTTACCGATAAATGAGCCCTCGCCGAAAATATCCTGATAGACATCCGATACCTGGCGCGAGTAAGGATCAATGCCGGACTCACCGACAAACAGTTTAGTAAAACGTGATTGGCCTGCACTGGTCAAACTGATCGACGCGCGGGGTTGCAAGATTGCGTAGCCTTCGACTATGCGACCCTTGTCGGCATCGTATAACGGCCTATTGAGAGAATGAGCCATATTGCCAATCAGTGTGCGTGCCGCATCGCGCGGAAGTTGTGTATCGGTATCCAGGGTGATGACGTACTTGATCGAGTCAAGGATGGTGGTATCACCGACAATCTCCGAAAATGCCGTTTTATTTCCGCCCCGCAACAAGGCATTGAACTGCTCCAATTTGCCGCGTTTGCGCTCATATCCCATCCACACCTGCTCAAATGTATTCCACACCCGAGGCCGGTGAAACAAATAGAAGATACACGGTCGGTCCTCGCAGTATGTTTCGTTAAGCGTCTGCACAGCGACCCGCGCATGAGCGAGCAAAGCGCCATCGCCCGGTAACGTACACTCGGGTGCGTCGCGAAAATCCGTTAGTAATGCAAAAAATAGATTGGGATCGCGATTACCGAGATAACGAATCTCCAGAGCTTCGAGAAGATCATCAATATCCTGGGGCCCATTCAGCAAAGTGGGGACAACCACCATCGTGCTGTGTACGGATGGAATGCCCTGCGAAAAATCCAGTCGCGGTAACGCGCGCGGCGGCAAGATCAGCGTGACCAACTGGTTCACCAGCTGAACAGCCAACGCCGAGACGCCAATTATACCGGCAATGGCAAAAAACCAGTAGCGCCAGTCACCCGGAGCGAAGCCGTCGAAAAAGAATAGCACGCCAGATGTCGCCAGCGCAGTCAACAGTAAGATAGGAGCGAGATAAAGTAACAGCCGGATACGTCCAAGGGCGCGACTTGTGCGCAATTTCCACGACAAACGGCAGTCGACCGCATGCTCCAGTTTTTGCCGTCCATGATCGATCAGGTAGTATCCAACATGTGCGCTGCGGTCGTTGTTACCCAGTTGCTCTGCTGCGGCCTGTGCGAGAGTAATGGCTTCGCGTGCCACCGCCAACTCACTACACGAACTGCCCCTCGCCACGTCCTCGATAACATGCCGGTACCTGTCACGGGTGGCAAAATCCTGACTGGCGTGCATCCTCGTCGGGTCTTCACGCAATGTTTGTTCGACAACACTGAGCGACTCCACGTAATCCCTCCACTCCATTGCACCGATAAAGCGCAGACTACCGATACTGTTTGCGATGGAGATCTGATTGGTCGCGGCTGTTCGGCCGGCTGCTTCCGACAACTGTGCTGCGGTGACCCCTTGTTCAAGCAATTTTTGCTCAACCCAAGTTTGCACGAATGCCATTGCGGGTCCTTGCGCCTGGAGTCTTGCGTAGAATTCCTCTACAAATGGCGCGGTCAGAGGCACATCGGCATTGGCAAACTCGGCTAGCAATTGGATAAGCTGTTTCGGCTCCCTTTCGGCGGCCACGAGCATGCGCTCTGCCCAACTGATAGCCGCGTCGCGCTCCTCGCGCCGTCGGGCGATACGCAACCCGACGCGGCGTAGGTTTTCCAGCAGCGCCAACTGCAGCATGATCGGGAATGCCCACAATTCGCCAAGCTTTAATGGTTCAACGGTCTGGTAGACGGCAATGAACTGGGTGGCGTTGTCGCTATCGACACGACCGTCCATATGAGAGATCAACTCCAACGCCAAGTCATAGATGCGGGGAAAACCCGCTGATGGACCATCAGCCAGTCGCGGCAACTGCCGGCTGTAGCCGCGCGGCAAATGTCTACGCGCCTGACCGATCTGCTGCTCGATGAGATAGAAGTTGTCGAGCAACCAAGCCTCTGCCGGCGCGATCCGTTGTCCCGACGTGGCTGCGGCTGTAACGAGATCATACGCCGCCAGCAGAACGCGTGTATTGTCGGACAGACGTGGCAGCAACCTGTCCGGCCCCGCGTGCGGATCGATGCTGTGCTGGCTCGCCAGTATTAACGCGTGGCGCTTCATTTGCTCGACACTGAATAGCTCTGAGCGCAGCAACTCAGCGTCCTGCTTATTATGCAGCGCTTGCCGTGTGTGCACGGAAGACCATAACCATCTGATATTTATCATATTATCCTCGCGCGAACTCTGCGTAGTCGGCTTTACACAGGCGTTATGAACTGAATTTTCTGACAGCGAATCAGACCAACACCGCCAGCGCGGCAGAATTGTCCAGTTCACCCATTGACAGTGGCAACCCGAGGTGTTCGCGGATACACGTTAAAAAACTCTGATTAATGCATTATTGCACGCATATGGCATTTGTGCCCTTCAGGTTATAAATGTAGAACAAAGCAGCCTAAAGATACCATTTGAGGTAACTAGACAATCTGTAAAAGGAAGAGGACATTGGCTCGCAATTGCTTCCCGAGCCTTCAGCCTGGCGGCTAAAAATCTGATTCACTCGCAATGAGAAGAGTCCGATGACGCAATTTGCGGAAATAATGTCTGTCGCCCTGATATACCGATGACGTATCACTGATCAGGCCGGCACACCTGTCAGCCTGATCAGTTTTAACGAGACCTTTCAACACCAAAGATATCGCTAGATTCCTTCTTTAACTTCTTCGCCGCTTTCTTTTCTTTCGGTGTCATGGCCGGTTTCTTCTTGTCTTCCCTGTGTGTACTTCGTTCTTTCGTCATGATTTTTGCTCCAGATAATTGATGGATGATCTTCAGGCCAGCTGCTGCTATAGCCGCTCGGACTGACATGGTCGATGCTGTATCAGGGCGGTTTTACAGCGTACTGAACGCCGAAAGAGTTGTTTGTCCTTGAGGGGCCGAGGAGTATCAGGTGATTTGGGCAGCCTAGAGCGCTTAAAACAAATGCTGCATGCTAGCACAAAATACACATGACCATCTGGTTGACTTAAAGGACAAGTAGCAGGACTCAGAGTATGAGGGCATTCAAAATTCTGTGTCAGTTTGCTAATCGCCTAACATGCTTCGCTTGTTAAGCCACTGAAAACAGCCAATTAAAAACAAGACACAGCTAGTCGACTTAATGCAATTTTCTCCTGATCACCCTATGCGTCCCTCTATTAGGCTTTTGCATAACGCCAACATAAACTGATCTAAAAAGCGAAGCTTCTTTGGGTTTGTGGAATGTTATTGTTGTGAGTTAAACCTTCAAAATTTTCTAAAAAGCTATTTCTATGCTCCAAATTTAGAAGACGTTTTTTGACACTTAAGCCACCACCATAACCAACCAGTTGACCGTTGCTGCCTATGACACGGTGACAAGGAATTATTATACTAATAGAGTTTGCTCCATTTGCACTAGCAACTGCTCGAACAGCCTTTTCGTTGTGAATATTTTTTGCCAGTTGCAAGTATGTTGATGTGGACCCATAAGGTACTTGCATGAGGGATTTCCAAATACTCTTTTGGAAATCAGTTCCAACCATTAGCAAAGGCAAACTAAATTCTTTCCTGTTACCATTGAGGTATTCGTCCAATTGTTTTTTAGTTTGCTGTAATACCTCATTATCGTTTTCTAAAAATTCAGCATTGAGCCCGTTTTTGATTCTAGTATCAACGGCTTTTCTCATTTTTCTATATCGAAAGTCAAGTAGACATAGCTTTTCCCTAAAAGAACCAAGTATAAGTTCACCTATTTTGCTTTTATAAAATTGGGTACTGATTTGGTTCATTTAGTGTTCTTTATTTTTTCATAACATGCAATTCGTCGACCCTGAAAAAGTCCTGCAGATAGAAATCTTTCAGAGAATCATACTCGAGAAATGACCATGTGTTGAGTCGTATGTCTTTTTGTGCGCTAACTTTCCACCACTTTTTTCGGTTGCTGGTATTTTTCTTTCTGGAAAGAAGCGCCAAAAAATGGTCATCAGTAATTTATTCAGGTTCCATGCAACGGCTGCCATCAGCAGATGAATATGATCACCAATCGCGCTTTTGAGGTAATTTCTTGCTAATCTAAAGTCTGATTTGACTTCAGCGGATTTCTTGCCGGCTTTTTTGCGGCAGTATGGCCAGGAAATTATTTCTGGCCACCTGATACGCAACAGTCTCGGGCAATGCATCCAGAAAAGGAGCAAATGCAGCCATGCTTTTACCCAGGTTATCGAAACGACCTACCACATCAGAGCCAATAAAAAAACGGGTAGAATGACGTTCGATTAATTTCACCCACCCTGGGTCTGGCTTGCCTTCCCCATTTAATAGATAAGGTTCCAGCATTGTCCACGAAAGATCGATGTACAGATTGGAATACGTGTCAAGCAATCGATTAATGGTCGGCAACAGGAACTCCAGCTTCTCTTGATATCGATGCACGTCCATACTGGTCCCAGCATGAGCCCATATGAAGCGGGTGCGTGGATGGTTGCGTAGCGGTTGTTCCACCTCTTCGAGATATAGCGGGTTGGGTTCACGTTTGGAAGTTATATCGGAATGTAACATTATCGGCAGATCGAACTCCGCTGCCAGATTATAAACTTTGGTCAACGCCTCATTATTGGCGCGCGGGGTATCGCCCTCAGTCAAAGCCGTCACTTCGCCATGACGCGTAAATATTTCACCGAGTCCTTGCCAGAAACCCGGTCTGAGCTCCAGCATACGGCGAATATGTGCCTCGGCATTCTTATCATTAGGATTGAATCCCGACAAAAATGGATGAAAACGATTGCGTTGTTTTTCATCTAACTTATCCAATGCGGCAGCAATCAGCATATCTGTAGCGCTATACCAGTATACCGGCGCATCGTCTCCGGCATAGTAACGCGGTCGCTTTGGTTCATTTTCATGCCATTTTTTCGCGACAGGCATCCCTGTAATCAACACATGATCAATTTTGCCTTTATCCATGGCCTCAATCAGCTTGTCCATCCCGTCACTTTCTTGAAAAAAATCCACGAAGTGCAGATGGGCATCACTATAATAATAATCTCTTGCCTGGACGCCGGAAATTATTCCCAATAGACCAAAAGCAAAAAAACAGATTCGCAGAGTAAACAGTTCATGTCCTCCAGATAATCAAACAAGCGGGTTGAAAGCAATTGACGTAAGGGCCAAATTTGTTCATTAATAAAAAGAATATGACCCGTCTATTAAGAATTAAATATTCGAATGTCTGGCATCAGGTAATGAACTCAGGTGCCGGTTATCGACATATTTTCAACAGTGGTCCCATTATCATATATTAATACCTATGCCTTAGGTACCCTGCAACGAGTGGCGCGGTGGTTTATTCGACAGAATTACTATTGCTGTGGTTATATAACCATAGCAGCGTATCCAGTGCAATCGCAAAATTTAATCGACAAATAAACGAATACGGCATCGAAAAAAATTCGATTGCTTTTGCTGCAAAGAGGGTGCTGATAACTTCTGCCGGTTACGCGGCTACCTGCTTAAATGCAGAAACTATGCGCCTGCCACGCAGGCACTTACGCTGTTTTCCCGAAAAATTGACAGAATTTATACTATAAGCTGCTTTTTGGTTAGCATTACACCGAACAGCTACAAAAATGCTATTCCAAAATATGCAAATGACTATTGCCAAGAAAATTATTAGGATTCAAATTCGATTCTAACTCAAAGATCATTCTCACCAGATTATCCGCTTCTTCTTCAGTAAGATTTTGTATCACAAAGCTAGAAACAGGCACATTTTTTAAAATACATACATTATTAGGAAGTGACAGCATCTCCTTAATGCGGCACACTTGTTCAATATATTTTTGCGGTATATTTCTCTCCTTCATATACACGGGATCTATTGTATCTATTTCGTGCGCAGCTTTTTTGAGAAGCTCCCGTTTATCATTACCATGACACAATATTTCTGCAATAAAATGAAATTTTCTCCATAAGTTAATAATAACGCCTACCTCCAAGTTTGGATAACTTATTTAATAGATAATTTCGGTATAAATTTTAATCGATTAATTATTTATTAAAAATAACCTATGTTTTTTCGGGTTGACCTTATTATTCTTTCATAGTAGCGTAAAAAAACACTTAATTTTTAATATCAAGACTAAATTTTAGAACTTTCTAAAGTATTTGTGAAGGTACTTGCGATTTATCTTATAAAGCTAAGGATAAGGCGCGTTTCAAAGTAGCTGTCACCAAAATTAATCATTCGAATTTCTACCATTTAAAACTTTGCATTAATAAAAAAATATAAAGTTTATGTCGTTATTTGACTACATATTACTATTTCAGTTCAATAGGTTCGCTCCTTATATGTTTTCACAAATTAGCTATCTACATTGATTTAGCAAGAAAATATATATCTGATGTCAATCATCAATTTTTAATCAATTTGAAATTAAAATTAAGAATTGATGCTAACTTTCTTATTTTATTAATTATAGTCATCAAATTTTTATTGAACTTTTTGTCATAACGATGCACTATAAAATTACTAGTAATGAAACTAGTTCGTATTAAAAAAAGAATATTTCAAGATAAAAATTAATTCTCTTGGCTTTAATTTGACATTAGTGCTACGCACAAGGGGTATTTGTCCAGCAAATAAAAGGAGATTTCCATATTATGCTTGCTCATCAACAACATCAAAATGTCAGCGAACTAGCCAGCTTAAATTGGCCATTAATTAAGAAGTTAAATTTTTCACAGCAACTTGATCATAAAGAAATTGTCAGTCTCAGAAAGTTACACGAACAAACACTCGTCATCGAAAAACACCAGGATTTCTTAAGTCAAAATAATATACGTAATCAATTTATTGTTATTAATCAGGGCTGGGCTTGCCGTTATAGCACTCTTAGTAATGGCAACCGACAACTTATCAATTTTTATTTACCCGGCGACATCATCAATCCATACACCATTGCTGCGACTAACGGAACTCATTCCGTTTTCAGCATTACTTCCTTATATATCAGCCCATTCGATCAGGAAGCGCTGCAACAGTTATTAACGCTTTCCCCAAAGCTTGATTCGCTCTACAAGCAGATGATATGCGCCGAAGAAGCTATGCTAGCGGAACACGTCGTACGCGTAGGTCGTCGGAGTGCTTATCAACGGACCATACACTTATTGCTGGAATTATATCAACGATTAGACATCATCGGCCATACTCAGCAAAACACCTTCAACTTGCCACTCACCCAAGAACTATTAGCTGATATGCTGGGTATGAGTATTGTGCATATGAATCGGACTCTGCATAGATTACGCGACGAAGATCTGATCGAAACACAATCAAACAAAATAAGTTTATTAGACATCCATAAATTAGAACAGTTAGCGGAATACCAGGGCATCTTGTTGGACACAAAATTAGCTGCTCAAGGTTAGGCGCAGGCCGTCACTTATAATTAGTATTTTTATATGGTATCAATAAATATCAGTACGGAAAAAATATGCTTCAAATTATTTATATAGCAGCATTAACAAATAATACGGTTACATCGGCAACTTGACTGCTGGTTCCAAAATGAGGGCCAAATCGCAACTTTCTGGATAACAACAAACTTTGACTGACTCTGATAGGCGTCGTATTGTTGTAGATCATGAGGGTGCGCTGGGCTTCGACACATGCGATTTTAACACTATCGACCTCCGGGTGTCTGATTGAGCCCAGGCAGCGCTGTTAGCGTCTATTACTTGCTGCATTAAACCATTCCAACAACGGCTCTATCCCTCAAGCAAGTCTTTCGATCGAGACAGGATAGCTTGCCGATCCAGTTCTCTCATAGCTTGAAATGTTATCTATGGTGGTCTCGGCGATAGCACTCATGGCCTCGCGGGTAAAAAAACCCTGGTGAGCGGTAATCAGCACGTTGGGGAAGGTCAGCAGACGCGCGAACACATCGTCTTGAATCATCTTGTCGGACAAGTTCTCAAAGAACAAATCTCCTTCTTCTTCATACACGTCAAGGCCAACATGCCCGAGTTTGCCTGCCTTTAGCCCGGCGATAAGCGCCGTGGCATCCACGACCGCCCCGCGGCTGGTGTTGATCAGCATTACGCCCGGCTTCATTTGATCTATCGCCTCCGCGTCGATCAAATGATGGGTGGCGGGCGTAAGCGGGCAATGCAGCGAAATAATATCCGAACTTGCCAACAACGCCTGCATGTCACAATAACTTCCGCCCAACTCCTTCAATTCCACGGTGCGCTGCGGGTCAAAAGCAATGATCCGACAGCCGAATCCGCACATGATGCGGGCAACACTGAGTCCGATCTTGCCCGTACCGATAATTCCGATGGTACGACCGTACAGATCGAAACCGAGCAGACCCTCCAATGCAAAGTTGCCTTCGCGCACACGGGCGTAAGCCTTATGCGTTTTTCGGTTGAGTGAAAGGATTAACGCAACCGTGTGTTCTGCTATTGCTTCGGGTGAATAAGCGGGAACGCGCGCTACAGCGAGCTCCAGGTCGCGGGCAGCTTCCAAATCGACGTGATTGAAACCAGCACTGCGTAACGCTATCAATCTTATTCCGTTTGCGGCAAGAATCTCTAACACTTCGCGCCCGAGTTGGTCGTTCACGAAAGCGCATATTGCATCATGTCCTGTAGCGAGTGCAGCTGAGTGCTCATTCAGCTTTGCTTCGAAAAATTGCAGATCATGCCCACCATTGAGTACTGTATTAGCGCGGCTCAGGAAGTTTCGGTCGTAATTGTGGGTACTAAATACAGCCACTCGCAAAATAAATCTCCAATCATTGGTCAATACTTTATTAACCGGCATCAACATATTTATCCGGCAGCCCGATGCTACGCCAGTTCCGGCGTATCCGGATGCCCTGCTAAGGTTGTTGGACGATATTCGGTGGATCGATATCGTCTCCATACACTAGAATCAACCGTTTCTTTGATACCACTGCCAAATTTACGGTTGTATCGGTTTTTGAACAGAGGATAAATGCCAAACATGAATTTGGCATATGAATCGCTAATCTCGTCGAGATAATCCGAATCGTCGACTTCGACTTTCGACTTTAGTCTCAGTCCAGTCGCTTCGGCTTTGTCCTGAATCCATCGTAGAGGAATGCGAGGCAATAAGTTTTCTGGTGTTTGGTTGCCGCCGCCGATATCAGTATGGGCGCCGATAAACCAGCGCTGTTCGACATCGACATTATCTGGCTTGAGCCGGGTCCAAACGGCAACATCGAAGTCCTTCCTGTTTTCATTCAGCGCGATCGCATGATAGGCATAATCGACGATTTTGCTCAGCTCCGTGTCATGGAAACGATAGTAATCGGAATTGAACGGCACGTGGGAAACCGGAATCCCCAACGCGCCAACGGTATCCCAGACTCCGATAAATTTGACGCGGATTTCCCGTGAATACTTGGCACGAAACGCGATGGCTTTTGAATGCTCAGGCGAGATGTCTTTCTCACGATACAAGTCATAAGCTTCCGAAATCAATGCACTATTTTCGGCTGTCAGCAGGCCACATTTCCTGATAAGACCTACCAGGCTGCGCGCAGTATAAGCCCCGCGGCTGAAACCGAAAACATAGATTTCGTCGCCTGCCTTGTATGTGCTTACTATTCGCTTATAGCCTTCACGAATATTTTCCGAAAGGCCATGACCAAATGCACCGCCGGTTAAGCGGTCGTACCAGCGTGTTCCAACGCCGGCATCATAGAAGCAAACCTGCTCAGGGTCATCTTCGCCACTGGAAATTACGGCTTCTTTCATGTGGGTTACATTGGTACGGTCTTGCTTATTATTCCAGGTGCCATCAAACAGTAAAATAAGTTTTCTGCTCATATGTATCTCCCAAAGTTTCACTTAGACAGACCGAGCAATAGTTGTTTTTAGTGCCGCTCGTGGATATAGAAGATATAACACCTTCCATATCATGGGAATGTATCGAGAATATCATGTGTTGTCAAACCTATTGATGATCAACAATAAAATTTTAATCACCGTTCAACCGGTATTAATTGACAAATAAACAATCCCGGGTTCACTGTGCAGATAATAACGAACATCCGCGTATGTTTAACCCCATTGCGGTCTATCGATGTTAATGAAATACTTACCAATAAAAGAAAAGTGCATTTTTTCGCTTACAGCTTATAGTTATGTGATCCTGCGGTTAATCCGGATGACGACTTCTAAACGGGACGGCAGTGATTAGAAATAGACATTTCATGCCGACGCAATCGGCTGTAACCTGCAAGAAATCTTTGTTTCTGCATATCCCTGAATTCACATGAGCCTTTTTGACATTACGGCACTTTTTATCATCATGGTAACGCTTGCCGCCATTCCAAGTACGAGTCTGGCTCTGGTTGTTACCCGCTCAGCCACGATGAATCTGGCAAACGGTGTTGCCGTTTCAATGGGTATTGTGCTCGGCGATATGTTATTTGTCATGCTGGCAATACTGGGTTTGACATCCCTGTCCGAAATAATGGGCGGGTTCTTTTTAGTCGCCAAATTCACGGCAGGTATTTACCTGATCTGGTTCGGCATCAGCCTGATCCGAAGCAGGACAAAAAATATGGTGTGCAAATATTCCGGCCCCGGCGGCGGAATAATCGCCAGTTTTCTCGCTGGGTTGTTTGTCACGCTTGGCGACGTAAAAGCTATCGTTTTTTATGCCAGCCTGTTTCCGGCATTTATCGATATATCTACGCTGACATTGTCGGATATAGTGATTATTCTGTTCGTTACGGTCGTAACAGTGGGCGGCGTCAAACTGGCTTATGCTTTTGCGGCAACGAAGGCTATGGCTATAGGCAAGGAACTGGGTGCCGGAAACAAAGTCCAGCTGATCTCGGCTGCTCTAATGGTTGGCACGGGCAGCTATCTGATCGCCAGAATTTAAAAGTGCACCATACGGCTGTCACCCGATTCAGATGTCCATCTCCGGCATCCAGATTAAATCTGTTACGCCGCAATCCAGACCGCACTGATTCAGCAATGTCGTCAATTGGTCTCTATGATGCGTCTGGTGATTAAAAAAGTGAATTACAGCCACAGCCATTTTTTGCGTGCGCGATTCAGAATTAACGATACTGGTATAGGTCAGATCGCCATTCAGCACCGCATCGGAAAATTTTCGGCCCATTGGACGATCCGTATATCTGTCTGATCGTGCTCTTCCCATAACTGATTGAAGTCGGAATAGAGTTCCTGCGCGAACGAGTCCACCTGAACAGGTTTGTTTTTAAACCGGCTGAGCCAGATTCGATCTCCAGCAGTAAATGGTTGAGCGTACCGTGCATGGAGCCGAAAAAGGCTTTTCTGTCTTCTTTACGTATCTCATCCGGCAGGCGGTTGCACACACAGACGCGAAGCTGTTCCAGTTAAAACAACAAATTTTCAATTTCATTCGTTTCCAGTAAATAAACACCGATATTTTGCACCGCTTTTTCGTCTATCGGGTACAGGCGGGATGTGGCGTCTTTTACCAGCACAATGCGAAAATCCCGTTCGCTGGCTTCATAATTGCTGATTCTTCGGCAATTTGGAAAACTTCATCTTGAAAAACTGCTGTATCAATTGTCTATTCTCACACGTTACATTTCAAATCTTGACAATCATTTAGCTAAAGAGTAAAAAAGTAACGAAGTTATCGGTGCTGTCTTTTTTGCTTACTTTCTAAAAATATACGCGGATTGACGGATTTTAACAGTTCATTTGTGGCTCCAGTTAAAGGAGGTCTTATGAAAGCGCAAATTTGGATTACAACGGTGTTGGCGCTTATTTTTATAGCATTGGGGCACGCGAATGCCGGTGAAAAAGAAAATAACAATGATCAAGTGCCCAAAGCGGTAGTTGAAGCTTTTGAAAAGTCTTACCCAAATGCCGAAGCGGTTGAATTCGAGAAGGAAATGATTGGAAACAAGACCGTTTATGAAGTGGAATACAAAAAAAACGACAGAAAGCACGAAATCCTGTACGACGCCGATGGCGTGATTCTGCGAAAGGAAGAAACTATTGATGTTAAGCTACTTCCCGAGCCAATAGTTCAGGCCATTTTCAGCGCATATCCGCAGGTATTCATCAAAGAGGCAGAAATGTTAATGGGACCAGATGGAACGATCACGGGTTACGAGGTAGAAATCAGGACAGCAGGAAAGCAACTCGAGCTTGAATTGGATGCCCACGGAAGAATCCTCGAAGCTGAAAATGATTGATCTCAGACAGGAGACGACTTAACAGTCATGGTTTAATCATTACAGGGGTATCCTGGATCTGAAAGGTCGTGGTATTTTTTCAGCATTGAATGATAACGCGCGTACTACGTACGATTGCCTGATCAGGCCTGAGTAGCCATGTCTATTACAGAGCAGCACCCATCCTAAGTGCAGATTTGTTTAATGATGTCATCTATTAGTGCGGCTAACTGACTACATTTGTGACCATCCAGTGCATCTGGATGGGGCTCAGCAAACTTCTTACGATCATTATCAAAATACTTGCCGGAAGCGTCTGCGAATTCATCGGAGAGTGCAATACGGGTGAGAATATTTGCGCCAATGCCAATATCATTGCCAGCGACACCAAAACCTTCTTTAACCATCTTGCTTGCCAGTAACGACCCAGGATTAACCGCAACGATTATCGGTCCAACCTTCCCCAAGGAAGTCGCCATAGCGAATGACCACATAATGATGGCCAGCTTGCTTTGCGAATAAGCCGTCATCGCGCCCATCTCACCGCCTTTGCCAACCAACGCTTGCAGATTCACCGATGCTTGAGCCGCAGAGGATAGATTTACCACACGGCTTTCTCTGCCCAACCGTGGCAGCAGTGTTTTTGTCAGCAGATAAGGTGCGATAGCATTGACAGCGAAGCGAATATCCAGACCGTCACTGGTAACCGCAGCGGGCGTTTTGTAAATACCCGCGTTATTAATAAGCACGTCCAGTGTTTGATGATTATCAGCCACTGATTTCGCCAGATTCTTCACCGCACCCAGGTCAGAAAGATCTGCCAGATAGCTTTCAACTTTCCCCATGGCAGAAAGCTCGGTCTTAACTCTTTCCAGCTTTTGTGGATTACGTCCATGCAGCAATAGGTAATGACCTTGCTCCAGAAGCATTTTGGCTGTTTCAAGGCCAATACCATCTGTTGAGCCTGTAATGAAAATGTTTTTTTGCATGTTGTGTTGACACCCGTTTAAAATGATTTCCCATTACGGTTGAAACTTGTACCGGGGAAAACAGCGCAGAGAATACGATTTACCCGTGGATAAATCGACCAGACTGAGTTGGTTTAGTCTGTCTGCTGATGTTGTTATTTTAACTGTCATTTACTGCAAAATAATCAGATTTTCTTTTGCTGAATACTTTTCATTTTCCCGGGGCTGCATGCTGATTTTTAAACCGGCAAACTCGTACAGCCTGACGACCAAGTGAAACAGTTTCTTCATGGCATAGTCAAGTCGTTCACATAAATTAAAGCTTTTTTACTACCAGGCAAAGTGGAGAACCGGAAGAGTCCAATCAATCAAAAAGGACCCTTCCGGTAGAGGGATAATGCAATTTACGAAATTGTATTATCGGCAGCGTATATAGAAACTTTAGGAATTTCTTTCATCATGACAAAAAATTTCGCAAACAACAGGCAACAGTGGCAAAAACACACTTTACTCGGCAACCACAACCGCTGCGTAATTGAAGAAGTGTTGCGTGGCTGACACAGAATTGGAAATTTTGGGTGGGAATTTGTGTCTGTTTCTGGTCTTTAAAATGGAACCCCGTTAACATTATTTATCAAAATCACCTGAGGCTTTTGAACAATTCACAGCGCTTATAAATGTGTTGTTTAATAAACAAACGCAACGGTGTCCGGTGTCATGTTGATCAAAGGCTAACGTATTCGATACGAAGCGGCACATAATACCGGAGAAAGTCCTGCAAACAGCATTGAATGAAAAATGCTCCAGTGGTAATTGAATGGCTCTATAAGCGCGACAGAC
>BQJA01000065.1 GCA_021604405.1 Nitrosomonas sp. | reverse complement strand
AGATTCAGTCAATTCTGCGCTTCTTTCAGGTGGGCGCGGCGATACCCAAGCGGGTAAACCGAGATGATTAAAAATTTTGGCGAGTACGTGCTTAATTCCAGGTAATAAGCGTGCCCAACTGATGCTGGTGCGCGCGGAAGTCTTCCTTACAATTGCTGCGTATTATGTTCATATGGTTTTGCACTATTACCCTCGATACAGCTTGCAAATGAGCATAAAAATCGTAAAGACAACGTTGTTCTGACTTGAATCAAGCAACAAAAATCCAGGCTAAGCATTTTCAGCCTGGATCGATTGAACCCTTTTCAAGTGCCTATATACTTAAAAAGTACTAAAAATTTCAGATCAATCTAGATCGACCAAGAATAAGCAACTGAAAGTGATTGGATCGTCTTCGGTCATTGTAAATTGTGTCATGTCAACCATGCCAGACAGTCGCATTCTACCTGAGCTGTTTTCAAACATACCCGTTCCGCCAATAACTGAGTTTTGGTCACTGGTGCTGGCTGATCCTGTTATATGACTATAAGGATGGCCATCTGCTGAAACGAGATTGAAGTCTTCGGGCACCGGTTGAACTGTTATCGCGCCACGCGCGACGAGCTGACCTTCTGGAAGGTAAAAATAAGTAGTGCCAACTAATGCAACATTACCATCCTCTTTCATTTCAACATTTGACATACAGTCTGTTCCTGACCCGATAATTTCGTTACTTTTCAAATCAATCACGTCAAGCTCAAAGCACATTGCGTCCATAGGGTCATCCCCTTCTTCCATACCCGGAACTTCCATTGAATACATGAAGCCTGTGCCGTGCAGCTTCAGCACGAGATGCTCAGAATGCTCGTGATGGTCTCCATTATCTCCCGCTACTGAAATACCAGGAAAAATAATAATGAACAGAAAGCAAAAGATTAGCATGTTAGTTCTGTTAATTAGAATCATAGTTATCTCCATTCATATATATTTAGTTAGATATAAAATTTTTGTTTTGCTGTTTTGTTCAGTAAAACCGGCAAAATAGAATTCACCGATATATAACAGCATCACATCATCATATCCGCAACATCCATGCCAGTTTATGTCGGAAATTATTTAGTTAATAGAATCAATCCATTAAAAATTTTTTTAAAATAATTACTCGAACACGGCCTGTCGTTGATTTCAGGAAGATAACGATGACTTTAATATAACCACATGTTTTATATTAATTTAGGTAGTCCCCGAAAGGAGACAAACTGGCGCAAAAAACGGCTTTACAGCACAATCTTGTCAAAATAAATATTTATAGGCAATAAAAGCATAAAAAAAGATATTTGAGCGCCAGTCGATAGCTATGGAAAACAACGCCTGCAAATACAGGCGTTGCTAGTTGGATAATTAATTAAACCTGATTTATTGGTCACTTAGATGGCCAATTAAATTTACCGGCCTATAAAAAACCCGGCAATATAATCTGAAAATATTTACATTTGACAGAGATTCACTTAAAAGAAATATCCACATATTTAGCATACTTACTATATATTGACCGATCAACAAACGGCAGGATACTTTTTAACTCTGACTTGTGATAATTAAACATATCTTCATTCCCCATTTCTTTACCCCGCTCTATCTCAACTTCCATACCATTTTTTGCCTGCTCACAAATTATAATATGATGAGAATTCAATTTTGCCATGCGAATATTTCCTTATTTTGAAGTAAATATTATCTTTTATCGGCAGAGTAATAAATTTCATTAATAAAAAATTTTGAAAAAAATAATATCTGCCTGCCGAGTCTATCTTGATATTTTCCAACCACAAACAGTGGCAAAAAGATTAAATCAGGTAGAAAATTTTGGCTGATTTTAACGCGCTTAAATAAAATCAAACAATGATAAGCCGGAAACGGTTGCAAATGAACGTTGCGCCGCCTCCAGAAAAACACGTTGCTGATTTAAATCTGAGATTGCTTTAGCGATGTCTACGTCCTGCAGTTGTGAGAGATTTTGTTGTAGCTGGATCTCAGTATCCTCGCCGACACTTTGCAATACTTCAATTTCTTGTAGGCGCGCACCAACAGATGCGCGCGTCGCTAATACGTGTTCCAGGCTGTTTCCCAGGTCCTGTAATGCGGTATTCAATCCGTTGGTTAATTGGGTGCTGCCCCCCGCCTGGTTACTCACAGGTGTCGATAACACATTAATCAAATCGTCAATTGTCTTAAAGAGACTCTGGTTAGTGCTCGGCGCCACATTAAACTGATCGCCGTTGGCCGGTTCGCCTTTAATACTGAACTGAATACCGTCAAAGTTGATCGCTTCATCGCTGGTATACGGGTTACCGCTAGATAATGTGACGCCGGTGGTTGTATCGGTCACATCATATGTGGTCACGCCAGATGCAACGGTGAACGAAATCCGGTAATTGTCCCCGGTTAAATTTGCCGGTGAAAAAACAATTCCAGTATCGATTACACCAGAACCCGTATTTGTTGAATCAGCGCTGGTTACAAAAACGCCATTGCCATTTTTTATACGTTCAAAAAGATCCGTGCCAGAACTATTTGCCGCAATCTGACGCGATGCACCTATCTGCACCAGGCGCTCTCCCTGATCTCCGTTATACTGGACGCCTGCGGCGGTTTGAGTAAACGGCTTGGTATCGCCCTGAAAGCCTGAAAACAGAAACTGGCCTGTAGCGTCGGTACTGTTAGCAAATCCCACTAATTCATTAAATCTGCCGCGCAACTCCCTGGCAATACTCAGTCTGTCCGCATCGGAAAAGGCTGCATTACCGGCACTGACGGCAGCCGTTTGTACATTCTGAATGAGATTGGTTATGCCATCCAGCACACCTTCAGTAAAGCCAAGCTGGCTTGCCGCAGCGGTGCGGTTTTCTGCATATTGCGTATTCAATGCGGACGCCTGTTTAACATCAAGCGCTAGCGCCGCTGCAGTCGGATCATCGGCGGGTGTCAGGACACGCCTGCCTGTCGAGACTTGCTGCTGTACGTGAAGAAGCGCCTCCTGCTGTTTTAAAATCGAATTAACGCCTTGTTCATGAATGGTATTAGTACTAAGACGCATGATATTTTTCCTTCTAGGTAGGCTTAACAGACAATTTTAAATTCTCAGCAAAGAATCAAATAGTGAGCTGCTGATCTCAATTACTTTACTTGAAGCCTGGAATGCTTGCTGAAATCGTATTAGGTTAGCTGCTTCTTCATCAAGATTAACGCCTGATAACGATTGCAATGATTGATTGGTTTGCGCTAATAGATTTGCCTGTGCCTCACTGGTTACTTGCAATTCCCGCGTTTTACTGCCGATTTGACTAACCAGTTGTCCATAGGTCGACTGGTATGAAGCGGTACCGCCGGCTAAAATATTCTGCGTCTGCAATTCGCCGAGCAGCAACGCATTGCGATTATCGCTATTTGCATTTGTATTGGGTCCAATGGTAAACGTATCTCCTGCGGCAGGATTGCCATCGATCTGTACGGTGAACCCATTAAAACTGATATCTTCACCCGCAGTAAAAACCTGATTGTTTGCGGGTAACCCTGCGCCCGTACCAGTCACATCAAATTGACTGTCAAAGGGTGTATGAAACGTAATGGTGACAGGTTGTTGCAGGTTTGCATCAATGGGCGGCGGATTAACGCTGCCCGCACTGATGGTTCCGGATCCGGTGTTGGTTATGGATGCTTCTGTTCGTATCGGTGCAGCCGCTGCAATTTTAGCCGTATCATTTATTGCCAGAGCGATTTCATTTGCGCCATCGCGAGTCGGTTGGATGATAAAATGCTCATTGGCATTAATGTTGGCATTCGTGATGCTAATGCCATCAACGGTTAATGGCGCCGCATTTGAAGGCAGCACAGTCGTGCTGACCGAATTGTTATCGGACAGCCGCGTCAATGTATAATTTGTGCCGTCAAAATCAAACTTATAGTCGCTGGTTGTCAATGCGCCAACATCACTAATCGCTGCGGTAATCGTTGAAGTTGCATCGTTACCCTCTGCGGAAATTACTGTTGGTGTTGGAACCGTAAAATAATCTCCGCCCAAATCACCATTCAAATCCTGGCCAAGACGATGCTGGTCATTAAAAGTTTGCGCCAATCCGATGGCAATGCGTCCCAAAGCATTCTGAGCGCTATCCAATGTTTCATTGCGAAATGCCAGGAAACCACCCAGGCTGCCGCCGTCTTGTAACTGATTTTCAGGAATTAAAATGGTATTGTTACCACTGACAAAGCCGACTGTCAGCGTTTGCGGATCTTGCGGTGAAGCAACTGCCTTCAGTTTGAATGTTTCTGCGCCCACTACCAACGGCTGGCCATTGCCAATAAAAATATTGTGTGCGCCATTGCTTTGCTGTACGACACTGGTATTTGTCAATTTACTCAGTTCCATTGTCAACGCATCACGCTGATCAAGTAAATCATTCGCGGGCTGTCCGCCAGCCTGCCCTTCGGCCAATGAAATACTTTGATTCAAGTCAGCAATTGCCTGGGCAAGCGTATTAATCTCACCGACCGTGCTGGTGATCTGCTTGTTAACCCCTGCACGGGAATCTGATAATCGTTGATCCATCATTTGAAATCGTGTAACCAACGCTTCGGAATTATTTAATAAAGCTTGCCGTGATGGAACCGAGGCAGGATTGGTGGCGACATCCTGAACACTGCTGAAAAAATTCTGCAAAGCAGGCGACAGTCCCGCGCTTGAATCAGCAACCATGTTATTAAGCTGAGAAATTTGCGCGGAATGCGTATCCAATTGGCTGCTTTTGCTTTGCGCCTGTTGCGCCTGCGTGACCAGAAACTCACTATAAATTCGCTGAACAGTTGAAACACGTACGCCACCACCGATGAAGCCAGCATCTGATGATAATGATATATTGGTGTTCTGAATAACCTCCTGTCGATTATAGCCAGGTGTATTCACATTACTGATATTATGTGAGGTTGTCTGCAAATTAGCCCGCGCCGCATTGAGACCGGATACGCTAAGACCTAAGATACTATTTCCCATAGCTTGACTTTAATAAGAATGTAGAAAAACGTCCTGCTTGTTTGAAATAACGGCAGATTAATTAAACAATTGATGGTTAATTAAACTCGATGGTTGCCAAGTTAAATCATTGGTTGTTGGCGTATAGAACTGCTATTGATAATACGGATCAGTTTGTCGGCATACATGGGATCGGTCGCATACCCCGCCTGTTGGAGTCCTTGTGCAAATGCCGCAGCATCTTTATTTTTCAGTACTGCCGCATAACGTGGATTATTCAACAACAGGTTTGCATAATCCTGAAAACCTTCAGCATATGAGCCATATACACGGAATTTCTCAATCATTTTCTGAGGAATGCCATCGATATACTCTGTCGTAACTGTCTCGACTATCGGGCCTTTCCAGCTCTCCCCCGCTTTGATGCCAAATAGATTAAAGCTGGGACGATTGTCGGCTTGACGTATCTCATGCTTTCCCCAGCCACTTTCTAACGCCGCTTGTGCAATCATAAAATGCGCAGGAATACCAGTGGCTTGTGATGCCGCATTAGCATGCGCCCATATCGCACTCACAAAATCATCTGGTTGGTTCGGCAGTGAAGAAGTATGTATAGTTGAAATTTGCGATTCGTGCGGTATTTGTTCATACGCAGCAATTGATTGTTGTGTCTGTGTCAACACCCGCGGTTGCGTCACCTGGGCCGGCCAAAGTAAGCTGGAAATATCACCCGCATGTCCAGGTGAAGTTGCAGATTGACTGTCAATATTTACCGCTGCAAGCCTTTCTTCAGACGTAATATTCGCTGGATCAGGTTGTAGCGGCTGGCCGTTGGCGCGCGTCAATTGCTGCACCAGTATTTCTGCAAGCCCAATACCACTCGTGGACATTTTTTGCGCAAACTGTTGATCAAGCATTTGTGTATAAAACTGTGTTTGTTGGCTATCAAATATGCCGTTACTCGGGAGTGCTTCACGCATGCTTTTTAGCATCATATTGATAAAAATCGCTTCAAATTGTTGCGCGACTTCTTTTAACGCCTGATCTGGATTTTGCTTTGCCTGCAAGCGCAGATCGTCCACGTTTTTGCTATCAATCGCCAGTTTGCCAGAAATATTGTATGAATTAATCATCGTTACGATCGATAGTTTTAGATAATTTCCAATTCTGCGCGCAGCGATCCCGCTGCTTTCAAGGCTTGCAGGATAGATAGCAAATCCTGCGTGGTAGCGCCTATCGCTGTTAATGCTTTGACAACTTCGGCCAAATTGGCACCGCCTGATAAGACCATTAAATTGCCCTCGTCACTCCGTATTTCAACTTGCGAACGCTGCGTTACTACAGTCTGTCCCCGTTCTGCGAACGGACCTGGCTGACTGATGACAGGCTCGGTATTGATAATGACGGATAGATTTCCGTGAGCGACCGCGCTGGATTCCAAGGTAACGGCTTGATTCATGACCACCGATCCCGTGCGCGAATTAACAATTACTTTAGCCAGCCCTCTTGCAGGCGTTATTTCCAGGCTTTCAATCTGAGAAATAAACATCACGCGCTGGTTGCTGGTTGTTGGCGCACGCACCTGTATCATGCGGCCATCCACAGCGGTCGCTGTATCTGAAGAAGTTGCACGATTAATCGCATCGACGATAAGCCCAACCGTACTAAAATCCGTGGTCTTCAGTTCCAGGTGAATGTATTCCCCCTGCCCCAGCGGTGAAGGTACCTGACGTTCCACAATTGCCCCATTGCTAATACGCCCAACATTTAAATGATTCACCTGTACACTGCTTCCGGATGCCGCGGCACCTGCGCCACCGACGAGGATATTCCCCTGGGCCATTGCATAGACCTGGTTGTCAATTCCTTTCAGCGGTGTCAGCACCAGCGTCCCACCTCTCAGACTCCGGGCATTACCCATTGACGAAACGGTCACATCAATTTGTTGTCCGGGCTTGGCAAACGCTGGAATTGTGGCAGTTACCATGACGGCTGCCACATTACGTAATTGCAAATTAACACCCGGGGGCAGATTGATGCCCATTTGCCCCATCATATTTACGATACTTTGTACGGTAAACGGCGTCTGGGTGGTTTGATCGCCACTGCCATCCAAACCAACGACAAGGCCGTAACCAATCAGCTGATTGCTGCGCACGCCCTGAATAGTAACCAAATCTTTAATGCGTTCGGCAACGCTAAAACCCGGCGCTAATAAACTGATCAGAAATAATAATGCACAAATGACATAATGCAGCATCGTTAATTTAATGTTGTTCCCAGAAAATTCTTTAAACTTCCTCATAATTACTCGGTAACCATATGATATTAGAGTCAGAAAGGTGATATATTTATAAAAAACCGAGATAGCCACCCCATGGTTTGCGCTTCATCTAAATAACCATTTGAACGATACTCAATACGCGCATCGGCCACCTGCACAGACGACACGGTGTTAGCCATGACATGAATCGGATTTATAACGCCGGAAAGACGTATAAATTCCTGCCCCTGGTTGATGCCAATCTGTTTTTCCCCACTGACCAGCAGATTGCCGTTCGGCAGCACCTCAATCACTGTCACGGTAATCGTTCCGGTAAAATCGTTATTACTTGAACTTGCACCATCACCTTTAAATTTGGTCGCGGATTTTGCTTCTGCCGACAGGTTATTCAGTATACTTGCAGGCAGCCCGAAAAAATCGGGGACTGAGAGCGCCATGCTGCCTTCTCGATCTACGTTACTCCCTGATTTTTTGCTGGCATTGGTTTTTTCATTCAACGTTACGATGATTGTATCGCCGACACTGCGCGCACGCCGGTCTTCAAATAACGGAATGTAGCGGCCACTTGTGCGCACATTGTTGGCAGCATGGAAAATACTGCCGCTGGCATTGTCTGCCGCCGATGGCAGGTTAAAACTTGGTCGCATAGTTTCTGGTTGATGAATGGAGGTTGGCGGGGTCATGGCACAACCTGCTATAAAGTGTAACAATAGCAACAGTGACAGAGTTAGTCGCAGTTCTTTCTGTCTCATGCATTTATTCATCGTGCTATCCCAGCCTTAAGTGTTCGCTATATGTGCGGCTATAATTGCGCTAATCGCTGCAGCATTTGGTCTGAAGTCTCAATGGCCCTTGAATTAATTTCATACGCGCGTTGCGTTTGGATCATGTTGACCAATTCTTCCACCACGTTGACATTAGATGTTTCAACAAAACCCTGTTGCAGCAATCCTGTACCGTTTGTACCCGGGGCATTCGTATTTGGTGTGCCACTCGATGCGGTTTGCAGATAAAGATTTTCCCCGGTTTTTTGCAGTCCTGCCGGATTAACAAATGTTGCCAATTGGATATTCCCAACCTGAATAGGCGTGGCTGAACCTGGCAATAATGCAGATACTGTGCCATCACGTGCTATCGTGATACTGAGCGCATTGGGTGGAACTGTAATAGCCGGCTGGATAACAAATCCACTCGATGTAACAAATTGCCCATTAATATCTGACTGAAACGCGCCATCACGTGTATAAGCCGTCGTACCATCCGGCATCAATACCTGAAAAAATCCCTGACCATTAATTGCAACATCGCGCGGATTCTCGGTTTGCTGCAAGCCGCCTTGAGCAAAAATACTCTCTGTCGCAACCGGCCGAACACCCGTACCAAGTTGCAAGCCTGAAGGTAACTGCGTTTGCTGCGAAGATTGTGCGCCGGGTTGGCGAATGGTTTGGTAAAGCAAGTCCTCAAAAACCGCACGAGAACGTTTAAAACCATTCGTGCTGACATTCGCCAGGTTGTTTGAAATAACATCCAGCTTGGTCTGTTGAGCATCAAGACCGGTTTTTGATATCCATAGTGAGCGGACCATTTTTCACCTCATAAAATTTTATTGCTTTTCCGTAACGAGAAATAGTTTTATGCTCTCATCACCATAATTTCACTGGCTTGCTGCGCATTTTGCTCGGCACTCTCAAGCACTTTCATCTGCATATCAAACTGCCTGGCAAGCGCGATCATGCTGACCATTTCATGAACGAGATTGACATTACTCTCTTCCAAAGCGCCTGCAGTAAGATGCACCCTGGCGTCCGCATTTGCTTCACCGCCTCCTTGCAGCCGGAACAAGCCATCCGCGCCTTTTACCAGTTGATCTTCAGGTGGATTGACCAATTTGATGCGGTCAATAATGATAACGGTATTGGGTAATGGAGTTGTCGGAACAGCAGATACGGTGCCATCCTTAGCGATGCTAATCCGGTTAACAGGTGGCGCTGTAATCAGTCCGGCATCCCCTTTTACATTCAATCCGCTTTGCGTTTGCAGAACCCCATTGGAGCTGATTTGTAAATTGCCTTGACGGGTATAAGCTTCCTCCCCATTCTCTAGTTGTACCGTAATCCAACCGGAACCCTGTACAGCCACATCCAGATCGCGCCCTGTCTGCTGAACTGCACCGGGCGTAAAATCCGCACCTGTCGTCGAATCAACCACAAAGGCGCGTGTTGGCAATCCATCTCCAAATATTGGTACTGCGCGAAATGTATTGGTTTCTGCACGGTAACCGGTCGTACTGGCATTGGACAAATTCTGTGCAACTGTCGCTTGTTGATTCAGCGTATGTAATGCGCCTGTCATGGCTGTATAAATCAAACGATCCATAACTTTCTCACAATTTTTATGAATATATGATTAATCAATGAATTGATTCGATATCTTAAAGATTGATTAAGGATTGTAATATAGCGTCCTGGGTCTCAATTGTTTTGGCGTTTGCCTGATAAACACGTTGTGCCGTAATCATGTTAACCAGTTCAGTGGTTAAATCGACATTTGACTCTTCAACTGCAGCCGATTGCAACTCACCAAGCGTTCCTGTCCGCGGGGCACCGACGAGCGGTTGACCTGAATCAGCCGTTTCTGCCCATTGGTTGCGACCCAACGGCACAAGACCTTGCGGATTGCTGAAATTAGCTAGAACAACCTGACCCAGTATTTGTGTTTCACCATTCGTGAAATTACCTTTTATAACGCCATCCCCTGACACATCAAAGCCAGACAAACGACCTGAAGTAAAACCATCCTGAGTCAATGAATTAACACTAAAATTAGCGCCAAACTGGGTGGCGTTCGCCAAATCCAGTTCAAATTCCAAAGGTGTTGTTGCATCATTGACGGTTCCTAAGTTTGTCGCAATTGCGGCAAGATCAACTGACGCTATTGTCGGTGCTGCCGGCGGAATTAATGTCCCATTGGTATCGAAATTTAATGTCAAGGGATTACCCGGCCCTGCGCCCAAGTCAACGCCGTCAGGCAAACCGGCTGGTGTTAAAGCGCCATCAACCGTTGCATAGGTGTCCCAAGTGCCACTGCCGGTTTTTTGAAAGAAAAGCGTCAGTACATGGGATCCACCCAAACTGTCAAAGATAGAACCGGAAGTAGAGCTTGCAAAAGTTGATGGATCGGTCGCATCAAAAGCAGGAAGCGGCGTTGGTACGACGGTGCGTGCATCAAGATTAAAGCCGCTGGCAAAGTTTGTGGTTGCTTGCGGCGTAAGGTCGGCTGTCGACAGCCGCAGATTGGATGGTTCCGTGGGTATTATTTTTCCCGTCGCATCCGTTAAATAACCGGTGAGATTGACATCGTCGCTATTAACAATAAATCCTTCACTATCAAGATGGAACTGGCCGCTACGGCTATATGTTGTGACACCGTTATCATTCATGCGAAAAAATCCACCGCCATTAATCGCAATATCCAGCGGATTGTTGGTTGTACTGATATTGCCTTGCGTGAATTGCTGCGCGATGTCTGACACTTGCGTGCCGATACCAATTTTATTACTGCTCCCGCCACTCAAGGCATTTGCATAAACATCACTGAACTCTGCCTGTGATTGTTTGAAACCGATTGTGTTGGCGTTCGCGACATTGTTTCCAATGACATCCAGATTGGTTGATGCAGCAGCAAGCCCGCTTAGTCCGTGTTGAAAACCCATGATTTACTCCTCGTTAGAATATTTGTTTAATATCAGCCAGACTGGCAAGCCCCAGTTCCCCGATATCCAATATTGTCCCGTTTTCATCGGGTGATACGCTTTTTACAGCGCCAAGCGCGAGCGTCGTGGTTTGTATCTCTTTATCGCCTTGTTTCGCGTTTACTGCAAAGCTGTAATTCCCATTGACAGCGCTTGTGCCACTGTCCGTCACGCCATCCCAGGCAAATGTATGCACCCCTTCCGGTAGCGGACCCAGATCAATATTGCGTATTGCTAATCCAGCGCTGTCTTTGATGGTGATCGTCGCTGCATCGACCGCCTGCGGCAAATCAATACCTGCCGCAGCCGCATTGTTTTCCAGACCTATCGATGTACCCGGAACCAATACGTTGCGCCCGATCATGCCAGCCGCCTCCAGCGAATTCGCCGCATCAAAATCAGTAACAAGCAGTTTTAGCGTTTCGTTGAGTTTATCGATACCAGTTACCGTATTTATCTGCGCCAGTTGCGTTGTAACCTCGGAATTATCCAGTGGATTAAGGGGGTTCTGGTTTTGCATTTGCGTGACCAACAACTTCAAAAACCGGTCTTGTGTTTCGTCTATTCCTTTCCTGGCCGTGGCATTGGCAACACTACTAGAAGCAACGGATGTCGCTAAATTAGAATCCTGAATGGTGTTCATCGTTTTTCCTTTTATTGGCCAATTGTCAGTGCTTTCTGCAACAGCGTTTTCGTTGTGTTCATCATATCAACACTGTTTTGATAGGAGCGCGATGCAGACATCATATTCACCATTTCATCAACGACATTCACATTCGGCATGGTGATATATCCGCCAGCATCCGCCATTGGGTGTTTGGGTTCATATATCCTTTTCATCGGTGAAGCGTCGTGGACAATCCCGGCAACCTTGACACCACTTGCCCCTTTGTCTGCAATTTGCTGGGTACTGAAAACAACCTGGCGGGAGCGATAGGGTTCTCCAGTTGAACTGGTGGCACTGTCCGCGTTTGCCAGGTTACTTGCGACGACATTAAGACGCTGAGACTGCGCCGCCATTGAAGAACTGGCGATGTTAAATACGTTAAAAAGTGACATTATTATCGCTCCTGTATCGCTGTCATCAGATTCCTGATCTGACCACTGATAAAGGTCAGGCTGGCATCATATTTAATTGAGTTATCCGCAAATTTAGCGCGCTCTGCATCCATTTCAACCGTGTTGCCATCTGCACTCGGTTGCTGCGGTACCCGGTATAGCGCCTGAGAAACAATACTGTTAGTTGCGTTTGGTGATATATGCATCTGAGAAGTTGTTGTCAGGCCAGTTTTTTTTATATTCGATGACAGCGCATCACTTAATACGCTCGAGAAATCAATATCTCTCGCCTTATAGTTGGGCGTATCACCGTTGGCGACATTACTGGACAACAGTTCTTGCCGGGCAGCCCGGACATTGAGTGCGGTCTGGTGAAAATTTAATGCGTTATCAAGTTTACTGGTCATTTGATTACCCTAAATGAATCGTTATATATGTCGTAAGCATTAATCATGCCAACCATGCTATTCCTACTGTATTGGTAGTGAACGAATGAATAACACCTGAAACTACCTTTATCTTTTCTTATATCTAATGAATTATCTGGCTACTATGCACAGGTGTCGGCAAAATTTGCCGGAGGATGGCAAAAGTTGCAGTTAAAGGCGGCCTGCTCAAGTTTTAACTCAGGTTAAACATATTCAATGAAAGATACATTTATTTGCTGTTCCAGCTTATTACTATTAGCTGGTTCTTTTGTTACTAATTCCGCAGTGGCGTATCAAAAATCGACGGAATTTCAACAAATGTCGGAAATTCTCAAAACAGTAGAAGCGTATGTTTATGACCAGACAACAGGACTGCCAGGACAGGTTTTTGTAAACACGGGCAAAATTGACAATCGAATAACGCTGCCTAATTGTCCGAAATTAGAACCATTCATACCGACCGGCGGCCGCTTGTGGGGAAATTCGTCAGTGGGTGTACGCTGTAACAGTCAAGTATCATGGACGATTTATGTTCAGGTAGACGTTCAGGTAATGGCGGATGTCGTTCATGTTGCGCGACCACTTACTCAGGGCCGGCCACTGACCACTGAAGACATCACATTAAAAAATGTCAATCTCACGCAAATGCCGGAAGGGATTTTCACCGATCCATCTCAGGTTATTGGAAAAATACCCATTTCCAGTCTTGCTAGCGGCCAGCCAATACGTCAGCACACATTACGATTGCCGCCTATCATTCTACGCGGACAAAAAGTAAAATTGAATGTAAAGGGGCGTGGATTCAGTGTCAGTTCAGAGGGCCATGCGCTTGCTGATGCGGCAGAAGGACAGGTTGTCCAGGTCCGCAACCACTCTGGGCGGATAATTAGCGGCATTGCGCTGCCCGATGCCACGGTGGATGTCCATCCTTAAGTATGATCTAATGTAAGATCCAGCAAATTTATAACAATATGATATTGTGAAATCAAATCGTTACATAATTCCGCGGCACTGTGTTGCATGTTTGGCTTTTATCGTCAGCCTGATACCGTCAGATGCTTACGCAACAACGGGTTTTCAACAATGGATTTCAGACTTTTATCGTACCGCGGCCCAAAACGGTATCAAGCGATCGGTTTATGAACATGCCTTTGATGGAGTAACTTCGCCAGATCCGGCGGTGCTTGAGAAAGCCAGATATCAGCCTGAATTCACCAGCGAAATTTGGGATTATCTCGACGCACGAGTGAATCCGCTAACGATTGCCAATGGCCAGCAAATGGCGCAGCAACATCAACAAACATTGACAGAGATTGAACAAAAATTTGGTATTAACCGGTTTATTCTGTTGGCAATCTGGTCGGTTGAATCTAATTATGGCGCAGTCCTCGAGCGGACGGAACGCCTGCATTATGTTCCCCGTTCCCTGGCAACGCTTGCTTACGCAGATAGCCGCCGCCAAAAGTTTGCCCGCTCGCAACTCATTGCCGCATTACAAATTTTGCAATCCGGCGACATTTCAACCGCTCAATTAATGGGTTCATGGGCAGGCGCAATGGGACACACGCAATTTATTCCAACCAGTTATCTGGCCTATGCTGTGGATATGGATCGGAATGGTTCCCGGGATATTTGGAACTCAATTCCTGATGCGCTGGCTACCGCAGCGAATCTATTAAAAAGCAATGGCTGGCGTAGGGGTGAAACCTGGGGTTATGAAGCCAAGCTGCCGAAGGATGGCATGCAGTACGAAGGCGAGACCAGGACATTGGCGGAATGGGAAAAACTGGGTTTCGTTCGTACAAGCGGGGATCCGTTCCCGCGTCCCGGCAAAAAGGCTGTTCTTAAATTCATGTCCGGAGCTGACAGACCTGCCTTTTTAATGACCCGTAATTTTTTTATTCTTAAGCGTTACAATAATTCAGATTTCTATGCATTATCCGTCGGTCTGCTGGCTGATCGATTGACTGGAAATAATGGATTAACGCAGCCATGGCCCCGCCCTGATGGCTCGCTAACGATTAACGAAAAATTTGAGTTACAAACGCGTCTAAAAGATCTTGGCCATTACACGGGCGAAATCGATGGCAACCTCGGGAAGGGTTCACGACACGCTATTCAAATCTTTCAAGCTGAAAATGGCTTGCCGGTTGATGGCAATCCTTCACAGTTGGTATTGGAAGCACTGAGAAAATAAGCGTTTTCCCCTATTGTGGTGAAAACTGATACCGGCCAGTGGCCGCTGCTAATTGCTGGTTTATCAACTGCTTGTATAGCCCATCTTTGGCAAGTAACTGATCATGGTTACCCGTTTCAATCACCTCCCCCGCTTCCAAAAATATAATTTTGTCTGCATTGCGTACCGTGGATAAGCGATGCGCGATAATTACCGTCGTGCGCTCATGCATCAGGTCTTCCAGTGAATGCCGTACCGCTGCCTCACTCACGGCGTCGAGATGAGATGTTGCCTCATCAAGAATAAGGATCGGCGCATCTTTTAAAAAAGCACGTGCAATTGATATGCGTTGCCGCTGACCGCCAGACAAACGCAGGCCGCGTTCTCCTACGGGCGTATCAAGCCCCAGGGGCTGGGCCGCAATAAAATCTGTTAGCGCAGCACGTTGTATCGCGTCATGCAAAGCATGATCGTCGGCACCTGGGCGTGCCATCATAATGTTGTCACGTACTGTCTCATTAAATAAATAAGTATCCTGACTGACCAGTGCAATTTGTGCACGCAGGTCATCAAGTTTATAGTCACGCAAATTATGACCGTGCATTCGCACGACACCCTTGTCGGGATCCCAGAAACGCATGAATAAATGCGCAATCGTTGTTTTTCCGGCACCGGATGGGCCAACCAACGCGATGGTGCTTCCGCTTGGCACGCTAAAGCTCACTGATTTTAATGTCTCTTCCGTACCCGTATGATATGAAAAACTGACCGCATCCATTTCCAGTGCCGGAATTGGCATTCTTTTTTCTGACTCCGAAATCACTGTGCCAACGCCATCCACGACAGGAACAGGCGTATTTTGCACGGCATGTAAACGCCGTGTCGCACCTAAGGTATTGGCAAGTTGCCGGCCGATCTGCGCAATTTCTGATACCGGAAGAAAAGCTGACAGCGCTAATATTGTCAGCATTGGCAATAATAAAGCCGTTACTTCACCCGCAGTGATCAGGTAAGCGCCCGTCATCACGATTGCCAGTCCGCCAAGACCGGTCGCTATTTCTGTTGCCGCGGCCTGCCAGCTTAACTCTCGGAAAAATGGCAGACGAATGGCAAGATGTGCTTGTATTTGCGAAATAAATTCCTTGCGTCGATGGTCTACCTGCTGAAATGCAATGATCTCCTGGAGCCCTTGTATGCTGTCGACCACATAAGCATTCAGTTCAGCCAATGACTCACGCGCCTTGGAGCCGAGTTCATCGATTCGTCGTCTGAACAAAAAAGGACTGAGACCGACTAAAAGCAAAAATGGGATTAATACAATCGCCAACAGGCCACTATAAAACCACAGCACAGTCAGCACTAAAGCCGGGATGAGTACGGCCACAAAAGCAGGGGCAACGGTGTGTGCAAAAAAATACTCCACCATTTCTACATCATGCGTAGCCATTGCCACCATATCACCACTGCGGTGACGCACTAAAAACGCCGGGGCCAGGGATTCAAGTTTTGCATACAATTTAGCGCGCAAATCAGCCAGCATGCGAAAGGCCATATCATGTGCCAGCCAGGATTCCAGCCAATGTAATAAGCCCGACGCCAGTGCCAATACGCCAAGCCAAATGACCAGATCATCATAAGACCGATCTGCTTTAACCGCGGCCACGATCAACGCACTCAATACGCCAACACCAATAAAAGCTAGCACCCGCGCGACGCCAAAAATAAAGGTGAATGTTAAATGAGGTTTGTAAGCACGGACATACTTCGATAATTCGCGGATTACGCCATACCAGCCTAACTGATCGGCCTTCAATACATTATCGGCTGCTTTTATCGAGGCTTCTTCAGCATTTGGAACGGATACATCATCAAGCCTGACGCCGGCATTATTCAGGTTTGTTGCGGCGCCCGACTGGTCAGATTCCAATTGTGATGCCATTAATCGCCGGTAGCAACCCGGATGACTCATGAGCTGGTCATGCGTACCGGACTCAGCTATTTCGCCCTGCTCAAGCACAAGAATACGATCACACCCAATAATGCTGGATAACCGATGCGCAAAAATAATTGTCGTGCGGCCACGCATGAGCCGGTCCAGCGCTTGCTGGATAACCGCCTCGTTTTCAGCATCCACGGCTGACAGTGCTTCATCAAGAATAAGAATCGGCGCATCGCGCAACAATGCACGCGCAATTGCAATACGCTGCCGCTGGCCGCCAGAGAGGCGAATACCCCGCTCTCCGATGACGGTATGATAGCCGTCCGGCAAGTCATTAATAAATGAATGTGCGTTGGCTAATTGCGCAGCATGCTGTATTTGCGCCATGCTTGCCCGAGGTTGACCGAAACGTATATTTTCTGCAACGGTTCCATGAAACAGGTACGTATCTTGCGTTACCACCGCCAATTGAGCATAAAGCTCATCGGGTGTCATTGATTGCAGATTTTTGCCCTGTATCGTTATCTGACCCTGCTCAGGGTCGTGGAAACGTAACAGCAGTTTCATAATAGTCGACTTTCCAGCGCCACTCGGCCCGACAAAACCAATACGTTCACCTACAGCTACTTGAAAATTAATTTTTTTATGTACGGTTTGCCGTCCACCAGGATAGGTAAAAGCGACATCCTTAAAGCAGATACCGGTATGATCCGCGTTTTCCGATTGCTGATTGGCAACCGCCGCAACAGATTTCCACCGGATTGGCGAACGCCCATCTAACAACGAAAAGACACCTTGTGCCGCTGACAATCCAACCATTCCTTCGTGCAATAGCGCACGCATGTCTCGCTGTGGCCGGAATGTTTCCACGCCAGCCAGCAAAATTATCATCAATGTTTCCAGGCTGGTAACACCCATCTGTACACGATATGCACCGAAGCACAAGATGACAGCGGTGCCGACAGTGATGCCCGTATCCGTGATGCCACGCGTCAAGGAATTCGTAGCTAGCACCCACATGGTACTGCGGTACACTTCATGGGCGCGCGCCGCCAGCAACCGACCCCGCGCAACACCCTGTCCGAATGCTTTCAGCGTAGCAAGCCCCTGGATTGTATCAAGAAACTCAGCAGCATAATTGGCGTAGGCTTTCTGACGACGCAACGAATTCTTACTGTCCCAGGAATGGAACATTGCCGGCGCCAGCAATGTCATCCAGGCAAAACCCAGCAGCATTGCCGCTAACACCAAGTCCCAGAACGCCAACAGCGCAAAAATGACCAGCGGTGTTATAAAAGCAATAAAAAGCTGTGGCAAGTATCTGCCGAAATAGGTTTCTAACTGCTCCACGCCTTCCACCATGGTCAGCAACACATCGCCGGTGCGGTTCATGCCAAAATAGGCTGGGCCAAGCGTGACGACCTGGTCATACAGCCGTTTTCTTAATAGAAGCTGCACCCGCGATGCCGTCTCATGGGCCACCATAGTGCGCGCATGTTCCAGAAAACCACGCAACACAATAACTCCAGCGATCATGCCAGCGGAAAACAGAATATCGTTAAAGGTTGCGCCCTGATAAATAAGCGCCAGCAACCAACCCAGCATTGCCAGGCGGATGATACCTACCGTTGATGAAATAACACCCACCAATACGGCGAAGAAAATACGCGGGCGTACCCCTTCGGTTAATTGCCAGAGCCGCGCGTTTAAAAACATTGGTGAAATTTGTTCAGACTTGGGACTTTCAACAGATGCTTGAAGCAGATTAATACCGGGTTATTCACATCGTACACGCTATTGCTTCCTGAGTTTAATATTAATTTCGGGTGAAGGACGACTGGCTACCGGCGGCACAGAAGAATGGTTAAGTCCCAGTATACTGACTCGATGTATGGCATTAAAGCTGGGTGCACCGTCTTTATCCCGCAGGATAGATGACACTTTATATTCCAATTCCTTGGCGTCCGGGTCAAAACGGATATCATGTATCCATATACCCGCGCGTTGCACCTGCTGATCATCGCATTCATAGTTCAAGTCCCAGCCGGTCAGCATCGGCACAGCATAATCATAAGGTAAATCATGGATACGGAATGTTTCCGTACGGACCACGCCATCCACGCTGTTGCGACAAACATTGGTCCTGCCCGAACGTGGGTTGAGCGGGAGAAAATCAGCGCGCAGCTTGACGCTGTTGCCACCAATCAAAGCGGTACGTGTTTTAATCCAATGCGCGCGCGTACTGTTATCCTTAAAAATGGTCTGCGTCACCCAGTGTGGATTACCGTCCGGATTGGGTGACGCAGCGACCTGAAAAAGACTGTAAGCAACCTGACGCAGATGATGGTCCGCCGGATCTTGCCAGCGGCAAGGCGGCATTCGCCATTCACATTCAAATGCATTGTCATACTGAAAATCAAATCCACGTGGAATGGCAACAATCGAATCGCTGCCGATTAGCGTACCTTCTTCCCACAAACTTTCCAGCGTGGCAATCGGGCCTTCTGCCTCTATTTGCAGGTCACTGGTCTCGATGCCGTTATAATCGCCTTCAATACGGGCATCAATCCAGCCTGAATTAAAGCCAAAGCCCGTGTAGTAGGCACAAAACTCATAGGCATCATCCCAGTTCTGGTCGCTGAGCTCGCCTTCCACTTCAAAAACAAGCGTTGACGGACTACCAACGCCAGAAACCAGTTTGCTGTGTGTAATATCGGCGCGCAGGGAACGCAACTCGTGATCTTTATTTAAATAGCGTAGATCCCAGCCGTTCAAAACCACGGTCCCGCGGTTAACGTATGTCGGCATATCAACCGTAACTAACATGGTCGCGGGCTCAGGTCCATGATCTCGCGTTGTGCACTGGCTGCCTTCCACCATGATAAATTTGCCATCATCTTCGAAACTGGTTTTACGCTCTGCCTTAAAAAAAGGCCGGTCATATGGAAAAGACTGTTGCGATTCGATTGCAGGCATCATATCCTTATCCTCACTGCCAGTCATGCAACCGGCCAACATTACCAGCATCACTATTCCAGACAGGATGTGACGATAACAATTCATTTGAGTTCTCCAAGGTGTATAAATTTTGTCAGATAGCGAATAATCGCTCATTTCTATTACGAACGCAGCGAAATTGTTAATATTACGTGACTTATATGCTTAATTTTACAAATTTATCAAGATTGATACTTGGATCGGGGGAAAGCACAGCAAATTGATGACGGTTGCAGCATAAACGCTGACAGCTTTCCCCCTGAATTGGGCACGAGAGCAAGACAAAATTACTGTGCCAGCAGACGCTACCCCTTATTGCAAAAAGATCGAATGCGCAGATCTGACGATTTTTTTCTTAATCACCTGCCTATAACCTGCTACCAGGTATAGGTTTGCAGAATCTCAAGAAATTCCTGGCGGGCCTCATCCCCCTGAAAGTCGATGCAGGCCATGACCTGTCGAGCCGAAGCATCAAAATCAGGGATATTACCATCCACGCCCGTTACCCCACGCACGACCGGTCCAGTATCCTGGTCGAGTGAGACAAGCAGCTGCGCTGGAACCCCCACCAGGGAACCATTTGTCGGAGTCGAACCAACCGAACCATGATCCATGCAGGAATTACCCGGCGCATTGTAAGCGGGTGGTACGGGTTGTCCATTGGCGTCGAGTTCTGTATTGGGGCTCCAGACTGGTTGAGGGCATTGTTGGACATAGGCCCACGCATCACGGCAGTCGAAGAGTTTGGAATTATCCTGGTTCTCCAGACTCGCGACTAAGGCGTATTGATCAAATGGTCCCTCAACGGTCCCGAAGATTGCGCGCCAAAACTCGTTTCGTGGTTCGGCTGCGGCCAGGAGCCATTGCAGGCTGTGCGTTGACTCAGGTGTGGGCGGTTGCGGGCCCTTAAATGTGGCTGAATCAAAAGGGATCAGAGTGTCTTTTTGCGAGGTCTGCCCGGACAGACTGAAAACCATGAGCCGGATCGGAATTTGACGGCCGCGCTCCGAAGCAAGAAGCAACGCAACAGCCGTCGGATCACGTCTCACGTTAAAATCATTCACGACAAGGCCATTAATGGTGAGAGACTCACCTTCAAGCTGAGATGCAAGTGCGATGACCTCCTTCACGCGCCGCAACACATAGGGAGGCGCCGTCTCGATCAGACAAGCAATGTCAGTAAAGGGCCCCAAGGCTAGCAGTGTGACTGGCCCGCGGTGCTGCAGCAACAGCGATTCCATGAGACGAACACCTTCGTTGCGGCAACTGGCCACGAACGATCCCATTTCACCCGCCACCGTAACATCCGTACCATCAAACCATTTTGGAATCGGATGGTAGGTCTGGCTCGCCGGGCCGGCAGCACCTGGTGCAAGAGGAATATCCTCCCTTCCTTTGAGCTCTCGCATAATTTTTCTTGCGACCATCATCTCAGGCGGAAGGGAAGCATTTCCGGCGATTGGCACCACACCGAGCACTTGGACCAGGCCTGCCGCATCCAGGTTTAGCGCCATAGCAAGTGCGAGGCCATCATCGAGATCCTGGGGCGTAACGTCCCGGTCCAAAGAAAAGGCATTGGTCTCTGAACGAACCGCGGGATTGAGACTCTCCCCGCCATGCGTATCATTGAGTCCAATCGCGACATCGGTAGAAATGATCAGGGCAGGAATGCGATGGTCCTGTTGCTCTCGATCGTGATTTCTGTCGGCAAAAACGGGGAATGCTGTCAAACCGATATAAACCAAGGACAAAAACACAAGTTGACGATATCTTGAAGTAAAGTACAACATGAGAAAACTCCTGTTT
>BQJA01000064.1 GCA_021604405.1 Nitrosomonas sp. | reverse complement strand
GCCGTAAAACGCGCACTTCTTGAGATTAAACGCGGCGAGCCAGACGCGGTTATTTTGGTCAGCGCTTACGAACCCGCTGCGACCTTTATTAAATGGGCGCAAAAACTGGGCGTCAACACCAAATTCATTTGCCTTTCTTTTGTCGGCACAAATGCGTTAAGCACCGAACTGCGCAAAGGGGATAAAATCCAGCCGGACACAATATTTGTGTCTCAGGTTGTACCAAACGTCACGGACCAATCATTACCGGTGATTGCTGAATATACGACTGTCATGAACCGTTACTTCCCGCGCATGCGGAAAGGATTTGTATCCTTGGAGGGCTACCTGGTAGGACGGACAGCCATCGCTTTCTTAAAGCGTGCTGGCCGTGACCTGGACCGGGCTGCTTTCCTTAACATGATGTCGAGCGGCGAATACGACTTGTCAGGATTTAAAGTAAATTTTAACGGGCAGAATAACCAAGGATCCAATCAAGTGTTTCTTACCGCCTTGGCTGGGAATGGCTCCATCAAAACGGTGGATGTCGGCCAATGATGCACAAGGCACCGCCACGACAGAAATCAACATTAAAAAAATCTATCGGAAATTTTTTTGGCTTAGCCGCAAAGCTGTATTTTGCGGTTGGTGCAGCGGTTGCTTTTACAACTGCAGCCAGCATTGTTGCGTGGTTTTCTTTTGTGGAACTCGGCAACCAGCAGAAAAATATCGCAAATGTCCATCTGCCGGCGATTGTTAATTCGCTCAGGCTGGCACAACAAAGCTCTGAAATAGCTGCTTCAGCCCCATTGCTGCTGACAGCCGAAAAAGAAACTGATCGAGCGGAAATTCTAAAAAGCTTATCGGACCTTCAGTCACAGATTATAAAGATATTAAACTTGCTGGAATCCAGCTTTGCCAAAGACCTAGCCATCAAGCACAGCGCAAAATTAAATACCGTACGAGAAAACGACACAAAATTTGCGGCTATTTTATCTTCACTGGCAGACAAAATTGATGAGCATGACAGAGTTAAACGACTACTTGATCAGGCAGTGGATCAAGCGGTTAAACAGCACGGTGTGCTGCGGCAAATACTGGTTCATCAACTGGATGACAGGGTATTCTACCTGTCCACCGGTTTCTGGTCACTTGACCAGGAAACCTCGGATTCTGAGAGAGAATTCTTAAAGCCGGATCATGTTTTGCAGATGATGGCTTTGTCCGAGCTGTCCGAGGAATCAAACCGGTTGATTGCGTTGCTTACAGAAAGCTCAATCGTTACTCAGGTAGCGCTGTTGTCGCCGATTCGGGAGCGAATCTCGGCCTCTGTTGAAGGACTTGGGCGGGCAGTACAGCGCTTGCACGGCGAATCACTGACCGAGCGCCGCGGCATTCAGAAAATCCAGGCAATATTGCCAACATTAACCCGTTTAGGTATCGGTGACGGCAACATTCCCTCGTTGCGCGCCGCCATGTTGGAAGAGTTGCAGCAATCACGGCAATTAGTCTTGGATAGCCGTTCGATCGCCGCGACCATAGCGGACGATGTGCGCCAAATTGTTGCCACAGTGCAAGCACGTGCGAACCAGTCAGTCGCACTTACGGAAAAAAATGTAGAGTTGGGACAGAAGCTGTTGCTGCTTATCAACTTAATTGCCTTATTGGGCGCATTAGCAATTTGCGGATTTTATATTCGTAAAACTTTTACTGACCCAATTACCAGCCTTACTAATACGGCTGCGGAATTCGAAAAAGGTTACTTTAAGCCAGAAATGCTGGCGGAGCATAGAGATAGACCTGATGAATTCGGCCGCCTTGTCAACACGTTCATTAATATGGCGGAAGAAGTCGAGGCCCGCACCGAGCGGCTTGATGAAATGGTGAAAGAGCGGACCCAAGAATTGAACACGAAGAAAAATCAGCTGGAAGGCACGCTAAAAAAATTCGAAGAAGAGCTAAACATGGCGCAGAAGATGCAATTATCAATTCTGCCGCATCGCTTTGATGGTGGGAATTATATTGATGTGTTCGCAGATATGCATTCAGCCCGCGAAGTCGGCGGTGATTTTTATGATTTCATGGATTTCAGCAACGGAAAGTACGGCATCGTGATCGCGGACGTTTCTGATAAAGGCGTGACTGCTGCCCTGATGATGGCGGGTTGCTTGCCGCGCCTTCGCTCGCTTGCGTATCAGGGCCTCGAACCCGCTGACGTGATCATTAGGCTTAATACGAGTCTGAGCGAAAATAATGACACAATGATGTTTGTCACCGTATTTTACGGTGTCATTGATATCACAGCAAACACGCTTACCTACACCAACGCGGGCCATGAAGAACCCATCCTGTTGAACGCTAAGGGCGACATGAAATTCCTGCCGCGCACAAAAGGAATGGCACTGGGTGTGAGTGATATGGCGCAATATGAGCAGCGCACGGTGCCGCTAAAACATGGGGATACGCTATTTTGTTATACGGACGGCATTACCGATGCAATTAATCACCAAAACGAACAATTCGGTGTTGATCAGTTGCGACAAATACTGTCTGGTTTGATCGGTAGAAATGCCCGCCAGATGTGTGAAATGGTAATCTCTAGCGTCGGCGTTTACACCGGTGCAACCGATCAGTTTGACGATATTACATGTCTTGCGGTTCGCTATAAAGGTGCGGAAAATAAAAATGGCTGAAAGACTGATTGAATTTAAACCAGAGATTGAAGACCTCGCGCGTCTTGAGGGGGAGCTCGAGGCCTTTGGAGAAGAAGCGGGTTTTGAAGCTAAATTGATTTGGCAGTTAAATTTGATTTTAGAGGAGTTACTGACCAACACCCTTTCCTATGGCTGCGTCAAAAGCAGCGATTGCTGGATAAAAGTCGCGCTGCGCCAGGAAGGCGGGATTTTAACCATTATATTGACAGATAACGCTGTAGCCTTTAACCCAGCTGTGAGCGGGAAAGCAGATATAACCGCTGGGCTGGAAGACCGCAAAATCGGGGGTTTGGGCATCCATATTGTCACGTCATTCGTTGATGAATTGGCGTACAAGCGTATCGGCGATGTCAATCACTTAACACTTATCAAAAAAATTTAACAATAAGGAGCACAAAGTGCAGGTAGAAAAGAGCCTTTCATCTAACGTAACGATTTTGTCTGTAAGCGGACGCGTGGACAGTGGAAACGCCAAAGATTTTGAAAAGTCAGTCTTGCCAGAAGTAAGCGGCGCGAACAACGGTCTTATTCTTGATGGCGGGTCACTTGAATATATTTCCAGTGCAGGTCTCCGCGTTATTCTGATGGTTGCCAAATCTGCGCAGCAATCTGATACACCGTTTGCTGTTTGCGCGTTAAACGACGAAATCGTTGAACTGTTTTCAATCACGGGCTTCGATGCAATCATCACGCTGGAACCGACCATTGAAGGTGCGCTGGCTAAATTTAACAGCGGCTAATAATCCACTGTCACGTTTGCTGGATATTCAAAGGGGAGTATGGTTATGCGGGCAAATCAAGACACTAGAAACATCAGATATTCAGCGGAAGAATCACCGCCAACGACCTTGGCTGCTGGCTTGGGGTTTCAGGTCGTCATACTGATTATTGCGGGCATTATTTTGACGCCTGCCATTGTTATGCGCAGTGCGGATCAATCTGCAAACGTTACTGAATGGGTTGTGTTCGCCGGGCTTATCGTATGCGGTCTGACCACAATGCTGCAAGCTCATCCGCTCGGACGGTTCGGCGCAGGTTATACCCTGTTCGTCGGCACATCAGGGGCTTTTATCGCTATTTCTATTGACGCGGTGAAAGCGGGCGGCGTGCCGTTGCTTGCCTCGCTTGTAATAGCATCAGCGTTGATTCAGTTTTTGTTCTCGCATTATCTAGGTCAGCTCAGGAAAATTATCACGCCGACTATTGGCGGGACTATCATTTTGCTGATTGCAGTCACCGTATTTCCGATTGCGTTTGATCTTATCAACCAACACCCTGGCGGCGATGAAGTACCGGCCGTGGCCGGGCCAGCAATTGCGATTTCCACCTTCATTTTCATTATGGGCGTGTCCATGTTTGGAGCCGGGAAATACAAACTGTGGGGGCCTTTACTGGGTGTGATCACTGGCACCCTGGTTGCAATCTACTACGGCGCAATGGATTTTTCCGGCGTTAATGATGCAACGTGGATCGGGCTTCCCGAAGCCGGTTGGCCCGGGATTGACGTAAGTTTTAGCACTGATTTTTGGCTGTTGCTGGTTCCATTTGTATTAGTCACAATTGTAGGGGCCATCGAAACATACGGGGACGGCGTTGCAATCCAGCGCCTATCACACCGAGACAAGCGCGCTATTGACTTTAAAGCTGTACAAGGCGCTGTAAATGCCGACGGTGTTGGCAACCTACTTTCTGGTGTAATGGGTACGATGCCTAATACCACCTATTCAACAAGTCTTTCAGTGGTGGACCTTACGGGTGTCGCTTCAAGGAAAGTCGGTGTATTTGGTGGGGGGTTTTTATTGTTGATTGCCTTCTGTCCCAAAATCGCGGCACTCTTACTTGCTATTCCGGGACCCGTAGCGGGTGCTTATATCGCCGTTTTGCTGATTTTGCTGTTTCTACATGGCTTGAAACTTATCGCGGAAGACGGTCTTACATTTGATAATGGCCTGATTGTCTGCACATCTTTCTGGCTTGCGACAGGCTTCCAAAGCCAATCTATCTTTCATGAATTTTTACCACAGTGGGCACGCGGTCTGTTGGACAACGGCATGACCGCGGGTGGCTTGTTGGCTATTGTTATGATGATCCTGCTGAAACTGAAGGACAAACCGAAGCGCCGACTTGAACTGCCAGCAGAAATTACATCTGTACTTGACGTACAGGCTTTTGTTCTTGATCGTGCTAAGAAGCTTGGATGGGACAAACGCGCCTGTATGCGGCTTGAACTTGTGGCAGAGGAAGCGATGGCCTTTCTCTTTGATGGTCAAACCCGCAGTTCTGATAAAAAGATCGGCGTGGCGCTTTCTAGTGAAGAGGATGTCATGATACTCGAATTTGTTGCAGGGCCAACTGTCGCGAACTTTGACAATTTGCTCCAGAAGGCCAGCACTAAGGAACCAACCGAGCAGAGCGTAGGCTTGCGTTTATTGTCCGGCTTGTGTGATGACTGCAAGCACATGCAATTTAATAACATTGATGTGCTGACAGTTTCTCTACGAAGTAAGGCACTTTAGGGAGAAAAACGTCGCAATACGAGTGAAACAACTTTCTAAATGATCGGACTGAGCGCTTAAACCGGTTTCAGAAAATTCAAAAGCAATCCAGCACTCAATTCCCTGTTCTTATTTATTCAGCTGAGATAACAAGAAAATCAGTGGTATTGGGTGAATCTCTGAAAAGCTTTGCTGCGCCACGATACCAGTTCTTGCGGCCTTCAACGGTAAATTCACAATAAATTGGGCCGCCATCAGGCAAACCACCGATAAAGTGGTCTATGGTATGCATCGGCTGCACGGTAACTTCACCGCTATCCAGCAGAATCTCACCGTTGGTGATAATCCGCACCTGCGCAATTCGGTTTTTTTTACTGACATTCGTAAGATTGCATGCGAAATTATCCGGCGAGACCGCCCACAAAGTTGGCGTAATTAACTGTGACTTTTTTTCCTTTGATTCCTTTTCATTTGCTTGCGCGTTTATGGCTATACAAAAAATAGCGGCAATAAAGAACAGTTTCATTTTCACAACCTTCTCCTTGTAAATAATCGCTTTTTAATTTCATCCCTCTAAGGTCTGCCATAACTTATGGCAGAAACGGCGGCGGGACCCCGCTCGGCACCATAGTCTGCGCCAACGAGGATTCGCCTTGCGTCACTTTAACTATCCACACGTTCTTATCAGGCACACGGCGCTCAGCAGAGTAGGTAATTGTCCCTGTGACACCTTGAAATTCACTGGTTTCTTCCAGCGCCTCAGTGATTCTTATGGGTCTTATGTCTGTTGTCCGCTGCAGCGCATCAAGTAACAAGTTGGCGGCATCATAACCAAGCGCGGCAAATGCATCCTGCGGCGGATTCCCATAGGCTTGCTCGTAAGATGAAATAAATTGTTGTACTTCGGGTGTGCCCGTTTCGGAAGATAACCATGCATGCGTGGTATACCACACATCATTGGTCAATTCCGCCCCCCCAAGAAAAAGGTTTGGCGTATCCAGTCCGTCGCCGCCAACAATTGGCAGATCAACGCCTGCCGATCGCAAAGAGGCCACTGTTTCTCCAATACAAGCAGGCAATCCGGCAAGGTAGATGAATGATGGTGTCGAAATCAGGTCTTGCACCTGCGTTCCAAGTAAAGAAATATCGCATTCACCATTATAAGCGCTGTCAAATACAACTTCTCCCCCTAATTCCTCAAATCGCGCTCGAAAATAACGCGGCAAGGTACGAGAATATTGCGAAGTAGCATCCCATAAAATCGCAACCGTGTTTCCGAATTCAGATTGTGCAAATTCTGCCGCTGCAGCAGCTTGAGCGTTATCGCCAAAAGGGACCAAAAAAATGCTTTTTCCAATCGTATCGGGAAGACTTGGGTCTGTAGCACCGATGGAAAGGAACGGTACTTCTTCGTCCTCAAAGATGGGGCCAGCCACCAGTACCGAATCATTGTCCGTAAATCCTGAAGCTACTGAGATTGCTGAAACGACAGAATTGGCGGCCGACAAGGTCGTAGCGGGATTGGTTTTAGTATCAATGAGGGAAACAAATAATTTTCGATTTTGACCTGGATCAGCCGCCTGAAGCGCCAAAACAAATCCATTCATCGCGGCCTGCCCCAGGGAAGCTTGGCCACCTTCCAGGTCGAGGAATACGGCAACGTTCGCTGCCACAGCATTATGGCGATCGTCTCCGCTTGCCAGTGGCGCGAAGAAGGAAACAAGATACAGATAAACCAGGAATTTCAGGATTTGAATTTCAACGATATTTTTCATGAGTTCTCCTCCTAAAACAGGGCATATTCTGAAACTCGGCTTTATTAAACCAAATTTTCAGCGATAAGGCCTATAAAAAAATTACCCGCAATAAAAATCCAGTTACTATCGAACCAATACAACCGAACAACTCTCGGCTTACTCGCGGGAAAATTACCAGAAAAACTGGAAACAAAATTCACGCACTCAGTTTCTACAACTATAAACGTAAGTCATGTACCATTTTAAGGTAACGATTTCACTGACCGAGAATATTCGCAACCGAGAAGGTTGGACCGTCTCGTTCCTGGATTCCCCCTACTCCGTAAAATTGGCTATCCTATTTATCAAACTAAACCATGCTTGATCAACCACCGATTTCCTGTAACAAAGCCTGCACGGGCGGGCTGCCTGGTAACAGACGGTCTAGTTTGCGTGCGTATCGCGTTGCCTGTTCACGTTCACCACTTTCGAGGTGGATGCTGGCAAGCATAAAAAGAATGTCCCGGTCGCTCTCGAATCTGTCGTGAGCTTCCTTAAGTATCGTCAGTGCTTCCCCGGTATGTCCTTCCGAATGCAAGCCCACTGCATAGACATAGGCATATCGGGGCGCGTCCGGCGCTAACTCATATGCCCGCCGCAACGAAGCAATACCCTGCACCCGCTTTCCGTTACGGATTTGTGCCAGCCCTAAGGCATGATGCAGAGATCCGCTCTGTTCATTCTTAGCCAGCGCTTTTGTCAGCAATTCAAACGTCCGCTTATCCTCCCCGCTTGCACGATAGAAATCCGCCAGATTTGCGTAGGCTGGCACATAATAAGGCGCTATTTCGACAGCCTGTTGATATAACTTTTCCGCGCCGGCTAAATCACCTTCCTGCTGAGCCAGATTAGCCAGTTTGCTGAGCGACTCCGGCCGATCCATATTAAAGTGTTGGATCGACTTGTATTCGGCCAGCGCGGATCGAAGCGTATTAAGGGAAAATGCGGGAAAAGCATCAATAGGCAAATCGACCATGTGCCGCGCCGTCTCGGCACGAATTACCCGCAAAGGATCTGACAGCAAAGGCAGACCAATTTCACCACGCATTGTTGGCGGCAACGCATCCAGTGTATTCACCACGCCCATTCTCACCAATGGATCATTATCACCGACAGCCGCCTTGATTGCCGGCAAAGACCGCTGCGTAATTCCATTAGCCAACAGACTAAGCGCCGTCCCGCGCACAATGCCGGAATTTTCCGAGGCTTTTATTACCTCGAGTAGTTCTTCTTCTGCATTGATGCGGTATTGATTGGCCGCATTGAATGCCAGTGCATACTGCGGCAGACTTTGTTCTCCATACCATTCTGTAACGCTATCCAGCGACCATTGCGCTGATTTATTATCGTGGCATTGATTACAAGCATTTGGCGCACCAACGGTTACTGAAAGCCCCGGTTTTGGAATACGAAAACTGTGATCCCTACGCGCATCCAATACCATATAATTTTTTGCGGGCATGTGGCAGTTGACGCATTGACCGCCAGCCGTTTCGGTATTGTGATGATGGTGTGTATCATTGTCATATTTGGCCGGCAAATGACATTGTCCACATAAATCGTTACCCTGCGTTCTTAATTTCAGGCTATGAGGTTGATGGCAGTCGCTGCACGTCACCCCAACTTGATACATTTTGCTTTGCAGGAAAGACCCGTATACATAGACTTCGTCATCGATTTGACCGTCGGCGTGATAAAGATCCTGGTTAAGCAGGCTGACCCGGAAATGATCCAGCAATGGCGCGCCCGGCTGATAATCCGACGAAACGGCCTCACGCCGGGCATGACAGCGTCCACAGACGTCCAACTCGATACGATTATTCAGCGGCTCACTACGAACGGCATGACCGGTTTTTTTATCAATACCCCAGCTAACGCCGGTTCTTTCATTAAACTGAACAGTGAGCCCCTTATTATTTTCCGGAAAATCTGCCTGTGCTTCTTCTGTCAGCCGGGCCCATTGAACATGGGTTGAACCGGGGCCATGACAGGCCTCACAGCTGACATTTATGTCAGACCAGGTTGTGTCATACGCTTTACTGGCCATGTCATAATTTTTATGTAAATTTGTAGAATGACAGTCCGCGCACATGTAATTCCAATTCTGGTTAATCCCGGTCCAGTGCAGTTCATCATCATATTGAATATGCTCATCTGGATACAAATGAAACCAGCGTTGACCACCGTCTTCCTTACTGCGTGTATCCCAGGCAATATTTAACACCTGATAACGTCCTTCAGGAAATTTGATCAAATACTGCTGCAATGGATAAACGCCAAACGTGTAAGCAACAGGATAGTCCGTTAACCTGCCATCCGGTCCATCAGTTTTCACGAAAAAAAGACCATTTTTTTTATAAAAACTTGAAACGGTCCCAAAGTACTTGAATGATGCATTGTCAAAATCGCCCAATACTGTTTTATCGTTGGCGGGCTGCATCGCGCGGTCATGATGAGACTCCTGCCATAATCTGGCTTGTTCCTGATGACAGCCGGCACATTCCCGGACACCCACGTATGTAGCGGACATGTCAACCAATGACGTCGCTTGGCTATCGATATCATCCCCAATACTTTGCTTGCTGCAACCGAGAACCAACATTGATAACATCAAAAGTTTTGCAATTGATAACATTTAGTGTGGTTTAAAAAATTTATGGTTAGCGTTCCGGAAATTTATCGGCAAAAAAATAGCGCAAAAAATATCTGTCATTCCATATAGAAATTATTGCCGCAATCAATTATTAACTGATCGTACACCTTTCAACCCTAATATGAACCGCCTGCTCTTGCAAAGAAAAAGCATTTGACCGCGCCAGTAGAGTAGTGAATTATTCACAAGACGCCATCCGGTTAATTATTAAACTCATGCGCCCGCCATTGAAAACTCACCGGCCGTCAGTTGTTCGCTGGCATTAACGCACATATAATCATTAATGTGCAGAGCCATCACGCTTTCAGTCAAAAACTTACGAAGTTAAATCACGCTGCATTAAAATTTTATCAACGGATGTAAGTTTCATGCTTAAACAAATAAAAAGAATTGATTGATGCAGTCAATTGAAAAAATCTACAAGATCCGCCTGCCGTTCTTTTTAATTCTTTTTATTTGCATCCTATCACGCCCCGCTTTGTCTTTTGCCGAGTGGAACGTCAGCGCCGGAAGCGCGTTCTATTATACCAATGATGCCGCTTTGTTCTCAGCAACCCGGCGGCTGTCACGAAACCAGGATCCCACGCAACCGGTTATTGATGGAAAGCTGGCTAAACAAGGGAAAGATATGGTGTATGAGCCCACCGCCAAAATCGTAAAATCCTTTTCATTGCTGGACCGCCCCACCGAGCTTGCCGTCCGGGGACAAGGGTTTGTGTTTGCCGACAATTCCCGGTTCAACCACGGTGCGCTTGGAGTGCATGCGAACCACAACTTGTCTTCTACCACGAAGCTCATCCTGCGTTACTTTTTTGGTCCCAACCTTTTAATAGGAAAAAATGAAGTGCGTCCCATTGAGGAAACAGCCGAAGAACAGCCCCTGTTAAAGAACGAAATAGTCACCACCAATTTTTGGAGCGCAGGTATTGCGCAGCAAATACCGGGTATGGATGATGCCCGGCTCATTCTATTTGGCCGCTATGGACTGCGGAATTACGACAAACCTTTTAAGCAACGGGACACGCAGTTCTGGACCCTCGGCACACATGTGGAATGGTCGCCAACGGAAACCGTTGGCCTGGCATTAGGCTACCATTATGAGCGGGGATTGGCTGATGGGCGAAAGCAACCCGAGCTGAAAGATGATGTGTCCTACAATAATCATTTTGTCACCGGTGAGCTGGGAATTGAAATGACCAAAAATATAGCGCTGGAGATGGCGCTTCATTATGAATTTAATGGCTGGACAACCAATATTCAAGACGATGAACGTAACGGGCAGCATGAAAATGTTATTCAGGGTGACATTGTCGTTCGATATCACGTAAACCAGACGTTTCAAATGACAGCCGGTTATCAAGAGGCATTCCGCAAAGAGAGTTTTGAAGAAGGGTTAAACAATCGAAGCATATGGGTCGGTGCTAAATTAGTCTTCTAACAATAGCGCCTTGTCTGGCATGGAAGATGGCCTGCTGACTTAAAAACGCACGCCGCCAAATCACGCTCAGCCTATTGTTAACCCGCCTAAATATATGATAGGCGCTTTGCTCCCTGTTTTATAATGACCGTCTTAACAGTCCCTGGCAAATGCATAATTCTGGAACAACCTTATCACATCAACAAGGAATAGAATATTCATGACGTATTTTCTCATGCGGGTATTGGGTTTACTCTGGATTATCTTGCTGTGCATGCCGATTGCATGGGCAAGTAAAACAACGGATTCATCCAAAGAAGACTGGTCTTTCAGCGTAGAGCCATACGTTTGGGGTGCTAGCTTAAAGGGCACTACCTCTACGTTGCCACCGCTACCTTCGGTAGATGTCGACGCCTCTTTTAAAGACATCATCAAAAATTTTGACCTGGGATTCATGGGTGTTGCCGAGTTGCGGAAGGGAAGATTTGGCATTTTTACTGACATCGTCTGGTTTAAAATTTCGGCGGATTCATCCGGCCCGCTCCCCCCGCAATTTGCTCGCTCTGTGGGCATGACAAGCAATACATTCATGGGAACACTTGCCGGCGCATATAGACTGGTTGAGAAAGAGCAGAGCTGGATCGATCTGGTACTTGGTGTCCGTGGCTGGTATGTCAGTACAGATTTGGACGTCGGTCCAGGCGTTCTTTTTGGCGCCGGCAAGATTGACGACGACGAAGGCTGGGTGGATGCCATCGGTGGCCTGAGAACCCGGCTCCAACTTGGTAAGAGCTTTTATGCGAAAGCTGCTGCATTGGCAGGAGGAGGGTCGTCGGAAAGCGTTGTAGACGTGAATGGGCAGTTTGGTTATGCTTTCACGAAAAAGTTCTCGGTTTCTGCGGGCTACCGATACATGACAGTGAATTATCAGAAATCTGGCTTTGAATGGGATGTGGAAAACAAGGGTCCCATTATAGGCGGACAATTTAAATTCTGACAAATGCAAAGTTTGAAAAGCTGTACAGATTACCTCATCATTTCTTCCTCGCGCTTGATTTGCAAATAAATAAATTCTGTGATTGATTGACCGGGCAACTTCATCTTGGCGTTACAAAACATGCAACCCGAACATCAGCCTTATCGGCAGATATGGTTAATTTGAGAGAATGATTCAATATAATATGCAAAGAATTTGTGTTTATTGCGGGGCAAGTCCGGGTAAGCGGTCCGGCTATACAAAAGCCGCGCATTCGCTGGCTCAAGAAATGGTTAACCGCGAAATCGGTTTGGTATATGGGGGTGCCAGTATCGGTATTATGGGCCAAATGGCGGATGCCGTTCTGTCACGGGGCGGTGAAGTGATCGGCGTAATCCCACAGGCTTTGGCGGCTAAAGAAGTGTCGCATAACGGCTTGACTGAGTTAAAGGTCGTTGGTTCGATGCATGAACGCAAGGCTATGATGACCGACCTCGCTGATGGTTTTATTGCTTTGCCAGGCGGACTGGGCACGCTTGAAGAATTATTTGAAATACTGACCTGGGCGCAACTGGGGTTGCATCAAAAACCTTGTGGTCTACTTAATATAGACAGCTATTATGATGGCCTAATTAAATTCTTAGATCATGGCGTCGATGAGGCGTTCATAAAGCCGATTCACAGATCACTGCTACAGGTTTCTGACAGCCCCGGCCAACTACTGGATGCCTTCGCAAGCTTCCAATCATCCATTACAGAAAAGTGGATTGAGCGTGATGAAACTTAGAACTGCCAAAAAATTATACGTGCTTAAATGGGCAGCAATCTGATTCAGGCATAGCGGGTCTACATATATTGCTTCAATAGCTTGTCCAGATTACTCCAGCGCAAGCGGGTCAACCATTTTTTTACGATTAGCGGATAGTCATTTTGCGTTTCAATTTGTTGCCAATTCTTGATAATTCTGGTGTGCTGAATAATTTGTTGATGTTCCTGTTCAACGAGATCCATTAACTGCTTATCGCGATCATCAATTAATAATCCGTTTTCAAAATCCAGGCGCCAGGCACGTGGATTCAGGTTGTTGCCAGTCAGCAAATGATAGCGATTATCTACGCTTAGTCCTTTGAGGTGGAATGAATGCGCATCGTGCCGCCACAACCGGACGGACAATAGCCCCGAATCAACCGCTTTTTGATGATATTTAATAAATTTGAGCAAGTTCATTTCATATAGATACGGGATCAAACCAATCTTAGTGAAAGGCTGCGTTTCCGGAACAAAAAAATCGTTCGCGCGCTTATCGCCAACAACGATTTCAACTTTAGTTTGCCTGTGCCACAATAACGCAATATCTCTTTTCAATATCTCTGGCAGATTAAAATAAGGCGTGTATAACACAACGCGCTGCTTAGTTTGCAGCATGAGTTGGTGAATAATTTTATTGAGCTGATTACTTCGGTTACCAATGCCTATCAGTGGCGCAACGGTCAAACGACCAGGCTCATTTTTATTATCACGTTGATATCTTTCCTTTTTTAGTCGTTTATATTGTGCCGCTATTTTTCTTCTGAATGTATTATCAAGCGCAAACGGGTGACGATTAAACAGGTAAACGCCCTCGTTGCAGATAAATGCGCGATTTAAATAGCCGACAAAACTATCGCATAATTTTTCAGATTTAATAATCCAGTATCTGTCATAGCGATAACGCTCTTGATAATGCAAATAAACGTTATTAATGCTTGCACCGGTATAAAACAGCGTATCGTCAATGACGATGCCTTTTAAGTGCAATACGCCAAACACCTCCCGCCGCTTGACGGCTACACCATAAATCTGAATAAAATCAGGATAATTTACATCAATCTCCCGATAAAAATCAGCGTTGCACCTGGCATTTTTTTGCGTATTCGGCACTCGACGGGCCCGATGATAATCGACGAAAATTTTAATTTCGAGCTGTGGATTTTTTTGTTTAGCAGCAATCAAATGCGCTATGATTAAACGCCCTGCTTCATCATTTTCCAAATAAAGAACAGTCAAATAAATACGAGCCGTTGCTGCGTCTATCAATGCAAGAAGCTGTTTGAAATAATCTTTGGGACTTAGTAAAACAGCTACATCGTCTGGTGATACAGCCGTTTTTGATAATGTTTCAAAAATTAGCTTATGACTATAAGGATTAACCATTGCACAAACAATAACATTTCCTGGTTTAATTTAGATGAAAACGTACGATTTCTTCTGATCAATTCATAGCCGATGAACTAAGACGGTCGTTGTTCGTAGCAGCTGATCCCGGTGTTCAAATGCAATTAGACTGTAATAATATAAATATAAACGCACTCAAATTCAGAATAATACTTTATAACATCATGACCAAACATTAAAAAGGATATATTTGTAATGCATTGAGGTGCATTAGATCAGTCGTATGAACGGATAGTGCTCGTACTTTGGCAATTTCATCAACCCGCTTGCAGAAAATCATGGATCAGCGGGTTCACTTCTTCCGGCTTTTCATGTTGAAGCCAGTGGCTCGCTTCAGGCAAGTAGATCAGGCGGCCATTTTCGCACATCTCGATACTGGCTTCCGCCATGTCGGCCAGTAGAAAGCAATCCTGTTTTCCCCATAGCATCAGCACCGGTATCGTAATCTTTCGCGACGGATCCAGCATGACCGGGTAGCGTACTAAACCCCGGTACCAGTTGAGCATGCTGCGCAGTGCATCAGGCTGCCGCCATGCATCGGTGTATTGCGCTAAATCGGCGGCAGCGAAGGTTCCGGGATGCGCCGAAGTCCGCAATGCCCTGCGTAGCCAGAAAAAATTGTTCCAAGCCAGCGCACGCTCAGGCAGCCACGGCAACTGGAAAAACAGGATGTACCAGCTCAGCAGCCATTGCCGGGGATTATGTAACAAAGTGTGTTTGAAAGCTACGCCATGCGGACAATTGAGAATGATCGCGCGCCGCACAACGCTGACATGCCGGTCGGCAAGGCACCAAGCTACCGCCGCGCCCCAATCGTGACCGACCACTGTTACCCGCTCATGTCCGAGCGCCCGGATAGCTCCGATTACGTCTTCAGCCAGCAGTTCCAGGCGATAATCCGTCACCCGCCGCGGTTTACCGCTGCAATTGTATCCACGCTGGTCAATAGCGATGGCCCGATATCCTTTTGCCACAAACCAATCCAGCTGATGGCGCCAGCTCAGCGCTGCCGTCTCTGGAAATCCATGCAGAAATACCAATGGGCTTCCATTCACCGGACCCGCAGTTATTACACGCAGGCCGACTCCGTTTACCTCCACCCAGTGTTCCCGCATGTATTCAGTCTCCGCCGCTCCGTCTATTTCCTGTTACGAACGTAGCAACAGGATAAACACCTTTTTACCATAAATGACTGTACTGATACCCCGTTGCGCTGTCAATCAAGTATACCCGTAGTCTGTAAACGAATGTCACAACCTTTCAATCCTTACACCTTACACCCTTACAGCTCGCCCCGATACTTTATGAACATCGCCCGTCAATGCTATTTAGCTGATCATTACTGTGGCGCTTTACCCGTCAACGGTAAATTTAGCAGGCTGATAAAAAATACTGTTATAAAATTAACCCTCGGTTTATTGTGGCTGAAGCGGTAAATTCTTCACGATTTGTGCGTAGTAAGTGGCGACTCTGAAGTAACATTAATATGTATATATATAATTCAAGAACGTCATATTTTTATTCATGCACGTCAATTATTACCGATTCGCTTTCTCAGTTGGAATTTAGGTTATGAGAAAAATCTAGACGGGAATATATTATTCTTATTCGCATTCTAAATACACATTGACAGCGACATCTTAAACGTATTTCCAGTGCCACCGGAAACAACATTAGCTTATATAAGAGAGAGAAAAATGACGAAATTAAAATTGTTGCCTTGCCTATTATTAATTCTATCCAATTGGACTTTTGCTGGCGATTATCACCATAATAACCCGCAAGATGTTGAGGAAGCTGAAGTTGTTCAGGTACAAACTCTGGCAAAAACATCCTTTAGCTGGAATGGCGATGCGCTGCCGTTTTATCCCGAAACCGAACCGGAAATCACGATTCTGAAAATTATCATCCCTGCCGGGGCTAAACTGCCAATTCATAAACATCCTGTGATTAATGCCGGGGTACTGTTAAAAGGTGAGCTTACTGTGTTGACAAAAGATGAAAGTGAGTCATTGCAACTGGAAGCAGGTGACGCGATAGTTGAATTGGTAGATAAGTGGCATTTCGGATTTAATATGGGGGACAAACCCGCAGAAATTGTCGTTTTTTATGCCGGGACGCCTGGCACCCCCATTACGATTGCAAAATAACACGCTGCTTTCAATTCTTCTAAAAACCTGGCTGAACATTCAAAGTTTTATGAAGGCTATTCTTACAATTGTATTGCTGTGGTCATCACTGCTGGCATCCGCCTCAGGCGTTGCTGTTGCATCCGTTCCGGATACGAATGAAGGATCACAACTGGTTATAGGCGATAAAATAGTACTGGGCCGAACCGAAATGGTGTACTTCCCTGATATTACTGTGTTTGAGGGTGTCGGCATGCCTGCAAAGATTGATACGGGGGCAGATTCAACGTCTATTTCTGCTGAAAATATCCGGGTGCGGGCCACTGCAGATATCTTTAAAAATCTGCAAGGGGAAGCGCTGCTTCAAGCTATCGCATTAGAATTTGATGCGCTGACATCCACAAAATTGCGGGACCGGCCGGACAAATCCGATATTATGGTGACATTTGATATCGTCCACCCATATACCGGAAAAAAATCCACGCTTACGCTACCCATGTTTCGTTTAGCCATGATCAAAAGCCGTAGTGGCGGACATTTGGCTAGGCCTGTGGTAAAAATGAACCTGCAAATTGCGGATAAAACCGTGAGCACTGAAGTCAATCTGGTTGACCGTTCCAAGTTCTCTTACCCGAATTTAATCGGAAAAACTTTTCTGTGCGACACCGCCTGGGTGAATGCCGGACACGACTATTTACAAGAACAGTCCCATGCACGGATAATAGGCAGAAAAGAACACGCAATTATCGGCGGTCTTCCGGCTGAAGTCAGTATCTCGTTCTCCAATCGTTATAGCATACTGCATGCACAGAATATTACTGTAGACGAAAAGAACAGACAAGTTAGCTTCACGTTTGGAGGCAGCAACAAACAAACGGCAAACATGACGCTGCCTTTGGCGCGGAAGCTTGATTTTAGAAAAGCGTCGTATCCTATGGTGTATGTACCTGTCCAAATAGGAAAAAATTCATTCAATGGATACATCCTTGCGTACTTGCGCGATCGCTCAATGTATAGCTCCCAATTACGTTTAGGTTCTGAAGCGCTGAATCAGAATTTTGTCGTAAACCTGACACGAAGTTACCTTGGGGATAAACCGTTACGTTTACTGAGCGACCTTTCAGTCAATGAAATGCCGTTAATAATTGGCACAGAAGAATCGATCGCCGTTGATGGGATCGATATTGTCGCAAAACCTTCCGTTACCGCTAAAACACCATTACTTAACGTATCGTCACTTAAGGAAGTTAAAACGGACAAAGGCAAAGAAATTAAATTTACACTGCTAGACCTCAATGGAAAAGGCCACACTTTACAAAAAGTCATTAAAAAGAATATTAAAATAGGCGGTAAGAGCCGGCCAGTTATCGAAGCCGAACTGATGCTGGGGGAGACTTACCTAGCCGCTGATGTGTCCTTAGCACTTCTGGAAAATAAAAAAGATGAACAGGCGAAATTTATAGTGGGTTATGGCCTCACCGATGCGCCAGTTCTCGTCAACACCCGCTCATCTTATGCACTTCAAAAGACCCCCGCTGTACTTGCCGGATACATTGAACAGGCTCAGGTTGGCGATTTGTCTTTCCCTGTAAAATTAGATACCGGGGCAGATATCACATCGATGAACGCAACAGACATGACTTTCTTTAATAGAAATGACGAGAAATGGATAACGTTTACATACTCAAACCACGATGGTGCTCGACAAGAATTTACCCGTAAAGTCCTTGATGAAATTAAAATCAAAGCCCGTGAAGGAGAGAAATCGGTTCCGCGTCCTGTGGTAAGAATGCAGATTAAGCTTGGGGATATTGATGAAATGGTCGACGTAAGCCTGCGAGACAGAACACACTTTGACTACAGTATGATCCTTGGCAAAAACTTTCTTCGCCATAATATTATTGTTAGCAGCGACGAACAGTTTTTATTAACAAAAAAGAATTAACTCGATTCAATAAGATCTCTTTAAATCATCCGTTTGATCAATCAGCAATGGATAAATACAAATGGCAATTCACATCCCGTTTTCGGCGGCATGCCTTCGGATGGCGTTCTGATACACCGATTAAGCGGATCAAAGAAGCCGTGCTGGAAATCAAACAGGTTGCGCGCAAGGAACCTGTACTCGCTGCAGATGGCGCAATAAAATTCCTGGAAAAACTTTCTCCCGCCCTGGAGCAGGTCGACAGCTCATCCGGCACCATCGGCACTGCTGTAAATAAAGCAATCGAGACTCTGGTGCCGATCATCGTTAAGGCAGACGTTGAAGTCAAGACTCGGCAGTGTTGGCTTGACCGCCTATGGTCTGCTTTTCAGGACGATGACATACCCTACCTTGAAAGCCTCGGAGACTACTGGGATGAATTATGCGCAACCCAGGAATTGGCATCCTTCTGGGCTGATACACTGCTGCCGTGTATCGAACAGACTTGGTGCCCATCAGAATCCGGTCACGGCTTTTTCAAAGGCACAGGTGTCTGTGTGGCTTCACTGTATGCTGCGGGTCGTTATGAAGAATTGCTGGCGCTGATCGAAAAAGCGCCTTACAAGTTATGGCATTACCGGCAATGGGGCGTGAAGGCCTTGACCGCCATGGGCAAGAAAGCAGAAGCGATCCGCTATGCTGAGGACGCACGCGGATGCAATGAACCCGGCTGGTTAATTGCACAGACCTGTGAAGCCATACTTTTATCTTCCGGCATGCACGAAGAAGCCTATCGTCGTTACGCACTGGAGGCCAACTGGGCTACGACCCATCTCGCTACGTTTCGCGCTATCGTCAAAAAATATCCGGGCAAATCGCCGCAGGATATCCTGCGTGACCTGGCTGCAAGCACACCCGGCGACGAGGGTAAATGGTTTGCTGCAGCCAAAAATGCCGGATTTTTCGACATGGCAATTGAACTGGTTACGCACAGTCCGACAGATCCGCGCACACTGATTCGAGCAGCCAGGGACTATAGGGAGAAGCAACCCGGCTTTGCCGTTAAATCAGGACTGGCCGCCTTGCGGTGGATTTCACTCGGCAACGGGTATGAGATTACGGCTGGGGATGTGCTCGAGGCATATACCGCTGTTATAACAGCCTCCTCCAGTGCAGATATCCCTATTCAGCATGCTAAGAAACATATTCGAGACATGGTATCCGGCTCACAGCCGAATAATAAATTCGTGCTGGCCATTCTGGAACATCATTTATCATGAACCGATTAACGGGCTGTTAATCCTGCGATCATTTTGGCCGCGACGAACGTTGATTTTCTTGAGCATATCGCCTGTTTCAAACTGCAATGCATACCGTAACGGAACAAGCGAACATAATTTAAGGTGGCGGTAATTGTCGCAGTATCCCGCCATAATTTTCATCATCCGTCCCTACAAATATCTCGACGCCATGACCGTTTTCCCGGATCGCTACGCTTTCGACTTTAAGGCTATCTAATATACTCATCGTTGCAGGCTCTTCGTCCAGTACAACATCGTCTGCTACGACTTGGCCAATCTTAAACACGATGCTGCGGAAGGGCCCAATGTCAGGGTCTGGTACCAGACCTTCGGGATCAAATGATGCGACTGAGTATAGATTTCCTGCACTATCAACATCCAGACCCACAATAGGGCGGTTGTAAAGCGGATCACCGTTTTGGTCAATCAGATCGGCAGGCAATGTAAATGTTACTGAATTGACGTGGCCACTCTGGCCGATAGCAAAAGGTTCCAGCTGCAGGTCCGTCCATTTAACCTCAGTGGATTGCTGCTGTGTATTACGTTCCGCCCAAATGAAAATCAGCCCCGAATGCGCATCAGCTACGGCACTTCCCTCGACGTTAAAAACACTTGTAAAGTCTGTCCACGTAACTGTTTCTTTAATCGCAACGCTGTTTTCCCCGACATCGGCTAGAAAAATTCGCTGGTAAGCACCATTGTTATTTGCACTCTCAACCAATAAAACTTTATTTGTACCCGGGATTCCGGCCGCGCTTTCAAGATCATTACTTAAGCCCCCGGGAAACTGTGGTTTCATGGCATTAAAATTGATACCAGATAGAGAGTCCGGCAAACCCAGCAAACTAACACGCGTAAATTCTTTTTCGTCAGAATTTTTGGCGTCAGACACCGCCAAAAAAGTATTGTCTTGAATCCACGCCAAGCCGCTAATATCTAAAAGTCTGGGGCTACCACCCCTTAAATCACCATTAGACCCACAGGAGAATAGAATCAGGCTTACAACAATCAAAACAATTGATGTATTCTGCAGACGTACCTTTTTCATTTCTTAAATCCTTTGTTTTGGCATTTAGCTGCCAGTCGTGCCGCTGCCTTAATTGCACCATATTATTAAGAGGTTCCATATATATTCCATACTAATGACATTATAGCAATAGTATCGTTATATAAACCAGGTTTGCCAACCAGCTGTCCATGTATAGAGATTGAGCAAGTTTACGAATGCTGTTTGGGTTAAGCCACTATGACAGTGTGTCAGGTTCAGTCGCTATATTTGATCGACAGATTAACAAAAATTTACATTTATCAGAATAAACAGGCAAAGCATAAATATAATTAAAGAATAGATCTGACCTCTTCAGCTTTACAGCTGGTAGAGCAGCGGACTGTTAATCCGCAGGTCCCAGGTTCGAGCCCTGGTCAGGGAGCCAAATAAATCAGAGGCTTACAGTTTTACAAGATTTTCAGCTTCTGCAGTTTTGTGTAATTTCTGTGTAATTGGGTCAGAAATTAAAATTATATTTTCCGGTAGCGTTCTGCTAGTTTATCCATTGCACTTTCAATATGTGAACCGTTCTGGTGACTATAACGTTCTACCATACTTAAATTCTTGTGGCCGGAAATGCGTTTAACTGTTGGCAGATCAACTCCCGCTTGAACTAGATGCGTAATAGCAGTATGACGCAAGGTATGCCGTACAATTTCTTTTGGATCAAGCCCGGCATTGGCGACAACACGACGAAAAGGTTTATCTAAGTTAACCGTATGACCATCTTTTGCATTTGGTGACGAAAACAACCATGGTATTCCGGGCTGCAAAGATTTCAAATGCTCAGTTAGAAAATTGACAAGATGTAAAGTAATCGGTTGTTCTCGTGCACCTGCTTTAGCATTTGGAATATAGATTGTACGTTTGTGCAGATCAATGTGTTCTCTGCGAATGCTGAAAATTTCACTGCGACGCATGGAAGTTTCAAGCGCAATGAGAATGAATGGATATATCTGGATATTTTGGTCTTCCTGGGCTGCATTCAGCAGTCGTTGAATCTGATCTACCGTCAAATAGATAATACGCCCACCATTTTCTTTAAGACGTTTAATAGTTGCAGGCCTGTGATCCAACCAACCCCACTCCACTGCCTTAGTAAAAAGATGTGACAATGCAGCAAGCTCTCGGTTAATAGTACCCGGCTTTGTTTTTCTCCTATAAATAGTTTTGTCATCTTTAGTAAATTTTTGAATATCTTCTTCCAATCGCTGTTTCTTATATCTTTCTATATCAAAAGTGCTAATTTTGGATAACGCAGTATTTCCAAAGAATGGTTTAAGATGCATATTCAGTCGATAACGCTTCATCTTGATATCTTTGCCACCCTCTTGCCCCAATTTGACAACATACTTATCAGCAGCTTCAACAAATGATAAAGCCAGTTTACGGCCCTTAGGTAAATTAAGTCTTCCGGCCTTAGCATCTTGTCTGACCTTTTCGATAAATTCTTCAGCTTGGGTACGTGTAGTGCCGTCCGATTCACGACCTATTACACGATGGATACGTTGCCCATCAACCATGATATTGACCGTGTAAACGCCATCACCA
>BQJA01000063.1 GCA_021604405.1 Nitrosomonas sp. | reverse complement strand
TAAAGACTGCATGAGGTTGTCAGAATAACCTGTCGTGCCGCGACAGTTACAAACAGCTTCCAGGTGTGGAATATATCCATTTGTTTAGCAGGCAGCGCGCAGAATTGATAATTTCTGATGCAGTCATTCCTACTGGGCCACCCTGTTTTTCCAACAGCTCATCGCCCGCCGCGCCGTGTAAATAAACAGCCAGCACTAATGCGCTTTGTGCATTCAGACCTTGCGTCAAGAATGCACCAATCATGCCTGACAAAACATCGCCTGTTCCGGCGCTGCTTAAACCGGGATTTCCGCTGCAATTAATATAACGTCGATGTTCGGGCGAAACGCATATGCTGCCCGCACCCTTCAATACTGCATAGCAATGATAGTCTTTCGCCATTTTTTCTGCTGCGGCCATGCGGTCATTTTGTATCGTTGCCGTATCTACTTTGAGCAGACGCGCTGCTTCGGCGGGATGCGGCGTTAAAATTGTCGGATGCTGGCGTAGTCGTAATTTTCTGGCAAGTTGGGGTTGCGTGGCAATTTGATTCAGCGCATCAGCGTCCAGCACAAGTGGCAGCCTTGTGCTGAGTGCATAATCCAGCCAGGCACCCGCATTTGATTCGGTCCCAAATCCCGGTCCAACAACCAGGCAACTCAGATGCTGAAGGGCAAATAATTCATCGGGTGTTCGCAGCATTAATTCCGGTTGCGTGGGGTCGACCACCGGCGCACTATCGGCAATCAGACCAAGATAGACGCGGCCGGCACCCAGTTTTAACGCCGCTTTTCCTGCCAGCAGTGCCGCACCAATCATTCCTGCTGATCCGCCGAGCACACCGATACTGCCAAATATTCCTTTGTGGCTATTGGCAGGGCGCGGCGAGGGTAATAAACGCTGCACAGAGGCCTGCGTGGTGGCCCATATTCGTGGCGGTACGCTTGTGTGACCATCAAGTGCCAGTTCACGAATCAGAATTTCTCCACAATATTCAGGACCATCATTGGTCAGCAGACCGGGTTTTAATCCAATAAATGTGACAGTGATTGTGGCCCGGATTGCCGCGCCATGAACGTGGCCATTATCACTCCCCAGGCCACTGGGCACATCCAGCGCAAGTACCGGCAAATTCATGTCATTAACGATATTCACCAGATCGAGATATTTTCCTTCCAGGTTGCGTGCGGCGGGTTGGCCCATGCCAATACCAAATAACCCATCGATTACTGCATGCCATTTCACATTGCCTGGCATATGACTGCGTATTTCTCCGCCAGCCGATGTCCATGCATCCAGCGCATGCTGTGCATCCCGGGATAATCGCTCGCGAGTACCCGTAAAAACAAGGGTAACCTCAAATTGCCACTGCTTGAGATAACGCGCGGCCACCAATGCGTCACCACCATTGTTGCCCGGTCCAGCAAGTATCAGTACCTTGTTCATATTGCTGGTCAGTAATTTTTCTGCTGCGACTTGTGCTGCGGCCAGTCCCGCTTTTTCCATCAATTCCGGTGGATCGGGTAACGCTGCAGCGAATTCCTCAATTTTGCGGATTTCTGCGGTCAAGTAAACAGGGTTGGCGCAATTCATATTTGGCTATTTGATTGGTTTATGGCATCGAGAAGCCATCTTCTCGTGTAAAATTACGATATTTACATTCATTCTAACAGTTCTCGAATGCTTCGAATCCGTGGTGGCAGCGCACTTTCTTCTTTTCGTCTTGAAAAATTAACCGATGCAATTAATATCAGTTTCTCTCAAGTTTCTCAAATTTATACTGAATATTGGTATTTCTGCGAATTAAAACATGATTTGTTGCAAGGTGAAATGGCGGTTCTTAAAAAGCTGCTTGATGATAATCCGGTACAGCAAAAAATCAATCCGCCCGGCAAATTTATGCTGGTCCTGCCGCGGCCAGGAACAATTTCTCCATGGTCATCCAAAGCGACTGATATTATTCATCATTGTGGTCTAAAAGCAGTTAAGCGAATTGAGCGGGGTGTTGCTTATTATATCGACACAGCCAAACCATTTTCTGCCAAGACCCGGGACAGGCTGTTATCGAATATTCATGATCGCATGACCGAGGCTGTGTTTGAATCGCTTGACGCCGCGGAAAAATTATTTCGTCATGTTGAGCCGCTGCCGTACAAGACAGTAGACATACTAACGGGCGGTATTTCGGCGCTGCAAAAAGCCAATAACGAAATGGGCCTTGCTTTGTCGCCGGATGAAATTGAATATCTTGTCAGTAATTTTACCCGTGTTGAGCGCAATCCAACTGACACAGAACTGATGATGTTTGCACAGGCCAATTCAGAACATTGCCGGCACAAAATTTTTAACGCGGATTGGGTGATCGATGGGAAGCGCCAGCAACAATCACTTTTTGCAATGATACGTCATACACATCAGTCGCATCCTGAAGGAACGCTGGTAGCCTATGCCGACAATGCCGCCGTTATCAGGGGAGCCAGTGTTGACCGCTTTTATCCGGGCAAAGAACATCAGTATCATTTCACAAAAGAACTGACACATCTGTTGATGAAAGTTGAAACGCATAACCATCCAACCGCCATTTCGCCATTTTCCGGAGCTGCTACGGGTGTCGGCGGAGAGATTCGCGATGAAGGTGCAACTGGCCGGGGTGCAAAAACCAAAGCGGGATTAAGTGGGTTTTCTGTTTCAAATTTGAACATTCCCGGATTTATTCAACCTTGGGAAAGATATCGGCAGCATGGCGCAGGAAAACATCACAACTACGGTAAACCATCACGCATCGCTGCTGCTTTACAGATCATGCTTGATGGCCCGATTGGTGGCGCAGCATTTAATAATGAGTTTGGACGACCGAATCTTGCAGGATATTTTCGCACCTATGAGGAATGTGTCGCGGATGAAATGCGCGGTTATCACAAGCCTATCATGCTGGCGGGCGGTCTCGGTCAAATTTCCGCACAGCATATTTACAAGGAAACATTCCCGGCTGGCACATTGCTTATCCAGCTTGGTGGTCCAGGCATGCTGATTGGTTTAGGGGGTGGCGCAGCTTCCAGCATGGATACCGGCGCAAACATGGAGAACCTGGATTTTGATTCTGTGCAACGTGGTAATCCTGAGATGGAACGGCGCGCGCAAGAAGTTATTGATCGCTGCTGGCAAATAGAAAGCAAGGGTGAACCTAATCCGATTTTATTTATTCATGATGTCGGCGCGGGCGGGTTATCTAATGCGTTTCCAGAATTGGTCCATGATTCAAAACGGGGCGGGTGTTTTAATTTGCGTAATATCCCCTCAGAGGATTCCGGTATGTCACCCATGCAAATATGGAGTAACGAAGCACAGGAGCGTTATGTATTGGCGATCCGCCCTGAATCATTGCGTTTATTTCAGGAAATCTGTGAGCGTGAATGCTGTCCGTTTGCAGTGGTTGGTGAAGCAACCACTGAAGAACAATTGGTTGTGGTTGATCAACGGGATAACTCGCGGCCGGTTGATATGCCTTTGTCCGTTTTACTGGGCAAGCCACCCAAGATGACACGGGATGTAATGCGCCAGGAAAAAAACTTAATACCGTTTAATACCACAAAACTGAATTTAAAAGAGGCCATTTATCGGGTATTGCGATTGCCTGCGGTTGCCGATAAAACCTTTTTGATCAGTATTGGTGATCGTACCGTTGGCGGCATGACGGCACGGGACCAGATGGTCGGCCCCTGGCAGATTCCAGTCGCTGATGTTGCAGTCACCTTGATGGGCTATCAAACTCATCGGGGTGAGGCTTTTGCGATTGGCGAGCGCGCGCCAGTGGCATTGATTAATGCCGCGGCGGCTGCACGTATGGCCGTGGGTGAAGCGATCACCAACATTGCCGCGGCACCGATTGGGCAAATCGGTGAAATTAAATTGTCAGCAAACTGGATGGCGGCGACTGGCCATGCAGGTGAAGACGCAAACTTGTATGATGCCGTTTATGCTGTAGGCATGGAGTTTTGTCCCCAACTTGGGATCAGTATTCCAGTAGGAAAAGATTCAATGTCGATGAAAACTTCGTGGGAAGAAACGCCGCCTGGTACGCATACAAAATATAAAAAAGAAGTTACAGCACCGCTTTCTTTAATTATTGCAGCGTTTGCCCGGGTAACCGATACGCGTAAAACACAAACGCCGCTATTAAGGACTGATTGTGGTGAGACAGAATTAATACTGATTGATCTGGGTGCAGGCAAAAACCGCTTAGGGGGTTCGGCGTTAGCACAAGTATATAAACAGTTGGGTGATGAAGCGCCAGATATTTCAGGTTTAGATGGCGTCACGAAACTCAAGGCATTTTTTGAGGTCGTACAATGCCTGAATCGCGAGAATTTAATGCTGGCTTATCATGATCGTTCTGATGGCGGATTGCTGGTGACATTGTGTGAAATGGCTTTTGCGGGACATACCGGGATATCAATACAACTTGATCAACTGTGTTTCAATGCATGCAATAATACAGAAGGACCGGACAGATTGCTGGCGAGTGTTGTAGGCGTATTATTCAATGAAGAGTTGGGCGCGGTCATACAAATAAAAGCGGCGCATCATCATGATGTACTGAAAATACTCAGTGACGCAGGTTTGCAGGATATCAGTTTCGTTATTGGAAAGTTAAATAAGCGTGATGCAATTCAGGTTACTTGTGGAAACAATATGCTAATTGCTGAGAAACGGATTGACCTGCAGCGTATCTGGTCAGAAACAACGTACCAAATGCAGAAACTTCGCGACCATCCCGGATGCGCAGAACAGGAATATGACCGCATTCTGGATGCATCAGATCCGGGCCTGCATGTACGGTTAGATTTTGACATCCATGACGATATTGCCAAGCCGTTTATCCAGTCAGGTGTCCGGCCGGCAATAGCAATTTTGCGCGAACAGGGCGTTAATGGTCAGGTAGAAATGGCAGCCGCCTTTGACCGGGCTGGATTTGCCGCAGCTGATGTTCACATGAGCGATATTATTGCAGGACGTGTTTCATTAAAAAACTTCCAGGGCTTTGTTGCCTGCGGCGGCTTTTCCTATGGTGATGTTCTGGGTGCAGGTAAAGGATGGGCCAAATCAATTCTGTTCAATTCCCGTTTGCGCGAAGAATTTGAATTTTTCTTTCAGCGATCTGATACTTTCGCGCTGGGTGTCTGTAATGGCTGTCAAATGTTGAGTAACTTACATGAAATCATTCCGGGCACAGAAAATTGGCCCCGTTTCATTCGTAATAAATCAGCACAATTTGAAGCACGTTTTGTTATGGTTGAAGTGCAGCAAAGTCCTTCCTTATTTTTCGATGGCATGACGGGAAGCCGCATGCCGATTGCCGTTGCACATGGAGAAGGATACGCTGATTTTCCTGATAACGCACAATTGTCGAATAGTTTATCGCTGGTTTCTTTACGATACGTGGATAATCGAGGAGATCCAACAGAGATCTATCCACTCAATCCCAATGGTTCGCCACACGGTATTACAGGACTGACCACACCGGATGGGCGTTTTAATATTCTTATGCCGCACCCGGAACGGGTGTTTCGGAAAGCGCAGCATTCCTGGTTTCCGCCTGAACCCGAAAATCAAATGACTCAGGCGGACGCCTGCGACGATGCGCCGTGGATGAAATTTTTCAGGAATGCAAGAAAGTGGATAGGTTGATTTGTCGACAACGTCTTTCAGATATTATCTTATATCCCATATGTTTGACCAATCTATGTGTAAATTTAAATGAATCAAAATGAATACTCAACAAACGACAACAAAAAAGACGGTTAATCTTCAATGCAGTTTGATTAGCATTATGTTTTTAGCATTCAGCATTTATCTGAATACCGTTCAGGCGCAAATCAAACCGGACCAAAAACCAATCATGGCGGAATGTGTTCCAATCGGAAGCTGGGTGGTACCTGACAAAGGAACACTTTCCAATGTTGAAATTATTGCGCACGCAGCGAAGCACTCAGTGGTATTGCTGGGCGAAACACACGTCAACATGGAACATCATCGCTGGCAGTTGCAAACACTGGCGGCATTATTTGCCGTTCGTCCCGACATGGTGATTGGCTTTGAAATGTTTCCTCGCCGAGTGCAGGCCGTGCTTGATCAATGGGTCGCCGGAGAGCTAACAGAAAAAGAATTTCTAGCAGCGGCGCAATGGGGTACTGTCTGGAACTCCGACGCTAATCTTTATCTGCCATTATTTCATTTTGCGCGCATGAATCGAATTCCAATGCGTGCATTGAATATTGAAACAAGTTTGAGACGAAAGGTTACGGAAAACGGCTTTGATAATATTTCTGAGGAAGAACGTGAAGGGGTAACGCGTCCAGCCGAGCCCAGCACAGAATACCTGGATTTTCTGCTGCCAATTTACAAACGGCATGACCGCACGGACAAAAAAGAAGGTGAGATTAGTCACAATGATCCTGATTTCAGGCGTTTTATTTCCGGCCAGCAACTCTGGGACCGCGCAATGGCTCAATATATTTATGCCGCACTTGATGAATTCGACGAGCCGGAAAAACCACTGGTTGTAGGTATTATGGGATCAGGACACATTGTCTATGGTTATGGTGTGCCGCATCAGTTGCGCGACCTTGGCGTTGAAGATGTTTTTTCGCTGCTGCCATGGGATGCAGGCAAATCATGCAAGCAGTTTGTGAGTGGCGTCGCAGATGCCGTATTTGGCGTCATGCCATATGTATCACAATCCACGCAGCCAATGCGTCAACGATTAGGTATTCGTTTTGAAATCGCACAGGGAGGCGCGCATGTTCTGCAGGTCGAGCCGGACAGTATTGCTGAAGTCGCGGACATAAAAGCGGCGGACGTAATTACACAGATTGCTGGTCTGGAAATTAAAGATACCGACGACGTCATTAACATTGTCAAACGTCATGCCCCTGGAACCTGGTTGCCACTGACTGTTAAGCGAGGCGACGATGTCATGGAAATTATTGCCAAGTTTCCTGCGCTCGTGGATTGAACATATCATGTTGAGGCAATATTTGATTCGATACTTTATATTTGTTTTTGCGTTATTCATTCCTGTCACCGGCGTTTCAGCGGCCATACAGAATGACGGAAATAAGATAGACTATGATATTCACGTTAGCATTGATCCGATAGCGCGCACCATTGATGGACGCAGTATTATTTCGGTAAGAAAACCGGGTGATTTGATGCTGAGGCTGGGCCGTCAATTTGAAGTGACCCATGCAATCATGGATGGCAGAGAATTGGGACCGGGCCGCGACAATTCCGGGGTGCCGCATACCTGGCAGCTTCCTTTTGATTTCAGCCGCTTGCGCCGCATTGAAATCCATTGGCAGGGTAAGCTGTCGAAGCTGGACACATCACTTGACCATCAACAAACACTTGGCAGGTCTGAACCTGCCAGCGGTGATTTGGGCACTTTTCTGCCTAAATCATCCAATTGGTATCCAGATATTGCTGGCTCGTTGGCAAGCTACCGGGTAAGTCTGGCATTACCATTTGGGCAGCGTGGCTTAGTTGCCGGACAATTACTAGAAGAAATCGATTCCGAACAGGGCTATCAAGCCAGTTTCGAATTCCCTTTTCCCTCCGAAGGGATTGATTTGATGGCGGGTCCCTACAAAATAATATCCGACACGGTTCAAAGCAACAAGGGTAAACAAATTCAACTGCGCACTTACTTTCATCCGCAACTCAATCATCTTGCGCAAAGTTATATTGATTCTGTAAAAGATTATCTGGCGCTTTATGAATCCTGGATCGGCGAATACCCTTTCACCGAGTTCAGTGTGGTATCCAGCCCGACACCCACCGGATTTGGCATGCCGACACTTACGTACCTGGGCATCAATGTCCTACAGCTACCATTTATCCGCACCACGTCACTCGGGCATGAAGTATTGCACAACTGGTGGGGAAACGGGGTTTATCCGGATTATGCGCAAGGAAATTGGTCGGAAGGATTGACCACTTTTATGGCGGATTATACTTATAAGGAACGCGAAAGCACGGAAGCAGCGCGGGAAATGCGGTTAGGCTGGTTGCGGGACTTCGCCGCCTTGGCGCCGGGACAGGGTGCACCATTGGTGTCGTTCACCTCGCGCACGCATGGCGCGTCCAAGATTGTCGGTTATAACAAGACGGCCATGCTTTTTCTAATGTTACGCGATCAACTTGGCGAAAAAATTTTTAATCGTGCCATTCAGGCGCTATGGCAAACGCAGCGATTTAAAGTTACTTCATGGCGTCATTTGCAAAATCTATTTGAGATGGTGTCCGGTCAGGATCTGCAAACTTTCTTCAGCCAATGGCTGGAACAAGCAGGTGCACCGGCAATCCATATCGCAGCCGCCAGACACGTTAAATCCGAATCTGGTCATCAGTTTGCAATCACGCTTGAACAATCAATTCCTGCGTATCAACTGCGCATTCCAGTCGCTATTCGCAGTGCGGAGCATGAAGAAATCCGCATACTTGATTTTAAGGAGCAGCAGCAGACATTTACGCTTGATATGCAAGCCCAGCCGTTGCAAGTTACGCTTGACCCGGATTTCCGTTTATTCCGCCGACTGGCACCCGGTGAAGCGCCGCCAATTTTACGTGAAATCATGGTCAACCAGGCAACTGAAACCATTCTTTTGCCACAAAGCAGCACCGTATTTCGCATCGCCAAAAACCTGGCCAGCAAGCTTCAACACCGTTCACCGAAAATAAACGCTGCAAACGGTAAACTGTCTGCAGCACCCGTACTGGTGATTGGTTTGCAACAACAGATTGATGAATGGCTTAACAGCAACAATTTACCGGCAAGACCGGATAGTGTCACCAATAAAGGAAGCGCACAAGCCTGGACATTCAGCCGTCCAGATGGTTCAACGCTTGCGGTCGTATCCGCACGGGACGCTGCCTCCCTTGAGGCATTGATACGCCCCTTGCCGCATTATGGGCGACATAGTTTTGTAATATTTGATGGACGAAAAATGATTGAACAAGGCACTTGGCCTAGCCAGGCGCAGACAGTAACGGTTAACTAGCGCGGCGAAATATGATTAATATACAGAAACGATTTAAAATTTACTGATAAATAGCAATTTTAGCTTAACCAGCTTTAGTGTGTGCAAATTCAGATGCTGTATCTTTAATTGCAAAACTTAAACGGTAATTAAAAAGTTGCTTCATTGTGCCAAACAGCCATGTTAATGACAACGTTATTTTCATTCTTTTTGACCAATCTGACATTGTAGTGTGTAATCTTGCTCTCTACGTAACGGGACCCGCTTAATCTTAAATAACGCGATGGATGAAAATGTATATTTCAAAAGTACCGACGACCTTAAGCTTATGTATCGTCGATGGGAACCAGCGCAACAAACATTGAAAACGCCAATTGTGTTACTTCATGGCGCGGCCAGTAATTCCACCCGATGGTGGCATTTTGTTGAAAACAGCCGTTTGGCCGCTGACCGGCTTTTGTTGCGCCCGGACTTGCGTGGTAATGGCGAATCTCTGTGGCGTGGCGGACCGGCCCGGTTGGAAACCTGGTGTCAGGATATTGCTGAAATGCTCAATCACGAACGGAAAAGCTGCGCTATCATTGTCGGTCATTGTTTAGGCGCTAATATCGCGATTAATTTTGCATCACGTTATCCTGAAATGTGTGCGGGTCTCGTGCTCATTGAACCTATCTCACGCAATGCGGCAAGAGGGATACTTGCCCGTTTACAGTTATTTTTGCCGTTACTGCAATTGATTATTGTGGTGATCAAACAATTAAACCGCATTGGTATCTATCGCCGACATCTTAAATCCGTTAATCTTCGAATATTGGACCGCCACGTGCATGAAGCGGGTAGCGAAGTGTCAGAACGAGAACGGTCATTAGCAAAACACGGTTCACCATGGCATGACCTCAGCGTGACGCCTACCACGCAATACCTTGAGAACTTTATTGAAATTATGCGTCCATTGCCGGTTTCCAGCGTACGCTGCCAGTGTCTGGTCATTCAGTCCAGCGGGCGGCGTTTGACCGACCCTGAGCGGACACGTGCCAAACTCGAGGCGTTGCCGACGGTGAAATTTATTGAGATCGAATCGCAACATTGGCTTCCAACGACACAGCCTGATCATCTTTGCCGGCAAATTGATGCATGGATCATGCGCCATTAACGTTGTCTGAACGAATTTAACCGGAAAGCGCAGTAATCACGGTCAAAATAAATATGACGACACAAATATTAATCGTGGAAGATGAACCGGCAATTCAAGTTTTGCTTGCTCATACTTTAAAGCAAGCAGGTTTTGCCGTCTTACAAGCTCAAAACGCAGAAACAGCAATGGAAATGATCAACGATAAGTTGCCGGATTTGGTTTTGTTAGATTGGATGCTACCCAAAATGAGTGGAATCGAACTCGCTCGGCTTATGCGGCGTAATGAACGGACGAAATTGTTACCGATTATCATGCTAACAGCCCGAGTTGGCGAAAGTGATAAGGTCAGCGGACTGGAAATTGGTGCGGATGATTATATTACTAAGCCTTTTTCCCCGCGAGAATTGACCGCCAGAATCAAGGCGGTACTGCGACGACGCCTGCCGGAACGGTCCGATGATATGATTGAAATCAACGGATTACGCCTTGACCCGGCGACGTATCGTATTTCAGTGAGCGATCGGGAAGTAACGCTGGGACCGACAGAATTTCGCTTGCTGCTCTTTTTAATGACACATGCCGAACGGGTATACACCCGAAGCCAATTACTTGATCGCGTATGGGGTGATCATGTGTTTGTCGAAGACCGCACGATCGATGTTCATATACGCAGACTGCGTAAAGCGCTTGAAGTTGTTGGAAAAGACAAGCTATTGCAAACCGTAAGAGGATCGGGTTATCGTTTTACGACGAGCACTGAGGCAAGTGTAAAATAGCATGAGTTTGATATTCCAATTGACAAGAAATTTAGCCGCTAGTCTATAGATTTTATTCTATTTCTTTCTATTATCTTCATTTGAGATTATTTTTGTGTTTGATTTCTGGCGGCGTTCTTCTGGGATTGTTTTTCTGATTTTTATCACTTTTGTGTTGTGGGCAATATCAGATGCAGTAATCGCCTTGACATTTTTTAGCGTGTCACTGTTATTGATGATGACGCTTTATATTCACCATTTAGTAGCGCTTGATCGATGGCTGCGCTCTAATGACTTAACTGTATCCAGCATACCGGATGCCGCCGGTGCATGGGGCGAGGTATTTGCTGCACTGGCCCGTTTTGTTCGTCAACACAGCCAAAGCCAGAAGCGTTTGAGCCTGGTGTTAGAGCGTATGCAGCGCGCAACGTCAGCAATGCCGGATGGCGTCGTTATGCTGGATGAAGATGAGCATATCGAATGGTGCAATTCAATGGCGGAAAAACACTTGGGTATTAGCCTTGAACTTGACACTGGCCGGCAGATTACCAATCTGGTGCGTCAAATGCAATTCGCCGAGCATCTGGCTGCCAAAGATTTTAGTCGTCCTTTAATACTTAAGCACTCCCGCCATCATGAATTAGTTCTTTCACTGCAGCTGGTCCCTTATGGGTTTCAACAGAAGCTGCTGATCAGCCGCGACATTACCCGCTTTGAAAAAGTTGAAACAATGCGACGGGATTTTATTGCCAATATTTCACATGAATTGCGCACACCATTAACCGTAATCGGCGGATTTCTCGAAACATTATCAGAAGAGGAGCAGACTGATACGGCAATGAACAAGCAGGCCCTGTCGTTAATGTCCGGTCAAGCCAAACGTATGCAGCGTCTGGTAGAGGATTTGTTGACTTTGTCGCGCCTGGAAAATGCACTGAATCTGATGAAAGAAAAAAAAGTGGATGTCGGCAAAATGTTGCATGACTTGGCCCATGAAGCTGAGTCACTTAGCGCGGGACATCATCAAATTAAACTTGACCTTGCCACCGATGTCCAGTTAACAGGCAGTGAGGACGAGTTGCGCAGTGCCTTCACTAATCTGGTTACGAATGCTATTCGCTATACACCAGATGGTGGGGAAATAATTTTGCGCTGGGCTGTCCAAAACGGTCAGGGTTTGTTTTCTGTTCAAGACAGTGGGATAGGCATTGAGCCCGAGCATATCCCCCGACTGACGGAGCGTTTTTATCGTGTTGATAGCAGTCGATCGCGCGAAACCGGCGGAACAGGCTTAGGGTTGGCTATTGTCAAACATGTGCTCAACCGGCATCAGGCGCGCCTGGAAGTTATCAGTAATGTAGACAAAGGAAGTCGTTTCAATGTCTGGTTTCCGGCAAAGCGCCTGCTATTACAATCCTCAGTTGTTGAACAAATGATGTGATGTATTTTTTAAGAAAAATCCGATTGTTTCGGCCGTCTATCAGTATTTATATCAGAAACGTCAAAATAGTTTAAATTTCAATAGTTAGGTGTAATCATTATATCTACGGTGAGTGATGATGCGTTCTCCACAGTATTGTAACTTTCGTATCATTTCTTTCTTTTTTTTACACGTTCGCCTTTTTCCTGTTTAACGGGTTGCCGGTAAGCCCAAATCAGCATTCCAGTACCGATAAGAATCATGGGTAGTGAAAGCCATTGACCCATCGTGATTCCCCAGGTCAGTATACCCATAAAGCCAGTTTCCGGTTCGCGATAAAATTCGGCAATTGATCGCAGTACGCCATAGCCGACCATAAACACCCCGGTCACCGCACCCATCGGGCGTGCTTTGGCGGAATAAATCCATACCACCAGAAATAAAACTATCCCTTCAAGAAAAAATTGATAAAGCTGTGAAGGATGGCGCGGCAGATTGTCAACGTAAGGAAAAACCATGCCCCATGGCACATCGGTTGGCCGCCCCCACAACTCGGCGTTGATAAAGTTACCAATACGGCCAGCACCCAACCCGAGCGGCACCATGGGCACTAGAAAATCAGTTACGTTAAGCCAACGCAGATTATATTTGCGGGCTAATAGCAGCATCGCTATCAAGGTACCGATAAATCCACCATGAAACGACATGCCGCCTTGCCATACCGCAAATATTTCCAGTGGATGCTGCAGATAATATCCGAACTGATAAAATAACACATGACCGAGGCGACCCCCGATTATTACGCCTAGGGCACCATAAAACAACGCATCATCCAGCATTTCATTGGTGAATTTGGATTGTGGCGTACGCTTGATACGGTAACGCCCAAGTATAATAAATAATACAAATCCCAATAGATACATCAGCCCATACCAATGAATGGATAATGGGCCCAGGGTTAATGCAACCGGATCAATCTGAGGATGAACGAGCATGGGATGCAGCCTTATTTACGGTAAAATAGGCATTATACCAAGTGCATTGGTTAATAAAGAATACGAATGTGTGACAGAAAATTAATTATTCTCAGGAGATAGCATGCCAGACAATAAGCATAGCCAGGCTATTACCCAAGGGGCAAAACGCGCACCTAATCGCGCAATGTTACGAGCAGTGGGTTTTACCGACAGCGATTTTGCTAAGCCGATCGTCGGTGTAGCCAATGGCTATTCTACGATTACGCCTTGTAATATAGGGTTAAATGAGCTGGCCATCAGTGCGGAAAGCGCATTAAAAGAATCAGGTGCGATGCCACAGATGTTTGGCACGATTACGGTATCCGACGGCATTTCCATGGGGACTGAAGGAATGAAATATTCCCTGGTATCCCGCGAAGTGATTGCAGATTCGATTGAAACCGCGGTAAAGGCGGAAAGTATGGACGGCGTAATCGCCATTGGCGGTTGCGATAAAAATATGCCTGGTGCGATGATTGCAATCGCGCGGATGAATGTGCCGGCAATTTTTGTCTATGGCGGCACCATTAAACCAGGCAAATATAAAGGCCGGGACCTGACGATTGTCAGCGCATTTGAAGCGGTCGGGCAATATACCGCGCATAAAATTGATGAAGAGGAATTACTGCAAGTGGAACGGCATGCCTGTCCCGGCGCAGGTTCTTGTGGCGGAATGTTTACAGCGAACACGATGTCATCTGCATTTGAAGCGATGGGTATGAGTTTGCCGTATTCTTCGACAATGTCAGCAATTGATGAGGAAAAGCGCGTCAGTGCGGCCCGCTCAGCGGAAGTACTGACTGACGCAATTAAGCGGCAAATACTACCGCGCGATATTATTACCCGAAAATCCGCCGAGAATGCCATTGCTGTAATTATGGCGGTCGGGGGGTCAACCAATGCTGTGCTGCATTTGCTGGCGATTACGCATGCGGCAGATGTGGCGCTAACCATTGATGATTTTGAACAAATCCGCGGCAAAGTCCCGGTGTTATGTGACTTAAAACCGTCAGGGCGCTACGTGACTGCTGATTTACATGAGGCGGGTGGCGTTCCGCAAGTAATGAAAATGTTGCTCTCACATGGTCTCTTGCATGGTGATTGCCTGACAATCAGTGGCCAGACGGTCGAAGAAGTGTTGCGGGATGTTCCGGATTCACCGCGACAGGACCAAGATGTCATTCGCCAATGGGATAATCCCGTTTATACGCAAGGACACCTGGCTATCCTTAGGGGTAACTTGGCTATTGAAGGTTGCGTGGCCAAAATTACCGGGGTAAAAAATCCAAAAATTACTGGACCTGCCCGTGTGTTCGACTCAGAAGAAACCTGTATGGAGGCCATTCTTGCGCAGAAAATTAAACCTGGTGACGTGGTCGTCATTCGTTATGAAGGTCCGAAAGGTGGGCCCGGTATGCGAGAGATGCTGTCACCGACTTCAGCACTTATTGGCGAGGGTCTGGGTGATTCGGTGGGATTGATCACAGATGGACGTTTTTCCGGCGGTACCTACGGTCTGGTGGTGGGTCATGTAGCGCCTGAAGCTTTTGTCGGCGGGACCATTGCATTGGTGCAGGAAGACGATTCAATTACGATTGATGCAGCGCAACGTTTGCTCCAGTTAAATGTATCTGAAGAAGAGCTGGCGCGCCGCCGCGCCGTCTGGCAAGCGCCCGAAGCACGTTATACGCGTGGCGTACTGGCGAAATATGCCAAGCTGGTTTCAAGCGCCAGTCAGGGGGCAATCACTGATTAATTTTTTTAGTATGTTATTAGAAATGACAGCTTATTAAACCGCCCAATCGCAATGAATAAAGGCCCGTTTATCATCCGGTAAACGGGCTTTTTTTTGCAATAAAAAAACAGGCTTCTTTTGAATTAGTGCTGAATTCCGTTCATAGATCGTCCGGTGCTGAAAAATGCGCCGTTCTATTGCAATTGGAAATACATGGGATTTCTGATTTTATTTGGTTTTTTATATTTTTTTCTAAGCAATACAATGATTCATCTTACGAAAGTGTCTGCATTGAGTGAAGAAAATGGTGCTGAAAAGCCGGCGTGAAACATACGCGCATGCATTATATTCATGAAAGCGTAAAAAATGCCGTTAGTACTCTGTGAAACACATTTTAACTGATTATTGTAGGTATATAAGACCACGTAATAATGGATATTATGCAATCAAGTAAAACGCCACCACCTATCCGGATATTGCTAATTGACGATCATCAGATTGTATTGTTAGGGTTGCAGAAACTTATCGATGACAATAAACCGAACATGGAAATCGTCGGTTCAGCCACCAACATTGCCGACGCCAAGCGACTGGCTGCAGAGAAGCAGCCGGATATTCTCTTGCTCAACGTTTACTTGGGTGATACAGAGTGCATTAGTTTTATTCCTGATTTTGTCGAGAATAAGCATACCCGCGTTATAATTTTTACTGGCATATGCGACTCAAAAATTATTGACAGGGCAGTTTTCTCCGGTATTCGCGGCGTCGTATACAAAAAAGAATCGACAAAGACCATCCTTAAAGCGATTGAAAAGGTTCATGAAGGTGAGCTTTGGCTTGACCGCAGCTCGACCAGCCGCATCTTAGTCGAATTGTCACGTACCGGTGAAAAGAAACAGTCCGACATAGAGGCCGAGAAAATATTTACCCTTACACGCAAAGAACGTGCCATCGTTCGCACTTTTGCAGAAGAGACCTGCAGTCTGCAAAACAAGCAAATCGCGGCAATGCTGCATATTAGCGAGCATACCTTGCGTAATCATTTAACATCTATTTTCAGCAAGCTGGAAATCACCAATCGCTTTGATCTCTTTATGTTCGCCAAACGTCATATTCACCAATCGAACTCGTCAAATTCTTCGTCCAATTCTTCAAAGTTAACAAATTAAGACAATTGTTCCGTGATGTTATGCTTAACGTAAATAACCAGCGGACCCGACCACAAGTTAACGTCCGGATCTTCTCGACTCAGATACGGCGCGCATCGATACACCGCGTCAATATCTTGACGAAAGGAGATCCTAAACGCTTAATTGAACATTAATGATTACGCGTCACTGCAAAATCGGCTAATTGCAACAGAAATTCCTTATATTCAGATTCGGGCAGTGATGTAATCGCCGCTGTTGCAGTATCCGCCTCCGTTTGCGCGCGCTGCTTGGCATATTCCAGCGCGGCTGTTTGCTGAATTATTTGTAAAACGGGTTGAAATCCGTCTTTGCCGCCTTCTTCAATTGCGTTGCGAATCGTTGTTGCTTGTTCTTTTGTGCCCGCTCTGATTGCATAAATTAACGGCAATGTTGGTTTTCCCTCGGCGAGATCATCCCCTAAATTTTTTCCAGTATCCTGGTTATCACTGGAATAATCCAGCACGTCATCAATTAATTGAAATGCAGTGCCCAGATGCATACCATAAATTGCCAGCGCTCTTTCTTCTTCCGGTGTTGCATTACCGATAATCGCCCCCAGACGGGTGGCCGCTTCAAATAATTTAGCGGTTTTAAAACGGATAACGCGTAAATAGTTTTCTTCCTCAACATTTGGATCATGGCAATTCAATAATTGCAAAACTTCTCCTTCAGCAATGGTATTCGTAGCGTCAGCCAATACTTGCATCACACGCATATTGTTGACTTCTACCATCATTTGAAAGGCGCGCGAGTAAAGAAAATCACCGACCAATACACTTGCGGCATTGCCAAATAACGCATTAGCGGTTTCTTTGTTACGCCGTAGTTCCGATTCATCAACAACGTCGTCATGTAACAGCGTCGCAGTGTGGATAAATTCGACAATTGCGGCTAAATTATGGTGATGTTTACCGGTATAGCCAAATGCACCGGCGGACAAGACAACCAGTGCCGGGCGCAAGCGCTTTCCACCACTACTAATAATATATTCGCTGACCTGACGCACGAGCGCAACGTGAGAATGAAGCTTTTTCCGAATAACGTTGTCCACGGCGCTCATATCTTGGGCGATAAAGCTTCTTATATGTTCAATTGACACACTATTACCTTGAAGAAAACGCTATGGTAGGAATGACAATGCATGTGTGTCAAGTATAATGGTGCAAACAATGCAATTTTCCAGCACAAGACCACACCAATTAGGTATAATTCCGGGTTCTGTAAAAATGATGTATGGAGTCAGCTATGTATGCGGTCATAAAAACCGGCGGTAAGCAGTATCGTATTCAAGTCGGTGAGAAATTAAAAGTAGAGCAAATTGAAGCAGAGCGCGGTAGTGAGTTAATCCTTGATCAGGTGTTGATGGTTGCTGATGGAGAAAAAATTTCAATGGGCAACCCGCTTGTAGAAGGTGCAACAGTAAGCGCAAAGGTACTGGATCAGGGTCGACACGACAAAATTCGCATTTTTAAAATGCGCCGCCGCAAACATTACCAGAAACATCAAGGTCATCGGCAGAACTTTACCGAAATCCAGATTACTGGAATTGCATCATAAGGAGTACAGACTATGGCACATAAAAAAGCAGGCGGCAGCTCGAGAAATGGCCGCGATTCTCAGTCCAAACGGTTAGGGGTGAAACGATATGGTGGAGAGGTGATTTCAGCCGGAAGCATCATCGTTAGACAGCGTGGAACACAGTTCCATCCAGGCGAGAATGTTGGAATGGGCAAGGATCATACCTTATTCGCTAAAATTTCTGGCAAGATAAATTTCAGCATTAAAGGCGCGCACAAACGTAAGACAGTAAGTGTTGCACCCGTTTGAATTTGCAAAAATTCTGCTGAAAAATTTATGCGCTTTTTGTTTTTTAGCCAAAAGCCCCGTCAAATAGATGGGGCTTTTTTTGTTGTATTGTGATAATTAAGCAAATTGCCTAACAAGCCATTTTTGGAGCACGGATGAAATTTATCGACGAAGCGACAATTCAGGTTTATGCCGGCAAAGGAGGAGATGGCGTCGCCAGTTTCCGCCGTGAGAAGTTCATTCCCAAAGGTGGCCCGGATGGCGGTGATGGCGGGCGAGGCGGCAGTATTTATGCCGTGGCCGACCGGAATATCAACACCTTGATTGACTATCATTTTGCCCGGATCTATCGCGCCAGGAAAGGAGAAAATGGGCGTGGCTCGGATTGCTATGGCAAAGGCGCCGATAACATTATTTTGCGAATGCCGGTTGGCACGGTTATTAGCGATCTTACGACGGGCAGTCTTATCGCTGATCTGACGCATGATAAGGAAAAGGTATTATTAGCGAAAGGCGGTTCAGGCGGACTTGGGAACTTACACTTTAAATCGAGTACCAACCGGACGCCGCGCCAATTCACCTACGGTGAACCGGGACAGGAACTTACGCTTAAACTGGAATTGAAAGTACTCGCCGATGTGGGCTTGCTGGGGTTGCCAAATGCCGGAAAATCTACGCTCATTCGTGCTGTTTCCGCTGCGCGTCCAAAGGTGGGTGATTATCCATTTACGACATTAAAACCAAGTCTGGGCGTGGTACGGGTCGACCAGAACCGCAGTTTTGTCATGGCGGATATTCCCGGTTTAATAGAAGGCGCCGCGGAAGGTGCCGGGTTAGGCCACCGTTTTTTAAAACATTTAACCCGCACCCGGTTAATATTGCATGTGGTAGACATCATGCCGATGGACGAGAATGCTGACCCAGTGCAAGAAGTTAATGCATTGGGCGCAGAACTTGCAAGATACGATGATACGCTTTACCAAAAACCACGCTGGTTAGTACTCAATAAGATTGACATGCTGCCGGAAGACAAGCGTGAAAAAATATATCGCGATTTTATTCATAAACTTGCCTGGAAAGAAAAAAGCTTTGTCATTTCGGCGCTCACGGGAGAAGGCTGCAAAACGCTGACATACGCCATCATGGCGCATTTAGAAGAAAACCACGCCGAAATAGTCACATAGTTTAACAGCCAGCTTTCAGAGCTGAACATTGTGCTGCAGTTCAGATTGCGCCTATAACTTGTCATTTCAGGGATCTTACCGTAACCATTCGTTTCCGCGTAAACATGCAACCCATCCTAAAAAAATCGCGTCGCATCATTGTCAAAGTGGGCAGCAGCCTCGTCACCAATCAGGGCAGGGGGCTTGACCATGCTGCACTGGCGTGTTGGGCGGCGCAAATTTCCAGACTAAAGCAGATGGGCAAGGAAATTGTACTGGTTTCATCGGGTGCAGTAGCTGAGGGCATGCAGCGTTTAAACTGGACAAAACGTCCGACCGCACTGTACGAATTACAGGCAGCCGCCGCAGTTGGACAAATGGGGGTAGCGCAAGCCTATGCGTCTTGCTTTTGCCAATATGAATTACAAACCGCACAGGTTTTGCTGACCCATGAAGACTTATCTAATCGAAAGCGTTATCTGAATGCGCGCTCGACACTGACGACACTATTAAAACTGAATATTATCCCGATTATTAATGAAAATGATACAGTCGCGGTTGAAGAGATCCGTTTTGGCGACAATGACACGCTGGCTGCGCTGGTCACCAACCTGGTTGAAGCGGATGTACTTGTTATTCTCACTGATCAAGCGGGGCTTTTCACCAGTGACCCGCGCAAGAATCAACAAGCGAAACTGATTGAAGAAGTCAGTGCCAGTGATCCGGCGATTAAAAAGATGGCGGGCGGCGCCGGCAGCAGCATTGGACGCGGGGGAATGCTGAGCAAAGTTATTGCGGCAGAACGTGCGGCACGTAGTGGCGCGCATACGATTATTTCTTCAGGACGCGAAAAAGATGTATTGATTCGCCTTGCCCAGGGAGAATCCATCGGTACCCGATTACTGGCAAGAATACCCGTACTGGCAGCGCGCAAGCAATGGTTGGCTGATTATTTGCAGGTGCGTGGCCAGGTAACCCTGGACAATGGAGCGGCAAAGGCATTAATAGAAGATGGCAAAAGCCTGCTGCCAATTGGTGTTAGCAAAGTCAGCGGTAATTTTGAGCGCGGCGAGGCTGTCACATGTCTTGATTTGGAAGGCCGGGAAATTGCCCGGGGACTAATTAATTACAGTGCCGTTGAAACAGGCAAAATCATGCGAAAAGCAAGCCGTGAAATCGAAGCAATCCTGGGCTATGTTGATGAACCAGAACTCATTCACAGAAATAATCTGGTCGTATTGTAATACACATTGCCAGTCACCGCGCATCATGGCACCATGAATTCAATCAATACATTGTAAACAAAGTAAGTCAGCGTACATAGCTATGACAATACTACAAGGAAATATGGGCCGTATCGCATCTATCGACTGGATGCGTGGTATTGTGATGATTCTGATGGCGCTTGATCATGCCTCAGGGTTTTTTAACGAAGGCCGTCTTTTTGCTGACTCAATTCTGCTATATGAAACGGGCACTATTTTTGCCACCGATCAGTTTCTAACACGCTGGATTACGCATATTTGCGCACCGACTTTTGTATTTTTAGCCGGGACAGGCGTTGCAATCAACACTATTCAACGGCGTGCACAAGGCATTAGCAACGCAATAATTGACCGTGACATACTTATTCGCGGCGCCTTCATTGCATTACTTGATCTTTGCGTTTTATCGCTATTTTCAGGCAAGGTGGTATTGCAGGTCTTATATGCCATCGGCATCAGCATGATGTTGATGGTGCTATTGCGGCGTTTGAGCACGCACGCGATACTTTTGTTTGCATTGGCTATTATTGTAGGTGGCGAAATGGTCACTGTCTGGTTCTGGGATCCTGAGGGTAACGTTCCGTTCTGGCTGGCACTTACCTTCGCGCCATCATTTGGTGATTCGCTTTCGATTATTTATCCCTTTGTACCCTGGCTGGCAATGATGATGCTGGGCTGGGTTTTTGGCGAATGGCTGATGAAGCGTCAGGACAGTGGCTGGTCGCCATCGCAGCTATTAATGGTGAGTGGGATAGCCGCGCTGATTTGCTTTGTACTTATTCGCGCTTTTGACGGCTACGGTAATATGCTGATGTACCTGGAAGGCGATTCAATCGTGCAGTGGCTGCACGTGAGTAAATACCCCCCCAGCCTGGCTTACACAACTTTAGAACTTGGGTTGATGGCTGTCATTCTGGCGTTGTTTATGTGGCTGGAACCAAAGATTCGTGTGCGCATTAACGGGCCTGTGCTGGTTTATGGACAAACCGCGCTGTTTTTTTATCTGGCGCATTTTTGTGTGTTGGCCGGACTCACCGTTGTGTTAAGCCGGGGCGGCCTGGAACAGGCTTATCTGGCCGCGCTGCTCGCATTAATTCTTCTCTACCCAGTTTGCCGTAGCTACCGGACGCTGAAGCGGCGTTATCCGCAAAGCGTGCTGCGTTACATGTAATGGCGATGGGTTTCATGATAGTATGAAAACCACTGAATCAAGCGAATTGATTCAGCGGCGATGTAAATTGCTTAGCAGGTTTGGTTGGAAAATTTTTTTAAAATATCGTCCTTGGCAAAGCAGGATAAAGCCAAGAAGAATATTTTAAGGTAGTAACAGCATGGAATCCCTTATCTCAAAAATTAATGCGATGAATGACAGTGACAACATCAATGCGCCGCTTGAAATAACCACTGACGACATGATTATTGAAGCTGCCGACCTTTCTACACGCGCTTATTCTGATACGCACCACAAAGAGCAGCCGGTTATCAACGATATTAACGCGCAGATCCATGGATGGGAACCACTGGAAGCTACTGATTTAGGCTTCACTGCAACCGACTCCAGGTTCAGTAAGGTTGGCAATGGAGACGGCGACTTGCTGCGTTATGACTTCGAAAACGCATCGGCAACCGTTGGCCTGACGATTTTAGAGGGCAAGCGCACGTTAGGAATTGCCTTTGAAGGTACAAACGATCCTTCGACGGAGAATGGCAGAGAAGACTTACAGCAGGATATTTTTTCGATTAAGGACTACTACGATTCTTTAAGTGTTTTTACCAACTCCGTTGCTACTTATATCAGCAATCATAGCTATATCGAACAAGTGCTCGTGACCGGACATAGCCTTGGTGGCGCAGCAGCGCAAAGCTTTATGCACGATTTTGGGCAGAATGACGCAAGATTTATCGGTATAACTTTTGGATCGCCGGGGACCATTCGCTCAGAAGTGGTACCAGAAAATCGTTTCACGAATATTCAGCATGACGATGA
>BQJA01000062.1 GCA_021604405.1 Nitrosomonas sp. | reverse complement strand
TTGAAACGCTTTATGCAAGATGTGGAAAATGCCACGGCTAATATGGGGGGTAGTGATCCGTTGGATCAGGCCGAACAGCCGCCGACACAAACAGAAAAAGCTGCTGAATCAACAGAAGCTGCTCCCGATAAAGCGACTGCGCCAGCCAATTCAAGTCAAACCTCAGCGACAACGTCACCGGCCGTTACTGATCCTTGGCATACGATTGCTCAAATTGGTGGGCAATTTGTTGCGGCATTGACATCGGCGCATAACCCTGATGCGCCTGCACATCCCTGGGTTGAACGTGATGAGCAAACCGGTGACAGTCACTTGAGAATTCCTGTTCCCCCACCCGAAACCACCCGCCAGCTGGCAGATACCTTTGCTGCTAATTCTGATTGCCATTAAATTTCTATACGTTTCATAAGCTACTAAAAATAGAAGGATATTAAAATAATGTAATTACCTGCTTCTTTCTGATACAATCAGAAATCTACAATAATTGATGGATAGATTGATGGGAAGAACTAAAGCAGCATTAACAATTAAAGCCTTTAATAAACTTTTAAGAACTTCAAAAAATAACACCCCTCAGGCCGTAGGCGGTGCAAGTAATTTATATGTCAGTATCAATTCTCCCGATTCAGCATCATGGATATTTCGCTATTCATTTGCAGGCAAACGGCGCGATATGGGACTTGGCAGCGTTAAAGACTTATCTTTGGTGGAAGCTAGAGAAAAGGCCAGTGAATTACGTAAGCTGGTACGCAATGATATTGACCCAATAGAGCATGTGCGTGAATTAAAGGAAGCAAGGAAAAGGGCCAGCATAAAAACGGTTACTTTTCAGCATTGCGCTATTGAATATCACAAGTCACATAGTGACGGATGGAGCAACGACAAATACCGAGAACAATGGTTAGCTGCGCTTGAAAAACATATTTTCCCGGCTATTGGTAGCCTTAATGTTGCAGATATTAATAACGACAAGGTGTTACATGTTCTTAAAGCGCCATGGAAAGACACCACAATAACAGCCACACGGTTACGCGGGCGTATTGAATCGATACTTGACTGGGCAACAGTCAGGCAATACCGGACAGGTGAAAACCCCGCCAGATGGAAAGGCCACCTTGACAAGCTATTGCCAAAACCTTCAAAAGTTACAAAAGTAGAAAACCATCCTGCACTACCATTTAAAGAAATCCCACAGTTTATGCAGCAGTTGCGAAAGCTACCCGGCTATGCAGCGGCGGCGGTTGAATTTATTATCTTAACGGCTGTACGTACTCGCGAACTGCGCGGCGCGGTATGGTCTGAAATTGATTTGGATAAGCGTGTATGGACGCTATCGGCCGAGCGAATGAAATACAAGCGACGCGGGCATATAGTCCCGTTATCCGATGCAGCCATAGATGTCATCCACAGAATGCAGGAAATGCGCATTAGCGACTATATTTTTCCTGGCGTAAAGGAAGATAAACCGATATCAGAGGGCGCTATGCTGGATGTTTTAAAGCCCATGGGATACAGGGATATTAACGACAAGAATATCACTGTGCATGGGTTCCGTTCCACCTTTAGGGACTGGGCAAGCGAAACAACAGCATACCCGCATGAAGTCTGTGAAATGGCATTAGCACACACTATTGCAAACAGAGTAGAAGCCGCATACCGGCGCGGCGATTTATTTGATAAGCGTAAACAGTTAATGGATGACTGGGCGCAGTATTGTTACAAATCTCGCACCACATAAGCACACCATAAGCATCATTCAGGTTGTAACAGAAAGTCTATTTTTCCCCTAAAAAGTAGACACTGTTTCACGCAATATCAAACAGCGTACGAGTAAGCATTTTGATTAGCAAAGTCTCATTTTCCCCTAAAAATGGGACAATGTTTCACGCAATATCAAAACGTTAATCTATTAATAACCGTATTTGTATGAATTTCATTTCCCTTAAACCTGAGATTTTTTTGCATGTAACATCAAAGCGTTTCATATGTGTCGTGATGGTTTTAATATAAAAAAGGAGAACAAAATGGCAACAAAATTCCCACCCTCTTTTACAAATTTTGATGAATTACCGAACTCGGCTTACGTTCGAATCAAAACGGTTGCGCTTCTCTTGGACTGCTCTGTTCCAACGGTTTGGCGAAAAATAAAGGATGGCACTATTCCGGGACCGGTTAAATTGTCGAGCCGAGTTACAGCATTCAATGTCGGTAAGCTGCGGACAGAGTTATTCAAATAAACCAAGGAACTAAAAATGACCAAAAAATCAGAAAAAACAAACGAATCCGATGAGCTCAGAGAATTACGCGCCAAGCGCGACGCATTAGATGCTGAAAAAGCTGAACTTATAAGAAAAAAAGAAAGCGTCATCGCTAAACACGATGCCAACGAAAAGGCCATGACAGGCCACATTACAGAAGCGCGGCGGCTTGAAACAGAAATGAAGAAAGCCGAAAAAAAAGAGCTTCGCGGCGACATTACCACGGAAGGATTGGCCAAGGTTAAGGCGGCATGCGATAACGCCATATTGTCATTTCAAAAGGCAGAAAAAACGCGCCATTTGGCAGGCCAGGTTATTAATGAGATTGACGGCGAAATTCGCGAACTCGATTACAAACTCAAACTGACTCTTCGAAAAATAGGTGCGGTTATCTGCAAAGATATCGAAAAATCAGCAGATTTAAAGGGTATTCGCGAAACGTTGATAAAAATATACGTGTGTCAGCGGCTTGGCGGCGGTGGTAGCGATGATTGGTCGGGGTTAGTTTTGCGTTACTTTAACGCACCGGAAACTTCCGAGAATATTAAGGTGAAAAAAGAATTTTTGAAAGAAAACCAGTTAGCATGAAAAAAAGCCCGCCAGGGAAGCGGGCTATTTACTTAAACAATTTTCAACATTAAACCACGTTAATCAATGAGCTAAGGTAATCAATTAACCACATGAATTAACCACGGAGGAAATTATATCGTGAAAATTAACCACATTAATTAACCACGGAGGAAATTATATCGTGAATTTTGTCGAAAATCTACTTTCAAATTTACGTAAAGTTAAACGAACCGGGCATGACAGGTGGATAGCGTGTTGCCCTTCCCATAATGATAAAAACCCCAGTCTGGCGATAAAAAATAACGACTCAAAAATCCTGCTGAAGTGTTTCGCAGGATGCGATGCGCACAAAATCGTTTCTGCAATCGGTATGGATTTGTCCAGTCTTTTTCCGGAAAGAACCAGCGCCAATGGACGGCCAGTCAAAAATCCCTTCCCTGCCAGCGATGTATTACGTTGTATTCAATTTGAGACGTTAGTTGTTGCGGTTATCGCGTCGAGCATAGCCAAGGGCGAAGAATTGACGCAGGAGAGAAAAGACAGGCTAACGAAGGCCGCAGGAATTATACAGGGAGCATACGATGACTGATTATTTTGAAGAAAGCGCGGCACGTGGCGCGGCGTATATTGAAGCCAAACTTGCTAAAAAATCGCATGTAAACGGGAAAGAATCAGAAAACAAAGTTATCAACCTCGCAGGTAAAACAGGATTGGTAATTGGCGCGACCGCACTGCCCAATGAAACCGAAGTGCCATGTTTTCGTGTATTCGACAGCTACATCAAATCGGAAAGAATGCACGCTGGGGTGTGGTTTTTCGAGAAGGACAGAGACGAAAACATAACGAGGACGCGCGTTTGCAGCCCGCTATATGTTGAAGCCGTTACATATGACAATCAGGAAAACAACTACGGCCGGCTGTTACGGTTCAAAACCACGAAAGGAAGCTGGAGAGCGTGGGCAATGCCCATGGAAATGCTTGGTGGCAGTGGTGATGAATTGCGGCGTGAATTGATGGCAATGGGTGTCGAGATTCAACCAGGTAATAGGCCACGAAATCTGCTATCTGTTTATCTGCAAAGCAATCCACCTCGTAAAGAAATCAAGTGCGCTTTGCAGGTTGGTTGGTGTGATGATTCGTTTGTTTTGCCTGATAAAGTTTATGGCGAGGACGGAGACAATATAATTTTTCAAAGTGGTAACAGGGTTCACGAAGAATATACCCGCAAGGGTACGTTAGACGGCTGGCAAGAAGGCGTAGCCCAATATGCTGCAAACAATCCAATGTTAATGCTGGCAATATCTGTAGCGTTTACGGGCGCATTATTGAAAAAAACAAACGCTGAAAGTGGCGGCATTAATTTATTTGGTGAATCTTCAACGGGTAAATCCACAGGCGGCATTGCTGCCGGCTCAGTATGGGGTGGTGAGAATTATTGCAGAAATTGGCGGACAACTGCCAATGGATTGGAAGGTGCGGCGATGCTATTTAATGATGGTTTGCTGGTATTGGATGAGCTTGGAGAATGTGACGCGCGAGAAGTCGGCAACATTGTATATGCGCTTGGCAACGGCAAGGGGAAGCAACGAGCAAACCGAACCGGCAGCGCACGCGAGGTTAACAGGTGGCGTTGTTTTGTATTGTCCACTGGAGAAATATCAATTTCTGCAAAAATGTTTGAAGCAGGACAGCGCAGCAGGCCAGGTCAGGCCGTGCGATTGATTGATATACCCGTTAATAGACAACATGGCATTTTCGATGAATTGCATGGGTTCCACTCTGGCGCGGAATTATCAGACACCATACGCGAAGAAGCAGGGAAGAATTACGGGATTGCAGGCCGTGTGTTTTTGGAGAACCTAACCAGCCGTGCTGAAAACATTAACGAGCGATACAGACGAACGAAAGAATCCATGGCAGCCACCATTGAAGGCGCAGAAGGCCAACACAAACGAGTAGCGGCGCGTTTTGCATTGATTGCCTTGGCTGGAGAATTGGCGACCGAATACGGGATAACCGGATGGGATGATGGGGAAGCATTGGCCGCAGCTATCGAGGGATATAAGGCGTGGTGTAGCACGCGCGGCAAGGGTAACGACGAGCGGCGGCAGATATTGGAACAAATAGCTGATTTTATCGACCGCTATGGAGATAGCAAATTCAGCCGCGTACACGATTCAAGCGTCATTATTAATGACCGTGCGGGATGGTACGAAGATGGCACAGAAGGACGTGTTTATTTATTCACTAAGAGTGGATTGCGTGAAGCATTAAAGGGTTGCGACTTTAAACGAAGTCTGGATTTATTAGTTAACTTGGGTGCGCTGCCAGAGCCAAGCGAAAACGGCGAACGGGCACAAAACAGACGAATAGACGGCAGGCAGACCAAAGTTTATCAAATCAATTCAGAGAAAATTTTACAAGTAACACAAAATCAGACGTAACAAACGTAACAGACGTAACACGATTGATTTTAAAAGGAATATTTTGTTACGGCACAAAATTCCCAAACGTAACAGACGTAACACCAAAGACACATTTAGAAGATTTGTTACGTCTTGTTACGGCTGGTTACGGCAAGACGTAACACTAAAAACACTTTACAATCAACAATGTTACGCTTGTTACGGCTGTTACGCCTAAAAAAACATAATCTGTAAAAAAATTATAGGAGTCATGGGATGAGTTATGAAACGCTACTCGAAATAATGGAAAACGCGGATGACCCACAACAGGCACTGAAAGAACATAAAGAAAAACAACAAAGAGAAAAGGCGGCGCGAAAAGCTGAATCTGTCCTTGAGCGTGCACAGCGTAAAGCCGAAGGCAAGCCGTTTTTTACGAATGAGCAAATAGAGAAGATTCAAAGCTGGTTAAGCCAAATAAAAGAGCCGGGCGAAGACCGGCGTACTGTATTGGAAAAGTGCAAAACTAATCCCGAGGCACTGGACTACTATCTGGAGCGAGCAAACAAAGACGCACAATTTAATCGGCGTCAAAGAGTTAACGCGCTATTAAATAAAAACCCAGACAAAAAACGCGCATATATTTCTGATGCAAGCACAGATACGCATAACGTAATACTTACAGTGGCAATACGTGGAGTGGGCACATTTGAAATGCTGATACCACAAGCTAAATATAATCCGTGGCTATTGGCCGAGATGATTGAAAAGGAAATGATTCACTAACAGACATTTAAAGATTTTTTAACGAAGCAAAGGAGCGGTAAAGATGGCTATTAACATGAAAGAGCGCGTGGAAGCTGATAAGGAAATCAAGGAATATCTTGATACCACGGATAAAAGCGATTCTGAAAAGCAAGATATTCTTGAGAAATGCTGGAAAGATGACAATGAACGGAACAAGTGGATGAAGGTAGCACGCCAGAACAAGCAACAGAATGAAGATGACGGTAGCGAGCAAGCAGCAGTCAGTCATAACGATAAACAGCAGCAAGTCAGGGACGCAATAACAAGCATAGAAAAAAGTTTGATAACACGCGCACGCATTGACGTACACCAGGCTATTCAACACGGTAACGGCAATCCGTTAACAGTGGCGCAGGACGCAGTAAGCAAAGCTATTGCTAAGGCAGTGGATGATATTAGAGCCACGACTACACTGGCATTCAGGAAGTAACAAATAATCATGCAGCCGTTTCTATTGATAAACGTGTGGGAGCGGTTGCAATGATAAAAACACTTACAGCTCAATGAGTTAGGTTCTTCCAGAAGATTTTTTTAGCCGTGGGCGGTGAATACCACGCATAAATTCTAGTGAAACAGCTTTTAATACGGGTTAACAAGTTAACGTTATGAAAAAATTAACCAAAACACAATTGGCGCAGGAATTGGGTATCAGTCGTGTAATGCTTTACAAGTGTATCCATAAAGGCTGTCCAACTGATAGCGTGGAAGCTGCAAAACAGTGGCGACGGAATAACCTGGACATTATGCAAACGAAAGAATGGAGAATCGACCGGAATCCAGGGGTTAAACGTGTAAGGCCGGATTATAGCTATGAAGAATTAACCGAAATGGTAAAGGCTGGTTATGACGAATTAGCCGCAAAGGTTGCCAAAGGATAATACTTTTTAAAAAAATTAAAGGGGCAAGAAATGACGGACACAAAAAACGCACGTAATTTAATGTTGGAAGATGACGAAACCAGGCTGTTACCTGTTCAACTTCCAGATGATTACACGACAACCGGCGACCATTCCGGCACGTTGAGCGGTTCAGCGCAAAGCAACTACCAAAATAATCAGATAACACTTTCCAGTAATGGAATATTGCAGAATGCAGGCGGTGGACAAGTTACTAACGGCGCGTCAATTGGCAGTCTTAACGCAGGAAACATCACGACAGGCACGTTATCAGCAGACAGAATAGGCGCGAATTCGATAACAGCTAGCAAGATAGCAAGCAATACCATTACCGCAAACGAGTTGGCCGCTAATTCTGTAACAACTAATGAATTAAACGTCAGTACATTGTCAGCAATAACGGCGAATCTAGGCACTGTTACGGCTGGCGATATAACCGGCACGGCAGATATCGATATTAGTGGGTTAGCCAGGTTTGAAGGTAATAATACAGTTGGTGGCTTTTCCGCCGCGGTACATGCTAATAGGAGCAACGGGGCGCAATATGGCGTGGTCGCCACTACAACAAACGGCAGCGGCGCAGCAATACGCGGCAGCACATTAACGCCTGGAGCGGTTGGAGTGCATGGCAGTGGTGGTGGTTCTGGCGGCGTTGGCGTGGTGGCATTTGGACAGGGCGGCGCAAATGCGTTAACAGCGACCGGACCTATTAGCTTGCTAGGCACAATTACCATAAGCACGCAAACAATCAGCAATTTAACAGCCGGTTCGGCAAATAATGTATCTGGTTCAAACGTATCCGGCACAGTGGCCAATGCGACAAACGCCAGCAACTCCACCAATGCCACGAATGCGAGCAATAGCAACAGTCTAGGCGGTACGGCAGATTCAGGCTGGACCAGGCAACTAGTTACGGATAGCGGCACGGCGGCGGCTAGTTCCTATGGTTTCGTTTTAACGTCAACAGTCTCAGGCGTGCGCACTCGTGCAACAGGCGGGCGCAATGTGGTTATTGAATCATTTTCTGATGAAGAATTAAAACACGATATCAAGCCGGAAACTTTAGGACTTAATTTCCTGATGAAGTTACAGCCGATTACATACCAGGTAAACCACAATCCAGGTATTACCTATCACGGACTAGGCGCACGCGCTACCGAAAAAATATTGAAAAGAGAAAATGATTCGTTATGTATTACGCATGATGACGGCGTGAAGGGTATTGATTACAACAGCGTGATAGGGGTACTAATCAAAGCAGTTCAGGAGTTAAACGCAAAGGTTAACGAATTAACGAAAAAACCGGCGTGTTAAAACGCGATTTAAGGCCGTTAAAAGTTCTTAACCTATACCAATGTATAGAAAAAGATTTTTAAACGAAATTTAATACAAAGCAAGGCGGATACAATGAGCAAAGAAAAGAAACAGTCCAAAAAAAAGCTTAAAAAAGAAGCAAATAAACGCAAAGAGGAAGAAAAACTTTTTGCGACAGATGAAAATATTGAACGCTACATTAAACGGTTATCACCCGAACAGCGGGAAATGGTAAGTAGGTTTAATAATGAATGTTTAGAAAAAGGCAAAAAGGAAAAACAATACATTAAGGAATTAACAAACGAAGATGAAAAGGAATTAATTAGTGAGCTTATCGATGTATCGAAAGGCAAGATTAAAGTAAAAGCAATTGGCGCCAGAGACTTATCAAATCTTTACCAGCGGAAATATTTTTCTTTAATCGGCGGAAAGCCAGAGAAACCGCGAAAAAGGGTTGAATTAACAGCGTCAAGCTATAGCGACTCAAATAATCAGCCGGAAAATCCAAAACCGGATAACCAGCCATATGAACCGGATTACGACGAGCCACAAGAGCCGATTAAGATTGATGAAAGGCTACTTGATGAGCTAGACAAGCATAGCGATGAGGTAAACAAATATCTTGATGGCATTTAACGCCCGAATAATTCAAATTAAACCCGCTCAATAGTGGGTTTTTTTATATCTATTGATAGGTAAATTGATGGGATATCATTACTAAATACGCTGAAAACCGCATGAATAAAGGACTTATTGCAGATACCTTTGCTGCGTTGGCAGAGATGCTGCGTAAGTAAATTTCAGTGGTTGATATGGCGGGGTTGAGCGCAGCAACCCACCATTTTTTTATGCCGACTCATGATAACAATCAACCTGTTTAGAGTTAATACGATAGCCCTCAATAGCGGCGAAACGTCATTCGCAGTTTGTGGCAATAGTTGCTGTTAAAATATGTCTCGAGTAATTTTGCAAAGTAAAGACGCGGTGCGATCGAGCAGGGAAAATTTATTAGTCAAATGGTGGAACAGATTGCAGGTTTTTCCCGCCGGGGACTTCTTGTTCAGTTTTGTGCTTGGTCGCATTGCCCCTTATAGTGGCAACATTTCCGCCAGGGTGGAAGCGCTCTCGCCTGGGCGCGTCAGGGTTTCGATGAAAGACCGCAGGAAAGTGCGCAACCACCTGAAATCGATCCATGCAATTGCTTTGATTAATCTTGGTGAAATCGCAAGCGGTCTCGCTGTGTTATCCACTATCCCGGATACCATGCGTGGCATTTTGTGCGGAATCGAAGCGGAATATGTTAAAAAAGCGCGTGGTAAACTCACAGCCACAGCCAAGTTCGAATTGCCAAGTGAAATAGATGACCATTCGTCGGTGAAAGTTACCGCAGAACTCATCGACGAAGCAGGTGAAATTGTCACCCGGGTACACGCAACCTGGCTGCTGGGATACAAAAAATAGTATGAACACAACGCTTTTTCCTGCTGCAGCTCAGCAATTTATTGAATTGCTGGGTATTGATTATCCCGTTATCGGCGGCCCCATGTATCCCTGCAGCAACCCTGAACTGGTCGCCGCCGTGTCTGTAGCGGGCGGTCTGGGAGTATTGCAGCCGATTTCGTTAACCTATGTTTATGGCTACGATTTCAGGGCAGGAATTCGTATGATTCGTACTCTAACCGACCGCCCGATCGGCATGAATGCATTAATCGAAAAGTCATCGAAAAAATATCAGAAGCGTATGGCTGTGTGGATTGATATTGCGCTGGAAGAGGGCGTGCGGTTTTTCGTTACATCTTTAGGTAAACCGGACTGGGTAGCCGAACGCGTGCATGCCGCCGGTGGCCTGGTATTCCATGATGTTACTGAATTATAATGGACCAGAATCGGCCTTGACAATGGTGCCGATGGCTTGATCTGCGTTAACAATCGCGCTGGCGGTCATGCCGGGACAAAATCAATGCGGACGCTTTACGGCGAACTTCAATCATTTGGTGTGCCTTTAGTCTGCGCGGGCGGTATCGGTGATGCAAATGGCTTGCGACAGGCGCTCGATATGGGTTATTCAGCCTGCCAACTGGGAACCCGGTTTATCGCCAGTGAAGAATGCCAGGCCAGTAAAGCATATAAACGGGCGATTCTTCATGCAAAAGAATCTGATATCGTACTCTCAGCGCGAATCACCGGTGTGCCGGTTGCCATCATTAACACCAACTATATTAAACGCAGTGGTTTGCAGCCCGGCTGGCTGGCCCGCTGGATGCTCTCGGGAAGCAAGACCAAACACTGGATGCGCACAATCTATGCCTTAAAATCGATTTGGCAATTGAAAAAATCGTCGCGCGATGAGACCGGTGAATGCGATTACTGGCAGGCCGGCAAGAGTGTTGCCGCGATAGATTCAATCGAAAGCTGCGTCACTATCATCGGCAATTTAATGCAACACTTTGAAACTGAAACAAAATGAGTAAGCAGCTGATTTACGTGCACGATCCGATGTGCAGCTGGTGTTTTGGCTTTTCGAAAGTTTACCGGCTACTTACCGAGCGACTGCCCGATAATGTCGCGCTTATCCGCTTGCTTGGTGGACTCGCACCCGATACGGATGAAATCATGCCCGAGTCAACCCGGCAAATGGTGCGGCAAAATTGGCGGCGCATCGAAGAGCACATTCCCGGCATCGAATTTAACGATGATTTCTGGACAAAGTGCCAACCCCGCCGGGCCACTTATCCAGCCTGCCGCGCGGTTATAGCCGCCAGAGAACAGGGTGATGAATACGATATTTCGATGACCCGGCAAATTCAAAAGGCTTATTATCAGCAAGCCCGAAATCCCTCGGATAATGAAACCTTAATCGAACTGGCTGGTGAGATAGGCCTGGATCAGGAAAGATTTTCAGTGCACCTCGTTGCCGACCATACGCAACAGCGGTTACTTGACGAGATAGCGAAGGCGCGCGCCATCGGTGTTAGTGGATTTCCGAGTTTGGTTTTACTAAATGACGACAGATTGCAAACCGTATTGGTTAATTATACGGATGTTGATGCGGTGCTTGAGGAGATCTGCTGTCATCTTGCGCCAAAAAAGTAACCGAGAAAGGACAAAATGGCATATCCTGAAAAAGCGGCTACAATTTCACATGAAGGTGAGACAGGAACAATTGTCACCGCTTCCTCGCAAACTGTGACCGTTACAACTGTAAAAGTCAATGAAACAGAAGGTGGTATCGCGTGAGTACTAAATGACGTTGATGAATTCCGGGATATTGCAATCTATCACCGCTGGGGTACGACAGAAGGCGGACAGCTGGAGTACTTTTTCACCGTACTGAATTTTTCAGATGATGACCATCACGTCAATGTTCCCCTTTCAACCAATGGCCATGGTTGGATCTGCTCAGTGGCGGAGAATATTTTGTGTATAACTACCATTTTCTAAATCATTTTGATTAACTCCAATCGGGGAAAGATTTTTTACAAAATGAGCTAAGTTTCTATTCAGCCAAGAAACCGTTCGATCAATAGCTTAGACTTCTCTAGCTGGTTATTCCGAACCATTCCATAGCCGATCCCCGATTTGGCTTAAAAAATATCATATTCGGGCTTATTAAATATCTGGGTCAAAAATGACCCAAAACTGGGTTAATCACATACATTTCATTATTTAAGAAGATTTTTATTACTTTAACTTTCTTAAATACCTGCTCTGGTGGGTGCAATATAACCCACTCTTCATTCATTTTAAAATATCATTTCTTAATAATATTAATAGCTTAAGTTATCAATAATTCTGGCATGATTTGTGCATAATTATGGCTGAGCAATCAATTTCTAGACTCGTCATGACCAATAATTTCATATGAAAGGAGGGAGTGCGGAACGAGCTATTTAGGTGCAGAGCAAGTTGCGTGTAATAAACGAGGACGTTTGTTTGTTCCGTTGGTAAGTAAGCCCCTAAGCATATCGCATTGCAAGTAAGGAGGATTTGTTATGTCAAGATGGTATCGGATACAAGAGTTATCCATCTAGACAGATGATGATGTAGCGGTTCTGGTCTACGAAATAAATTAACCAGAAATGCAATGGCGGGCATTAAGGGGTATACGGCGTTGACATTAGGATGTTTTGAGGGTTCAAAACAGGTTCTAGTTGTAACAGCGATTGGAGTCTCTGGATTGAACACGATGCCTGGGTAGTCCGTATCGTCCCAATCTATAAGTTAGAAGCAGAGAGTTATTAGTTGAGATAGGGTGTACTTAAAGGCTTTGTTCTTTATGAAGAACAAAGATTCATTTTAATCGGAGTCACTTCAGGCATTTAGGATGGTCAGTTCTTTGTGTTGCACCATTTGTCTATGATTAGAAATCAGAAGGAGATCACTATGTTTAATTTGAAAATTCCGAATCGAATAACTGTAAACGCTGTCGCTTTGTCATTTTTTATAATCGCGACAACAGGAGCGTATGCAAATGAGAACAAGGCTGGTCCGCCAGAAGGTCCCGAAATGAGTATCGAAAAAGCCGCCTTGAAGGCTGAACGGACACGAAAATCGCTGGAGAAGAGATTTTTCTCAGACCCGGCCAAACTCAGTGAAAAAGTGCGGTCAATTCTAGGGTTGCCTGCAGGCGCTAACCAAGAAGCTTTTGGGGAAGGAAACCACCCGTTTACAACAAAGCGAGCAAGTTCATTATACGCTCTTGACCCGGAAGGAAGCAGTATTGATCCAGTCGACAAATTTCCGTGGAGTTCGACAGGAAAACTCTTCATGAAGTTCGGGAACGATACCTTTGTCTGCACAGCATCGGTTATTGAAAAGGGACTGTTGGTCACCGCAGCTCACTGTGTTCATAATTTTGGAGAGAAGGATAATGGTTTCGCTGAATCCGTGACATTTGAACCAGCGCGTCATGAGAGTTCCAAGCCCTTTGGCACATGGGTTGCAAAACAGTGGTGGGTGCCAAAGGTTTATTGGGACGGCACTGATGTATGTTTGGCAGAAGCGCCTGGAATTGTTTGTGAAAACGATGTTGCGGTCATCGTTGTTGAAAAACTGGAGGGGAAGCTTATTGCTGATGTAGTTGGAAAGTATGGTTTCATTAAAAATCCGGAATTTGGATACGCACGATTCTTAAATCAGAAAAGCGCACAAATCACCCAACTTGGTTACCCGGCGAATGATTTTCCTGGAGACAAGATGATTCGGACGGATTCAGTTGGTTATCAGGATGCTCCATTCAACGTAATCATCGGTTCAAACCAGACAGGAGGATCAAGCGGAGGGCCATGGCTTCAGAATTTTGGGGTAAAAACTTCATATACTGGTCCGCCACCGACGGACGATGAGTCAAACCAAGTATCGGCCACTACTAGCTGGGGTTTTACCTTAGGCACTGTTAAAGTTCAGGGTGCATCACGTTTCTCAAAAAATACGACTTACACGACAAAAACCAATATACAGTCGCTAGTTGATAGTGCGTGCGGCGCCAATCCCGATTATTGCTAGTTCGATTTGTTTGGTACTTTCTAAAACAGGAGATGACAGTGCGATCAGTGGTTTGTTGTTTCTTTTGGTTTTTCATTGTATCGGTGCAATCCTATTCGGCATTTGCTGTGGAGGGGACAATGGATGTGTCAAATCTACAGGGTCGATGGGTCTTAGAATCGATCAATGGCAAAGCTGTGGAATCTGAGAATGAAATCTATTTTGAAATTGACGGGGCGATAATTACGGGTTTTGACGGTTGCAACAATTTTGGAGGTAAGTTGGATGCACCTGCCAACCTGCGGATGACTCAGCGAGCATGCATTTCTGAAGGGCCGAGGCTACCGCTAGAGCTTCCGGACGCTTGGTCTCAGCTAAAAGCGGCGGAGGTTTCCGGCAAAAAACTAACGTTAAAGCTGCCCGACAGGAAAGGTGAAGCCAGCTTCAGGCGGGAATAAATCCATTCGTTAATAACCGGAGTGAAGGCGTAAATAGTCAAAACTTGCGCCATTGTTCCGAGCTCATTATCGAAATCTTGCCGAGACCGTGCTGGAAGTTAATGAGATAGGTCCGCTTCACGACGGTGTACAAAAATTTATTTCCAATACCCGGAAAAGTGCGTTGCGTTAACACATTATTACAAGGAAAGCTTGCGATGATAAAGAAGATCAGGCTCAGTAAATTGAGGGATATGTTATATGACATTGATGTTGATGACAGCGAAATCCGTCCCTTCGTGACGTTGGATGAAGAGCGGTCTGGCCCTTTTTCTCCGGTGGTCACCATTAACCATGAACTTGTGGAAGACACTGACGATGAAGGCGATATTGCTCTCGGTTCTTTAAATAACATTAGCCGCTGGCGGCGTCAGCAACAATACAAGCGCAAAATCCGCAATGGCTGGGGTGGCTTACGTATCGTATCTGAGGGTGATTCCTGGTTCCAATATCCTTTTCTTCTTGATGATGTTATTGATCAGATTTTTGATGATTATGCTATCTATAGCTTGGGGGCAGCGGGTGATCTGTTGCAGGACATCCTTGCCAAGGATGAATTCACCCAGATCATTCGCGATGAAACGCCAGATGTTTTTTTGATAAGTGGCGGCGGTAATGACCTGGTAGGAAATAAACGGCTCTCTAAGTTATTAAACCAATATTCCCCCAGCAGGAAACCGGAAAATTATCCGAATAATAATTTTAAGCGATTTATGGAAAGTGTCGGTGATTCTTATGCCGGTCTTTTCTCACATTTGCGGAACGAATTTCCAAACCTTAAAATCGTCTGCCATGGCTATGATTACGCTATTCCCAATAACGGCAGATGGTTGGGCAAGCCGATGCAAGCAAATGGCATAGAGGATAAAAACCTACAAAAAGCTATTATGGACGTTATCATAAATTTGTTGAATGAAATGATGACGTCCATAGCGAACAATTTTGACAATGTTTTTTATGTGGATTGTCGGAATGCAGTCAAGCCAGACGGGTGGAATGATGAACTGCATCCTGAAAATTCAGGCTTTCATAATGTTGGTCAGCGCTTTAAAACTGTTATCGATGCTGTTGCACCATCGCTAGAGATATCACGTACCGCAAATAAAAGGTTATGTCCGGGCCGAGCGATGCGTATAAAAGATGCTGTAGATCTGGACAAAGAAGAATTTCAGCGTTTGGTCGTACGAAGGGGCCGAGCGCTTGAACCGACAAAGCAACGTCCTGTTCATCTGGAAAACAGAAAACAGCGCAAAGTCTTGGAAGCGGATATATCGGATTTTTTCGAGAAAATTCATCAAGGCGTTGATTTTCTGCCCGCTAATTTCTTACGCTTCGGCACCATGCGTGCTGAAGCCGTCTGCAAATTGATGACTCCAGGCAGTGCCGGTACTGGGTTCCTGGTTGCCGGCCGCCAGTTCATTATGACCAATAACCACGTTATTGCAAATAAAGAGGTTGCAGAAAGCACCACTGCCACATTTGGATTTGAAGAAGGTGGAGAACAAATCCGGGTTTCCTTGAATCCGGAAAAATTCTTCATTACCGATCAGCATCTTGATTTTACTATTGTCGCCTGCGACGAATCCGAATTGAATGCTATTGAACCTATTCCATTGTTGCGTAATCCGGCAACCGTGACCCGGAACGAAAGAGTTAATATCATTCAGCACCCTGCCGGACGTGAAAAGGAAATAGCCATTCACGATAATAAAGTGTTACGGATCAAAGATAAAGTGATTCATTATCGAACCGATACCGAGCCCGGTTCATCGGGATCGCCTGTTTTTAACAACACTTGGGATCTGGTCGCTTTACATCATGCCGGATGGCAAGAAACCAGTGATACGGCAACTAATGAGGGTGTTCGCATTGCGACAATTGTGGCGCATATTATTCGTAAACAACGTTCAGGAGAAATAATGCGCAGTGAGAGCCTCGATGAGATTTTGGCTACAATCCCTGACAGCTCCCCTTATTTGGGTTTTTTTGATATTGCCGGGTTTGATGATGCAAATGATTTTGAAGTTGAAGTCCCCAGCTTCCAAGGCAACACTGATTTTGCTGATGTAGGCTTCTGGAATATAGAGCATTTCAACCGAAATATTGATAGTCAGCGTTTGCAGCGGGTAACGGATGTCATGAACCGTCTGTCTATGGATGTCATGGGGTTAGTAGAGGTAGAAGAACCCGCGATGGAGCAATTGATAACAGCCATGCGTCAACACGGAAATGCCTATGCGTTTAAAATTATGGATGTTTCAGGAACGCAAGATTTGGGTGTTCTGTATGACGAAGAAACCAGTGAAGTTGAATTGTTACTCGAGATGAACAATCGCTACCGGGATGATCTGGATATTACAACCCACGGCGGTAAAAAAGCATTTCCTCGGGACCCGCTATTTGCTAGATGCAACGTTAAGGAAGGTAATTCCTGTCCGGTAAAGTTCGTGATGATTGTCGTGCATTTCAAGGCTTTTGGTGACGCAGTAAGCCGAGAACGGCGCCGTCTTGCTTCAGAAAGCCTGGCGAAAATTGTTGAAGACATTCGCCAGCGCGAACGTTTGCCAGTTATTCTGGGAGGAGATTTCAACGAAAAATTGAATAACGATGTTCTTTCCGCGCTTTCCGGTGCACCAGATCTGTTTGCGCTAACGGCCGATGATGCCATGACCTCCGCGGCTTCTTACATTGGTGGGAGCCAACGTTCGCTAATTGATCATATTATTGTAAGTAAGGATATTACCCCCGGCGTTATTTCAGGCGATGATGCAGCCATTGTTCGGCTGGATCGCAGTATTCACGACTTTGCAGATGCGGTCTCCGATCATGTGCCGGTCGTTATGCGCATGATCATGCGCGATGTGCCGATTGATTTGCCTGGTGATGGCCATCAAGATGAAGAAGTGATTGTTCCCGTACCGATTGACTCAAACGCTGTTAAATTGCATTTTGAATAATTTTATTTGTTGTTTTCCAGCTTGCTTTCTAAATCGTAGAAGAAAGGACTTATTGACCAGATTTTCCCCATTGCTTGCAATCTATCCAGGCATTTCAACAATTCGCCCAGCCATTGTGGGGAACATCAGCTGGCAATTGTAAAGTATGACCACCAGAACCGTGCAATATAATGCACTGCTTGATTAATACGGCAAACTTGATGTTCACTGGAATCATCGCTGCAGGAGCTTGACATCCAATTGCTCAGCCCTGTTATATTCGGAGCCAATTATCCAATATACAATCTGTGCTCACGATAATAATCCGCCTTCAATAAACTGCTTGACTGCCAGACTTCTATATGTTGCTGCTGATGTGTCGATAATGCCATTGTCTATTCTTCTTAAAAAATTTGAGGATAATCAAATATAGAAATCGATCATTTACCGTCCTAGTCCACAAAGTGATAGAGGTGTAAACAAGCACCATTGACCTTGGAATAGGTCTCGCCCGTTTATCAGCTCCCACCAGTCGAGCGCTTATACTTTAAGAGAACTTTTTTCAGCAATAATAGAAACTGGATCGCCCAACGGTTCACCGTAGAATGAAGCACAGATACGTTACGCTCCTCTATCAATATTCTTTTAGATGCAGGAAACTTAACGGATGTGCCGCGTACCAGCGAATGCAAACCGGAATCACCACAATCGGGAATCGTATTCCATATACAACCAGCGTGTAGCCCCACCATCTTTACCATGTCAACTGTCTACCACGAATTGTGTTGATAAACTCACTTAATGGAATAGAACCATTACTACTGTTCCGCTATTTATTAATGTGTGGAAATACCTAAACATAAACAATCTACAGTAAATATTTTGACGTTTTTAACATAGTTAATAGTGCATTTTATTAATCGCAAGTAAAGTTACGTCACTAGTAAACGCTAGTCGTACTTTCAGTATGGATTTTTTTAGGTAACAAGTAACAATTAAATGTTATCAACATAGAAATGGAGAATTACTATGAACTGGAATCAAGTTGAAGGCAATTGGAAGCAATTAAAAGGTAAAGCGCAGCAACAATGGGGCAAGCTTACTGATGATGACCTGGATGTTATTGATGGCAAGCGTGAAGAACTGGTAGGAAAGATTCAGGAGCGCTACGGTATATCTAAAGAACAGGCAGAACGGGAAGCAGATGAATTTTCTGGTAGATGCTGAAGTAGCTGATTGGTTGAGTCACGAAAATCCAGGCTTTTAGCCTGGATTTTTTTGAATGAATGACTGTCATTCTACAGGCATCCGTCCTGCATTTTGGCAAATACTTTTTGCCCGGAACTTGTGAGGCCCTGGTTACTGAGATCGATAACTCGTAACCTGTTGTTATCGATCAATTTATTTGAGTGTATAGGCGGCTAAAGACCAAGATTACGGTATCATATAGCCCGCAATGCTGCACTATCACCTCACGTCGTGGCTGTGAGCAGGACAGGAAAAGACTGGTTACCTGTCTACGGAATATATTCAAGTAGAACATTCTCATTGCAGCGAAAACGGTATGCATTTTTTCTTCGAGCAAACATTTTTTCACGCCGATTCGACGCAGAAATAACGACCGGTTAACTCGGTAAAGCGACAAACAAGGCTTACATGGAACATCATAACAAAAAACTTTATGCAGTAATAAATCCGGTCGCAGGAAGTTGTGATGCTGAAACGGTGGAACAGGAGCTGGCCCAAGCCTGCGCGGCGGCCGGGCTTACGCTGGAATGTCATTTCACCTCTGCCGGGGAAAGCGATCAGAATATTACCGATAAAGTTCGGCAGGCTTTGCGTCAAGGTTGTGTGCGTGTTGCCGTTGCGGGTGGTGACGGTACTGTTGCTGCAGTCGGCAGTGCGCTTATTGATACGGAAACTCCGCTCGCGCTATTACCCGTAGGGACAGCTAATCTTCTGGCACGCGAACTCAATATTCCGCTTGATTTGTCACTTGCGTGCCAACTTGCCGCGAACGGAAAAAAACTACGCCACTTCGATGCTATGCGTGTTGGCAGGCGGGTATTTCTCTCTCATATCAGTCTAGGCGTTTATTCAAAAATCGCTGAGCGAACGTCGCGTGCGTCTAAACGTTATTTTCGACAGATTGCGTACATTTGGAATGCATTGCCGGAATTACTTAGCGGGCGTACCTGGCGCTTTACCTTGCTGGTAGACGACCGGGAAATCCAGTTACGCGCCTCGTTCATTATGGTAGCCAATGTTGGTGGACTCGGTGCGGCCGAACTGCGTTGGGGAGAGGATATTGCGCTGGATGACGGTTTGGTCGATATCTGCGTTGTTCATGCCCGCACCCTGAGGGATTATTTGACGCTTGCAGACAGTATTCTGCGGGGCCGTCATAAGTCATCACCTAAACTAAGCTACTATCGTGCTGCCCGCCGCGTTAAGGTTGCCACGCCGCATAAACGCGTACCGGTAAGAGGCGATGGTGAAATTATCGGTTATTCGTCAGTGGAAATTACGTTGTTGCCTAAAGTGATCAAAGTCATTGTCCCTGAACCGATTGACCCTTAAACTGCTGCTGGCAGTTTAACTCCCGAACACGATGAGATAATCTCGCGACCAAATCCTGCAAACTGTTTCTGATCGAGTAACGCTTTATTTGCCGCTGGATTGTCATCAGGCAGATAGTACCGGTTTTCCAACTTAGCGATAACAATCACCCTAAGAAATATCACTGCGATTCCTTTTATATTTGGTATGTTCTGAATTAATAATGAAAATTAACTTGTGTTAATGAATCGAAAGTTGAAAATACATATTATGAAAGTTAAGGTTAAATAAGTGAGGCCAATAAAACTTCAACTATTCAAACCTTTTTCTTAAGGGTTATTATTAAAACAACCATTGATAAGGTATAGTCATGATTAATCTAGCGGTTACTTTTTTAGTAATAGCAATAATTGCTGCACTGTTGGGCTTCTCAGGCATTGCAGGTGCAGCCACGCAAATTGCCTGGATTCTATTCGTTGTAGGACTTATTTTAGCGATTGTCTTTTATGTTATTGGAAGAAGACCGCCGCCTGTATAATATGTCTTAATTTTATTTTTCAGTTCCTTAAATGCACATTAGTTAAATGCGCATTTAAGGTTAATAACCGTTATTATAATACTTAGTAGCTGTATTAAATTAAAGCGTGATGTACGTAAGCTAGCTAGGCTGCCAGGCTGGGTATGTTTGCTGTGTTCAGTTTTTTGATTTCATCTAAGTAATAAATGCGATATTCAGCAATCTGTTTTAACTTTGTAATATCTAACAACCATATTTCTTTTGCGGATATGTTTATTAAATTTTCTTTTTGCAGCTTCTTCAATGTACGGTTTATGTGTACGAGACTCAAGCCCAGCGTATCTGCCAGCAGCTGTTGTGTTAAGGGTGCATGGAAGGTGTTTTCATCGTTAATTCCAATGACTTTCAAGCGATGAAATAATTCCAGCAGTAAGTGCGCTGTGCGCTTATATGCTGAGTGACGACCAAGTCGAATAACCTGCTCCGCCATTGAAGCGTCTTCCCGGCCAAGCATCCAGCCATAAAGAATGGCTAATCTGGGATAAATAGAAAATAATTCAATTAATACATCTGGTTCAAATACGCATACTTGTAACCGGGAAGAAGTGGTGGCGACTGAGTAGGAAACTTTAGGCATTACCAAAGCAAATGGGCTGATTACATCACCGGGTAAATAATAGTTGATAATTTGTTGATTTCCACTCTCGAGAGAAGAATAGCGATAGGCCCATCCTTCCATAACAATAAAGCTTTTGTTACGGACTTCACCCTGTTCCAGAAAAACGGTTTCCTTGTCGATAATGGTTGAATATTGATGGAGTTTCATAAGCGCCAAAATCTCTTCTTCAGCAAGCGGCTGTATATAGTTGAATTTTTTTAAGAGCGGCGGAAAATCGTCATTAGGCGATTGATAAGAAATTAATTTGTATTTCATAAGATATAGTCGAAAGTATTAAAGGTGGTGTATATTTTGGGACTATTAAATACTTTTTGTGACCTGATTACTGCCAAGCGCTTCGATAATTTTCACGGGGCATAATCGTTTCAGTTGCTTAACACAGCGTATAGTTATTATCAATTAGAACTGGACGCGCAGTAAAGAAAAATATTCTTAAAATCTTGGATCAAGACAATGGAAAATAATTTGGTCGCTGCTAGCTTCGCGTCAATATCAATGGGTGCCGACGGTGCTGATCATGTACGCAAACGACCTCTCGATGTTGAACAAACTGAAGCACCTGATTCCGTTGCTGATGTCGTCTTAACGCTCCAGGAAACCCTTGCAGGCATTTGGAAGGATTTTATAGAACATATGCCCTACTTGATTGCAGGCGTTTTGGTGTTATTTCTGACTTGGGGTGTCGCAAGTTTATTTTCAAAATTAGGAAATCGTTTATTTCAATCAAAAAAAATCCGAAGCTCTTTTAAGGAGCTGATTATTCGGCTCATAACTATCGCAATCTGGATAGGTGGCTTGCTTCTGGCTGCGATGATTTGGTTTCCCGGACTTACCCCTACAAAAGCGCTAGGTGGCCTTGGAATTGTATCGATAGCCATTGGTTTTGCTTTTCAAGACATGTTTGCCAATTTTTTCGCCGGTATTCTTCTACTTTGGCGCTTTCCTTTTGAGAATGGTGATTTTATTGAGTGTCAGGGTATTACCGGGAAAGTGGAATCAGTGAATGTACGAATGACTGAAATCCGCCTGACGACGGGTGAACTGGTTTTAGTGCCTAACTCGACATTATTCAAAAATCCGGTAAATGTGCTAACCAATAAACCCTTTCGCCGTATTACAGTAATAACGGGTGTTGCATATGGAGAAAATATTTCTGAATCTGTAGCGGTTATTCAAAAAGCAGTAAACGGCTGCAGTACGGTTGAGCTATCAAAACCGGTTGAAATTTTTCCACAAGCTTTCGGTGAAAGCAGTATTGATATTGAAGTTACCTGGTGGACAGGGAACAAACCAGTGGATATCCGTCGTTCGCGAGGGGAAGTTGTCACTGCAGTTAAGAATGCGCTCGACGAAGCTGGTATCGAAATTCCTTTTCCCTATCGTACTTTGACATTCAAGGAGCCAATCGCTGTCCAAAGAAAAAATGTTGATAAAATTGGCGCTTGAAGCGCGAGCAAAAATATCAGTCCCTTCAGTCAGTAATAGAAGTGGACCTCAATCATTGGACAGGTGGCGTTAGAGGAGTGGATCTGTAAAGAATAGATGTTTACCAGATACAATTAATGAGAGGCAAAAATAAAGACATTCTTTAACCTGAATGACTAACGCGTAGAACCTTGGGCCACTGACGCGTCAATCGTTGCAAAAAACTGCAATTCTTTCATATTTTTTGCAGTGCTAGCTTAAAACAGCCTGATCTATAAATTTTATTGTACAACCATGTAACCATTCCGGCGGCCAAAGACTGC
>BQJA01000061.1 GCA_021604405.1 Nitrosomonas sp. | reverse complement strand
TGCCTAAGGCAGAACGCTGGCCAGCTTTGGTTCGCTATATCATCAGCAAAATTGTCGCTACCAGACCCCAAAAAACACAATTTCTCGACTCACCTACATTTTTCTTGGCGTCAGATTCTGGTTAACTGAGGAATTTAGGTTTAAATGAACACGCTGCAGTTTCAGCTGATAAAACGACTGTGATCAAGTAATGCGAAATTTACGCTGGCCAGCAGCATCTAACCGCATCTCGTCTACAGATAGCGATATCCTTCTCGCCAGAGATCCGGCGTTTCCGGTATATCTGTTCGTGCAATATACCCCAAAAGTATGATTCTTCTTTCTCCCGTGCCGGAAAAAATTTCATTCAACACAATTTCCTTTGATGATTTTGCTGATAACTCCTGCACCTTGATTCCCATGGCATCAAGGTGCAGGCTAAATTTACGAGATGCAAGACAGGCTGCAGGATGACTTAACGTATCGATTACGCACGCTAGACTCTCCTCGATACCAAGATTATCGGTATTAAATTGTCCAAGTTCTCTATCGATCGCTTCGATCTTTGATTCAAGTGCAGCGATATCAGAGCACGGCTGCTCGCGATCTGTCAGCATTGCATCAAGCCCCCAGTTCCCAGCCTTCATGGTACGAAGCTTTTGTTTTAAAAGATGCTGCTGGCGACCCAATTCCTTTCTTTTACTCCGCTCGCCCGTAATACGCTCCAACGCTTTTTCGATCAGGAAATCAAAAGCCCGTTTCTTAAGTTCACGGCGGGTGTCGCGTTCATTGCTGCCGGGCCCAAGATAACGGTGATTGGTAAAATTAACGGTAACTTGCATCACGTCCCGGCGCAAAATATCGCCAACGAGCTCGACGCCCAGCACATTGCGCTCTTCCATAGCCATACTCAAGAGACCGTAAATTTTATCGGGCGCGGGTCCAGATAAATCCGTCAGATAATCACGTATCGTTTTAAAACCCCTGAAAACTTCGCGCATATGATTGTTCGAATCGAAAAATGCGCGTAAACGCGGATCCTCGCTGAATAATTGCGGGTTTATTTCTACCGGTGACGGCAAAGCATCCACGAGAGAGATAACATGCAGGATGGCTTGTTCAACAGGCTGACGAAGCCGTTTCCGATATGATCCGATGGCACGGATACGCGGGTCCGTGCCAGCCACTGCGCGCTCAATGGCCGCCTCAATCAAGGCATTATCCGGACCTTCCGTCCGCTCCGCTGATCTTGTGAAAAATGAACCGAGAAAACGCAACATAGGCTGCCTTGCCTTGTTTTGTAAAAGATTTTTATCGTCCACTTCGCTTTCACGCGCAAACGAATCCCAATTCCGTCGTTTTGTAGACTCAGGTAACGGGCATGGCCTATATCCCCGCTTACCTATGCTAGATAAACTAGGCGATGTAATGCACCGTTACCTGTCAGGCTGGTAATTATCGATTGCCCAATCCTCTGCCTTGAGCCGGGGATTCGGCGTGAATTGCCCAGCCTCATCAACCCAACCGCCACCTGTTGCTTTGTAGACGTTCACAAGCTCGGTATAACGCTCTGCCTTTGCAAGAACTGCGGTCAGCTCTGCAGCAAAAAGCTCATTCTCCGAAAAAAGTACCTCGATATAGCCCGCGTAACCATTATCGTATTTAAGCCGGGAGAGACGTGCGTAGTCCTGAAGCGCAGCAACGCGCTTCGCTTTGGCCTCGGCCTCTTCACGCTTCTTCACCGCGCCAATGAGCGCATCGTTGGTTTCGCGAAAAGCATTGAGAATCGTTGCTCGGTAAAAGGCGATCGCTTCGCGCTGGCTGGCTTCGGCGGATTTCACCTGCCCCTCGATGGCACCGAAAGTAAAGACCGGTCCCATTATCCCGGCAAACACCGACCATGTGCTGGCCGGTCCTGTCAGGAAGTTACCAAACGCAGTGCTCGCCGAGCCGAGCAGACCCGTGAGTGTAATAGTTGGATAGTATAGAGACTTCGCCACACCGATGTTCGCATTGGTCGTCATCAGATTCTGCTCGGCCTGCACAATGTCGGGCCTTTGCTCAAGTAACGTCGAAGGCAGATCAGGCGGAACTGTTGGCGCAACAAGTTCGTCGATGCTACTGCCGCGCGGGATCGGGCCGGGATTGCGCCCAAGGAGAATCGAAATGAGGTTTTCCTGCGCAACAATTTGCTGCTCAATCAATGGAATTGCGGCAAGCGCCAGTTGATATTGCGACTGCGCCTGAGAAAGCTCCACCTGCGACACCACGCCGCCCAGGTAGCGGAGCTCAAAAATTCGTAGCGTATCCCCGTAGTTCTCAGCGCTTTCGCGCGCGATCTCAAGCTGCCGGTCGAGTGCACGCAATCCTATGTAACTCGCTGCGACACTTGTTACGACCGAAAGAATAACCCCCTTGCGGCCCTGCTCGCTCGCAAACACCTGCGCCTGTGCAGCTTCGCTTTGACGGCGGATCCGGCCAAAAAGGTCAATCTGCCATGACGCACCAAGTGCGCCGTGATAGAGCGCATAATATGGATCGGAGCCCGGGGGAACCGTGACCAGCCCACGTTCCGTGGCGCGATGACGGCCAGCTTCCGCGTTGTAGCTGATCTGCGGAAAAAACTGTGACCGGGTCGTTTGCAATGCGCCGATGAACTGATCTACCCGAGCGGCGGCAGCCTGGATATCAAGGTTCTCACGCAATGCTGTCTCGATGAGTTCATTAAGTTTCGGATCACCAAACTGTGCCCACCACCTGACATTCGCAAACGACTCTGTCTGTGAATATTCGACCCGCCAATCCTCCGGCGTCTCAATTGCCGGACGCTGATAGCTTGGACCTACCGCGGCACATGCAGTAAAGAAAACAGCAACAAATACAGGTAAAACGACACGGCGTAAATTAATCATTATTCCGTTTTGCATGCGGCGCCTCTTCGGGAACATCAGGAACGGAAACAGACGCGGCTTCGCCGTGCGCAGCGTCATGCGCTTTCTTATTCGCTAGCTTCGCACTCATGGATTCCAACAACCAGAAAAACAGTGGAACAAAGAAGATTGCGATCAGGGTGGACGCGAGCATCCCACCAATCACGCCAGTGCCAATCGCGCGCAGGCTGTTCGCACCGGGCCCGGTCGCAATCGCGAGCGGCACACAACCGAGAATGAACGCAAAAGACGTCATCACAATCGCGCGCAATCGCAGACCGGCCGCTTCGATGGCAGCCTCCCGCGCCGACATGCCATGACGAACGCGCTCGATGGCAAATTCGCAAATCAGAATCGCGTTTTTTGCGGACAACCCGACAAGCGTCACCAAACCAACCTGAAAGTATACATCGTTCTCGAGCCCAAGCAGCCAGGTCAACAACAATGCGCCCAACACGGCAAAAGGAACAACCAACACCACCGCAATAGGGAGCGTCCATTTTTCAAACTGTGCAGCGAGGAGTAAAAACACAACGATCAGACCGAAGATAAAAGCCGACGAAGATGTGCCGCCAGCACCTTTTTCTTGCAGCGCCTGGCCCGCCCAGGCGTAGGCAAAATCACCTGGCAGCGTTTCGGCCGCCACTTCCTCCATCGCACGGATCGCGTCTCCCGAGCTGTATCCGGGCGCCTGGCTTCCGGTAATCTTCACTGCCGGAAAGCCGTTGAAACGCGTCATCAACTTCGGCGAAGCAACATAGTGGGTCGTGATCAGCGCCGACAATGGCACGTTGGCGCCACTCGACGATCGGACAAAAACTTTGCTGAAATCCTCCGGGTTCACGCGATAGTCCGCATCTGCCTGGATGATGACAAACCACACACGACTGAACTGCGCGAACTGGCCGGCCACTTGGGATCCGAAGTAGGCCTGCATCGTATTGAAGACATCGGCAACGTGCACGCCCAGTACCTCAGCCTTGTTACGGTCGAGATCGACGAAAAGCTGTTGGCTATTCGCGCTGAATGTCGTGTTTACGGCTTGCAGCTCCTTGCGCTCGCGGGCCTTTTCGAGAAATGCCTGCAGCGCCGCATCGGTGGCGCGCGGATCGCCAGATCCACGATTCTGCATATAGAACTCGAACCCCCCCGTGGTGCCCAAACCGGGGATTGAAGGCGGATTGACGGCGAAGGCAACACCGTCGTTGCGCGCCGCAAACTGCGCATTCAGCCGCTTCAGTGTATCGAACGACAGCATGCTCGCTTCCTTGCGTTCATCGAAAGGCTTTAACAGTCCGAACATCAGCGCAGCGCTATTGTTTTGCTGTCCGTCGACGAAACTGTAACCGTTCACTGTGCCGACGTCCTGCACGGCGGGATCCTGGAGCATGATCTGTTCCAAATCCTGGCTGAAACGGCTCGTGACATTCAGGCTCGCGGTATCGGAAACCTGGGCTAACACAAAAAAGTAGCCTTGATCTTCCTCCGGCACGAAGCTCGCTGGCAGGATACGGAACATCACCAAAATACCGACTACCACCGCACCGAACATGATGAGCGAAACCGGCCACAAATGCATGACACGGGCAACACCACCCAGAAAACCGCGTTGAAGCGACTCGAATGTGTTTTCAAACGCTTGAAAAAACCGGTTCTTTTTGCCGTGATGTGCTTTAATGATAATTGCCGCGAGCGCCGGTGAAAGGGTCAACGCCATGACGCCCGATATAACCATCGAAATTGCAATGGTGATCGCGAACTGTTTATAAAGCGTTCCAGTCACGCCGCCAAGAAATGCCACCGGCAGAAAAACGGCGAGCAGCACCAGCACAATCGAGATCAACGCGCCCGCAATTTCCGACATGGCTGCTTTCGCGGCAGCCAATGGGCTTAACCCTTTCTTGGTGATGTTCGTCTCGACATTCTCAACCACCACAATTGCATCATCCACCACCAGACCAATCGCTAGAATCATGCCGAACATCGTAAGCATATTGATCGAAAACCCAAACAGATACATGCCGACAAACGTACCTACGATAGACACTGGCACCGCCAGAATCGGAATAACAGTCGCCCGCAGTGACTGCAGGAAAACAAATACAACCAAAACCACCAGCAACACCGCCTCAAAGAAGGTATGCACCACTTTGTCAATCGAGTATAGCGTGAACTGACTGGTGTCGAGCACGATCTTATAATCCAGGCCCGTTGGAAACTTCGCTTTCAGCTCTTCCATCTTCTTGCGCACGCCGTCAGCGGTCTCTACTGCGTTCGCACCGGGCTGCTGATAAATACCAATGGTTGACGCGGTCTTTCCATTCATGCGGCTCGGCATGGAGTAATCCCGCTGGGAAAGCTCGACCCGCCCGATATCTTTAATACGGACGATAGCGGCACCCTTCTTGTCAGCACGAACGATGATATTCTCAAACTCTTCTGGCTTAGTAAGCAGTCCTTGCGCCGTCACGACAAACTGCTGTTCCACGGAAGGTGGTGCCGGTGGCGCGCCAAGCTGACCGATACCGAAAGTCTGGTTCTGGCTCTGGATTGCCGCACTTACTTCGCTTACCGTGATGCCCAGCTGGGCCATGCGATCGGGGCGCAACCACACCCGCATCGCGATATCGGGTAACCCAAATACGGAAGATCGGTTCGCGCCAGGCACGCGCTTTAATTCGTCAAGCACATAAAGGTTGGTATAGTTGGCGATATAGGCTGCATCGTAGCGTTCGTCGGGTGAGTAGACCGAGACCACCATCATGATGCTGGGCGACTTTTTATCTACCGTGATCCCCTGTTGTACCACCACCTCCGGTAACTGAGGCATCGCCTGACTCAAACGGTTCTGCACATTAACCTGATTGATGTCCGGATCACTTCCTTGTTTGAAGACGACAACAATCTGAATATTGCCGCTCGATGAGCTGGTCGAATAGAAATAGAGCAGATTGTCCACGCCATTCAATTGCGTTTCGATTGGCGCTGCTACGTTGTTTGCAATTACCTCGGCAGTGGCGCCAGGGTAACGCGCGTCGATCGTGACCTGCGGGGGCGCCATGTCAGGATACTGCTCAACCGGCAGGACAGACATCGATACCGCACCCGCAAGCACGAACAGGATCGAGATAACTGCTGAGAGAATCGGGCGGTCGATAAAGAAGTGCGTGAACATAAAGCTCTACCTATTTCTGCGTGGCGACAGCGGGCTTAACGACTGCCTTATTGCTGTCTGCGCCGGGCTCAACAACCTTGACCGGCTGGCCGGGAACCACCTTCAGCATACCCTCCACCACGACCTGGTCCTTGGCTCGGAGTCCATTCACGATCACGATGTCTTTTTCACCCTCGTAGTCGCCAACCACCACCGGCCGCACCTCCGCTGTACCATCCGGCTTGATAATGTATACAACATGGCCATTCGAACCCTGCTGCACCGAGAGTTGCGGTACGACAATCGCATTCGGCCGTAACGCGCCCCGCAGGTAAACCGTTACGAACATACCGGGACGAAGCTCCCGGTCTGGATTCGGCAATACCGCGCGCACCATGAAGGAACCGGTATCCTGGCTGAACGATGGATCGGCAAAGTTGATCTTGCCACTTTCCGCAAATGTCGTTCCGTCTGGAAGGACAATATCTACATCAAAATCCTGGTTTTCGGGTTGGATGACTAACCCTGTATGGGTCTCCTCACGCCAGTGCGCCATCTGATTCTGCGAAACACTGAAAGTAACCCACATCGGATCAATTGCGGCGACGTACGTAAGGTTCGCGCTTTCCGCCATCGCGTTCACGAACGCACCCTGACGCTGGAGCGCACGGCTCGCCAGTCCCGTCACTGGAGAACGGATGGTCGTATAGCCAAGGTTTAGCTCCGCCTCTTTCACTTTCGCGCGCGCCGAAAATACGGCCGCCTTCGAAGCGTCAAACTCCCCCTGCGCCCGGTCGAGATCGGACTGTGAGAGCGCATCCTGCTCCGCGAGGGGCTTCACCCGCTTGAGATTGGCGTCTGCCGTCCTGTACCTTGCCTGCTGCGACAGCAGTTCACCGCGTGCGGATTCCAACTTGGTCTGAAACGGCTTCGGGTCGAGTTGGAACAAGAGTTGTCCCGTCTCCACCAGTTCACCTTCCTGGTAGGCAATGCGGTCAAGATAACCCGAAACGCGGGCTACAATATCAACCTGGCGCGAGCTTTCGGTCTGCGCGACGAAACTCGCGGAATAGGGAATATCCCGAGGCGTCACGGTCATCACGGTCACCTCCGGCGCCGGGCGCTGTTGCGACTCAGCTCCTTCCTTGGAACAGCCGACGATGCCGGCGAGGACAATGGCAATTACAAGAATACTTCTACGCATGGAAAGGCTCCATAAAGGTTGCCATGCGGCATACCTGTGTCGGAAATTCAAAATTTCTGTATATAAATATTTAAAGTTTACCATACGCCCAACAGCGTACCCCCCCGTAAACCTTCTGGCGGCTTGAACACTAACACTTGACGTGACTTTAATAAACTTCAGGGACCCAGCGACGATTACTCATGGTTTTTAAGTCGTCATAAGCATGCTCCATATTACGTCTGGGCAACTTGACTTTCTTCCGCGGCAGATGCTCGTAGGGAATCTGTTTGAGGAGATGCTTGATCAGATTTAAACGCGCCCGTTTCTTATCATCGGAGGCAACGATATACCAGGGTGCGAAATCTGTGTCGGTGGCTGCCAGCATCTGATCGCGCGCGCGGGAATAATCATACCAGCGTTCGCGCGAAGGCAGATCCATCGGCGATAATTTCCACTGACGCACGGGATCGTCTATACGCGCGCGGAAACGCCGCTCCTGTTCTGCATTGCCGACTTCCAGCCAGTATTTAAGCAGAAAAATGCCCGACTCGACGATCTGTTTCTCGACGAAAGGGCACAGTTCCAGGAAGCGGCGATGTTGTTCTTCGGTGCAAAAACCCATCACTTGCTCTACGCCCGCACGGTTGTACCAGCTGCGATCAAAGATGACGATTTCGCCCGCTGCTGGATAATGCGCGAAATAGCGTTGAAAATACATCTGCGACTTTTCACGGTCGGAAGGCGCCGGTAAGGCAACAATCTTGAACACGCGCGGACTTACCCGTTCAGTAATCGCTTTAATTGCACCACCTTTACCGGCGGCATCCCGCCCCTCAAAGACGATGATAATACGCTGACCGGTAGTCTTTACCCAGTCCTGCAGGGCGCACAATTCTTCATGCAAGGCGAGCAGGGACTTCGCGTAATCCTTGCGCTTGAGTTTGGACTTGTCCTTGGCGTCCGTATCCGCGAATTTCTCAGGAGGTTTTTTGCTTCTCGCCTTTTTCATGTTAAAAACTCCCTTTAGTAATTACTTACAAATTCATACTTCTTGTTTCGTTTTAAAACAGCCACAACAGCAATGTGAACGAAAAAAATATTATCCAGCAACCTTCTTTTCCAGTTCCGTTTTTGTTTACGGACTTATGCATACAATGCTTTGCCCGCGTCGTAATCTGTTGCACAACGGTTTGTTAGCTCGATGACAGATTACCAAAGGGCGGCGTACGGCCACTGTCGTGTGGCTGGTCATTTCGGCGTTGCGCACGGACCCAATGCCCTGTCTACTTAAGCGAAAACTCAACCCGACTGCCATGCGCCGGCTCATCCGTTTCTGTTTCAGTCTGTGCGCCAAGCACAAAAACGCGCTCACTGGCAACGCCGCCTTGGTTAATTAGCCAATTGCGCGCATTTTCGGCGCGCTGTTCGGCAAGTGTCTGCATCTGGTCGTCACTCACTTCGGTATGCGCCAGTATGGCTTGCTCCATTTCTGGAACTGGCAGGCTTTTGGTCAGACCGAGGAAATTTGTCGGTTTCTCAAAATCTGATTCTTCATAGATAACCGTCAAATATTCTTCATATTCTTCTGGTTCTAATGTCACTTCATCCAGTGATCCGCCACCTTTGCCTTCTTTCGCATCTTCGGTCAGTTTTAGTGCTTTTATCTGGCGATCAAGAATGACCTGCTTGAGCCCTTCGGAATCTTTTACCGGGTCAGCGTAACCGGTAATTTCCAGATCCAGTGCGGGCCGGTCAATTAACGCCTCGGATAACGTCTGCAAACGCGTCTCTGCTTCCGCCTCAATGCTTGCCTGGCCTGCTGAGAATTCAATCTCGGATAATTCTTCACCCCCCTCCAGAACTGAACCCAGCAACGCAAATGGCGCAGTAACCGCCCGCATGATCAAGTTAACAAATGCGTCAAATATAATGCCGCCGATGCTGAATTGAGGATCATCGAGAGAACCCTCGACAGGCAAATGTAAATCAATTTCACCATGCCGGTTTTTTAGCAGGGAAATTGCCAGGCCTAACGGTAACGATAATGCGTCTGGATTATCCGTTTTTTCCCCCAGCGTCAGCTGATCCAAGAAAATATTATTTTCTGCTGTTAAAACGCCCGCTTCGATGTGATAATGAATATCCACTGAAAGCTTCCCTTTTTCAATAAGTTGCCCAACATAATTGCCGGAATAAGGACTAAAACTAGGCATATCGATACCTTTTGCGCTCGCATTGATATCAAGCTGCATTTCATTGCCGAATGGATCAAATTTACCGCCAATTTTTAGTGGCGCGGACCTATCGACCGCACCGCGAATATCGACGTTAACTTGTTTGCCTGGATTTATTGGCCCGATTTCCCCATTCAGACCGGTCAGTTTTGCGCGATAATTGGGTCTTATAAAGCGATCGTTAAAATTAACATCGCCTTTTTGCAAGATGATGTTGCCAATCCGCACTGGCAACGCTTTTTCTTGCGACGGGCGATCTGTCGTTGCCGCTGCTGGCGGTGACGGTGACGGTGACGTTGCTTTTTCATCTCCCCGGACAAGCAAGCCAACATTCAGCCTGCCTTCAGGAAGAAGCGTCACGCGGGCAAAAAAGTTATTGAGTGTTATTTCGTCAATTTCAACTTGCAATGGCTCACTGACAATGTCGATACCATCGATATCCAGATTCTGCCAATGCGCCAGATCAGCTCCGGTAATTTTATCGAATAAATTAAAATCTGAAAGCCGCCCTTGTCCTGTCACTGATACTTTTAGCGGCTCACCCTCTGCTTTAACGTTACCCAGAAAGGAAGCTGCCCCTCGCGTTAATACTGCATTCAATTTGTCACTTCCCCAGCCTTGCAACGCCACTAAATCAACATCTTTAAGGTCAATAGATAAATCCGCTGCCAATGGCGCCCATGACAACGAACCTTCCGTATCAATACTGCCACGCTGGTTTACCGTTGCCTGCAACACCAAATCGACAGGTTCTTCACCGGATGAATCAATATCCGTCAATGTTAAATTAAATGGATCAATAACCATTGGCGGTAAATCAGGAAGCGCCGCATCTTCAAAGCGAAATGATGCCGCGGTGATCTTGAGGCGTTTGATTTGCGCTGTCCACGATTGCTCGCTTATCTCTTCCTTCTGTGAAGAATCTACATCCGCGGATGAATCGGCAACCGCTTCATCTGGCGAAGCCTTGGCTGGTTTGGCAGCGACATGCGGTTTTTTATCTGGTGTCGGTATAACGACTTGTTTTATTTCTGGAACCGGAGGTTTATGCGCAGGTAACGGAAAAGATTTATTTTCTTCGGGAACAGCACCTGCCGAAACGGGTATTGTTTCTTTGGTTCTAGACGATGTTGGAAGAGGGGCAGTATATTGCGGGTTTTCCTCAAAATATTGCGGATTCTCCTCAAATAGACGGAGTAAATCAATATCGCCTTCTATTTCCCGGCGCACTGACGCATTAAAGCGGTCCAGCCATATTTCATCGAAAATAATTTGCTGTTGAGTGATATCGATCTCGATATCGCTGATAGCTAGTTTTGGTAACGAGAGTACAGCCTCGGTTTCACCATCACGTATTAATGCAAAATTGCTTAGGGCAACCACTGCATTTGACGTTTTCTGGCCTGTCAAATCAATGTCATTCAAGCGAACATTAAGTGCCCCCAGTGCAACCCGGTACGGCGTCGCTACCGCTCGGTTATGGACAATCAGTTGCTTCAATGCCGTTTCTCCCGAAATCACGATCGCGGGGGCTTCATCGACGATTTGCGAAAATGTGATTTGCAGATCGCTATCAAAATATCCGGACACCAGATGGATTCCAGTCGGAATAGGTGAATACTCATCAATGGACGTCAAGTCAATATCTTTCAATTTAAGCTCAAGTGTTGCTTCGCGCTTGTCGGCAAAAGGGCGCGCCATTCCATCGAGAAGAAATGGCGATCCATTCACCATTGCACTTAAATATGGCTCAACCCAGGAAGTTTGCTTGCTTTCGAAGTTAGCAACAAACGGAATACCGAGGTCAAAGTCAGATATTTTCTGATGGCTTTGCTTAAACTGGTCAATCAGCTCGAAATATCCTCCTTCTATGACAATATTACTGACAGAGAACTTGGTTTCAGTTTCTGCGTCATCATCATCGTCAGATGGCTGAGAAAATTCTGTAACCAGGTCAGAAATATTGAATTGATTTTCACCGTCGCGAACCAGACGCAGCGTAGGGGTTTGCAACGTAATCGCACTAACAACTGGCGCACGATGCGTGACCGATTCTATAAAACCTAAATCAACGTATAATTTTTCGAAGGAAAAAAAAGTCTCGTCCGCATCCGCACGGCTAGATTTTTCGCCGACACGAAATTCATGAACCGTTAATTCCAGAGAATAAAGATGAAAGTCAATCGATTGAATGGTGACTGGTCGGTGCAGGGTATCTGATAATATGGCTTCAATACGGGACTTGGCAAACCCCGGCAGCCAGAAATAGGCAAGTAACCCGAGCAGGATAATTAATGTCGCCAATACAACAAAACTGATCGCAAGACGCTTGCGGGCGACTAATCGCTTCGATGTTATCGTACTCATGGTGATATCCTTTCAGGTTACCCAACTTGCCATGGCTTTATTGCTTAACTTTTCGCCGTTCCTGTCAACCTGACTAAACGGCCAATAGGTCAGCGTTATTTAATGATACTTACTGACTGCCGTTCAATCCCTTTAATGATGCGGGCTTTCCTGCAAACCGACTAATTCAACATCGAAAATTAATGCCGCGTTGGGTGGAATAACGTTACCCGCGCCACGTGCGCCATAAGCCATGGAGGGCGGGATAATTAACGTTCGCTGCCCACCAACTTTCATGCCCGTAACACCTTTATCCCAGCCTTTAATAACGCGTCCCGCGCCGAGTAAGAATGAAAAATGATCGTCACGATCGTGCGAACTGTCAAACTTCTTACCTTTATTTTCTGGCGCATTGGCATCGTATAACCATCCGGTATAATGGACATTAACCGTATCACCGGTGACGGCTTCTTCGCCCGTGCCTATTTTTTCATCAATTATTTCAAGCTGCGTAACACTGGATTCAGCGTGACCCGCCGATGCGTGTTCCTTGTAAGAAAAAGCGACCTGGGGAAGCATGGTTAAGCTTATAATAATTACAGTTAAATAGAGAGAAATCTTGGTTCTTGACATAGTTACCTCATTAAGAATAATTGTACCTATTCTGCAATCAGAATAATTATTGATAAAACTTACAAATTTTAAATTCTAAATACAAACTCTCAGGTATTATACCTGCTCTGATCAATTCGTCATTACATCCCGCCAAATCGGCCCGTATTGACAACACGTAATCAATGGGCTGGCCGGGTTGTTAATATTTATTTTCAATCATGCAGACACTTCCAAACGAAAAAATAAACCATAATTTTCCTCAACAAAAACAGGAAGTGCAGGCAGCTGATCTGCTGTGCATACATGATTCGCCACTTGTTCGTGTATTGTATATAAGCGCAGGATTTGCTGCATTATTGATGGGTATATTAGGAGCGGTGCTTCCTGTATTGCCGACAACACCATTTGTTCTGCTGGCGGCATATTGTTTTGCGCGCAGTTCAGCGCGTTTCCACAGCAAACTACTGGCGAATCGTATTGCTGGTCCCATTATCCGCGAATGGTGTCAATACCGCAGCATTCCTCGCCGGGCCAAACACTGGGCATATCTATTAATGGCCCTGTCCTTTTGCAGCTCCATTCTATTGGTGCCTGCTGTCTGGCAGAAAGCTATGCTGGCCGCGATAGGCATTACCCTGGCTGTATTTATTTGGCGCGTGCCGGTAAGAGACACCAAGGTTACATCCATATAGTGCAATTGCGCTAAAAACCGCGAGTCATTCAATATTAATGATGTTGCATTGTCGTTTTACAATATGGCTTGAGAATACGATGCCATGAACTTACTGCTTATTTCCCTTACCCCCTTTATGGGTGCAATTTTCGCCGCGGCCATTTCCCGGCTGGGCCGGTTACATTCCGCCTGGGCAGCGGTTGTTGTCGCGTTGCTTGCTTTGTTATTGTTGTTACCACTCATTCCAGATGTTTTCGCTGGGCAGACTTTAATCCAGCGCATTAGCTGGATACCTATGTTTGGCCTTGATGTGGCTTTTCGGCTGGACGGTCTCGCGCTGCTTTTTGCGTTGCTTATATTGGGGATTGGGATATTGATTATCGTCTATGCCAGATACTACCTGTCTGAGCGGGATGATATGGGCCGCTTCTACGCGTACTTGCTATTATTTATGGGTTCAATGCTGGGTATCGCTTTGTCCGAAAACATTATTCAGCTATTGATCTTTTGGGAATTGACCAGCCTTTCCTCGTTTTTATTAATCAGCTACTGGCAAAATCGCCAGGAATCACGCAGTGGCGCGCGCATGGCGCTGGCAGTAACCGGTGCGGGGGGATTGGCGCTGCTTGGTGGATTTTTGATACTGGGTGACATTGTTGGCAGCTATGATCTATCAGTCATTCTGGCATCGGGCGATACCATCCGGTCTGATCCACTCTATCGTCCAATGTTGATTTTGGTGTTACTTGGCGCTTTTACCAAATCAGCTCAGTTTCCATTTCATTTCTGGCTGCCCAATGCGATGGCCGCACCAACGCCGGTGTCAGCCTATTTACATTCAGCAACCATGGTCAAGGCTGGCGTATTTTTGCTGGCACGACTATTTCCGGCTTTATCCGGCACGACCGAATGGTTTTTGCTGGTCGGCATGACCGGGCTGGCGACGTTGGTAATAGCCGCCTATTTTGCTTTATTCAAGCATGATTTAAAAGGCTTGCTGGCTTACTCCACGATCAGTCATCTTGGCCTAATCACGCTGCTATTTGGTATTGGTACGCCACTTGCAGCGGTGGCCGGGGTATTTCATATTATCAATCATGCTATTTTCAAGGCGTCATTGTTCATGGCGGCAGGCATTATCGATCATGAAACCGGCACGCGCGACATGCGTCGCCTCAGAGGATTATGGATGTATATGCCGTATACTGCATCACTTGCGATGGTGGCAGCAGCATCCATGGCGGGTGTTCCGCTATTTAACGGTTTTTTGTCAAAAGAAATGTTTTTTTCTGAAACACTGTTTTACATCGAAGAGTCCTGGGGTTGGTTACTGCCGGCAGCAGCGACAATGGCCGGTGTTTTTGCGGTGGCTTACTCATTACGTTTTATTCATAACGTGTTTTTCAACGGTGTTCCTGTTAATTTGCCCAAAACGCCGCATGAACCGCCCCGCTGGATGAAGGTACCGATAGAAGTGCTTGTGGCATTATGTTTGCTGGTCGGCATTTTTCCTGCTGTAACCGTTGAACCCATTCTTGCTGTTGCAGCTAACAGTATGCTGCAGGCACCGCTGCCTGAATATGATCTAGCCATATGGCATGGTTTCAATCCAGCCGTATGGATGAGCATGATTGCCTTAGCCGGCGGAGTAACGGTCTATTTTATGCGGGCCCCGTTACTTCATTTACAAGACAAGCTGGGCGAACGTCTGGAATTCAAAACAGCCTATAATTATTTCCTGGAAAAATTGTTCCATTACACCACGCAAATCACCCATTGGCTAAATCCCAATTCGCTTCAGCGCATGGTGTTTGTTTTTATTATCTTTATTCTAGCACTGGGAGCCAGTGGTTTTTTCGGGGGTGTGGGCTCGCTGACCGGTCCTTATGAATTACTGCCAGTCGATGGCGTCAGCCTGCTGGTGGCAATGGTCATAATAATTGCCGCGATTGCAACTGCTTATATGCATCAACAACGTTTTGTTGCATTGATTCTGATCGGGGCTGTTGGCTTGGGCGTTGCGTTAATATTTATCAAATTTTCTGCGCCTGACCTTGCATTAACGCAACTTTCAGTTGAAGTGGTAACAATCGTATTATTATTGTTAGCCTTGTATTTCCTGCCACAGCAATCACCGACTGAATCAAACAAATTGCGCCAGATCCGCGATCTGGTCGTAGCAGTTGCAGCAGGTTGTGGCGTTGGCGCGCTGATATGGGCGGTATTGACTCGCCCATATGAAACAATCGCGGATTATTTTCTTGCTAACAGTGTCACAGGCGGTGGCGGAACCAATGTTGTCAATGTAATTCTGGTGGATTTTCGCGGCTATGACACCTTAGGCGAAATTACCGTGCTAGCATTGGCTGGACTTGGAATTTACGCCATGCTGGATCATTTACATTTAACCGGTACCAGCCAGGATGCCAATGGCCGTCCCTGGGATCGCGATATGCATCCAGTGGTCATGGCCTCATTTACCCGGCTGTTATTGCCGCTTGCGCTTCTGGTCGCCATGTTCATTTTGTTACGTGGCCATAACCTGCCGGGCGGTGGATTCATTGCCGGATTAATTACCGCTGTAACGCTGGTAATGCAATATCTGGCCAATGGCGTGACCTGGACGCAATCGCGCCTGCCGGCAAACATCCATTCAATCATCGGTTACGGACTATTAATTGCTGTGGTGACCGGTCTGGCCAGTTGGTTGTTTCAATATCCGTTCCTGACCTCAACATTCCGCCATATTCACTGGCCGCTGATCGGCGAATTTGAACTGGCGTCCGCGATGGTCTTTGATCTCGGCGTTTATCTCGTCGTTGTCAGCGCCACTTTGCTGATTCTGATTAACCTGGGTTTAGTACACAGTATGACGCTGCTCCCAAAATCCAAAAAACATAGTCGCAAATGGAAGCACTAATATCTATTGTTTTAGGCACACTGACAGCCTGTGGTGTTTATCTGATACTACGTTTTCATACTTTCCCCGTAGTACTGGGATTAACGTTTCTCTCCTATGCGGCCAATTTGTTTTTGCTGGTGATGGGCAGATTAACCATAGGCAAACCACCCGTAATTACCGAAGGGGTAACTGATTACGCCGACCCTTTGCCTCAGGCTTTGGTGTTGACCGCTATCGTTATCAGTTTCGCCATGACCGCCTTTGTCATTATGCTGTCTCTTAAAGCTTATGCGGCAATGGGAAATGACCATGTCGATGGGAAGCATAAATTATGATGAATCACATCGTCATTGCCCCGGTACTGCTGCCATTGCTGATCGGCATTTTATTGCTACTGATTCGTCAACAGAACCTGGCATTTCAACGTATTTTCAGTATTGCTTCGGTTGCTGCTCAGATTGTACTGGCTGCAATATTGCTGCGCGCGGTCAGCAGTGAAGAAATTCTGGTTTATGCAGTGGGAAATTGGCCGGCGCCATTTGGCATCGTCCTGGTGGCAGATCGCTTGACAGCCTGGATGCTGATGATCACCGCCTTACTGGCTTTTTGCGCGTTAATTTATGCGGTTCGCGGGACTGACCGCAGAGGTCAGCATTTTCATGTGTTATTCCAATTGCAATTGCTGGGATTAAATGGTGCTTTCCTGACTGGCGACCTGTTTAACCTGTTTGTTTTCTTTGAGATTCTGTTGTTAGCATCTTATAGTCTGTTGCTGCATGGCGGCGGAAGATTGCGTACCAAAGCTGGTTTACATTTTGTCGTGATAAATCTGGTTGGTTCAACATTGTTTCTTTTTGCAGTAGGGATACTTTACGGCATATTGGGCACACTGAATATGGCCGACCTGGCCGTTAAAGTTGCCGCCGCACCTGAGGAAAATGTGTTTCTGATACGCGTGGCGGGATTTTTGTTGTTTGGCGTATTCGCGCTTAAAGCGGCATTGCTGCCGATCTATACTTGGCTGCCCGCAGCTTATGCCCATACTTCAGCCGCGGTTGCTGCATTATTCACAATCATGACTAAAGTCGGCGCGTACTGTATTCTTCGCATTTATACTTTAATTTTTGGGGAACAGGCAGGGCCAGCCGCTAATCTGATTGAGGAATGGTTATTGCCGATGGCACTGGCGACTCTGATTGTTGGTATGGTTGGCGTAGTGGGAAGCACCCATTTACGTCAACAGGCCGCTTATCTGGTTGTCGCTTCCATTGGGTCCTTGTTGATTGCATTTGGTCTTAATACCAGCGTTGGTGTCGTAGCCGGGTTATACTACTTGCCACATTCAACTTTTGCCGCTGCGGCATTATTTCTTCTGACCGATATTATTACCAATCGGCGCGGTGAAATGAAAGATAAGTTCGATCCCGGTCCGATGATTGCCCATAAGCGATTGCTGGGCGCATTGTTTTTAGTAACTGCAATACTAATCGTCGGATTGCCGCCATTATCCGGTTTTGTTGGAAAATTCTTGATTTTGCAGGCTGCGCTACCACATCCGTTTTTGCCATGGATAATGAGCATAGTTTTACTGACCAGCCTGCTCGGCCTAATTGCACTTGCACGGAGTGGAAGTATCTTGTTTTACCGCGCGCAGCCCATGGAAACTGTATATGCACCCAATGCTACGTCCACTGTGAAAAATGGCTCGATCATAGTGGAATTGATACCGGTTATCAGTTTACTGGTATTTTGTGTTGTGTTAGTGATCTACGCGGGACCGGTTACCGATTTTTCCCTGACCATTGCGGATCAATTATTACAACCTGCTATTTATATTCGGGCAGTACTCGGGGATGGAGGGATAAACTGATGCGCCAGTTATTACCTCATCCCTTACTCACCCCCATTCTGGCTGGTATCTGGTTATTATTGAACAATAGCATTGCGCCTGGCCAGATAGTACTCGGCTTGATATTAGGTTGGTTGATTCCGTTATTATCCATCCATTTTTGGCCGGAAAAAGTGTATATCTACAGGCCATTGACTTTGTTGCGTTATATTATGGTCCTGCTGGTTGATATTGTAGTCGCTAACCTTATCGTGGCCCGGCTCATACTTGGCAATCCTGACCGGCTAAAACCAGCTTTTGTAAAAGTACCGCTGGATATCACATCTGATCTGGCAATCAGTCTGCTGGTCAGCAGTATTACATTAACGCCAGGCACGTTGTCAGCCCGGCTCTCTCTGGACCGTAAGTATCTGTTAGTCCATGCGCTGAATGAAGCAGACCCAGATGCGCTGGTTGCGACGATAAAGTACCGTTATGAACGCTTGTTAAAGGAGGCCTTTGAGAAATGTTAGATATTGTTCTGCCGATTGCATTTGGATTGGTAGCTGTTGCAGTGGTATTGAGCTTCTGGCGTTTGCTGTGGGGTCCCAGTGCGCCTGACCGGATTTTGGCGCTGGATACATTATATATTAACACCATAGCCTTACTTGTTTTACTGGGCATTCATTTGTCCAGTGCACTGTTTTTTGAAGCTGCGCTACTTATTGCATTGATGGGCTTTATTGGCACGGTCGCACTTTGCAAGTATTTATTACGCGGCGATATTATTGAGTAACCCATGCTGGATTATTTGCTATCTTTTTTGGTTCTATTTGGCGCGGCATTGACGTTTATTGGATCTCTCGGCCTGGTCAGGCTCAGAGACTTTTATACCCGTCTTCATGGCCCCACAAAAGCGACGACATTAGGTGTAGGTAGCATACTTATTGCTTCGGCAGTTTTTTTCAGTGCTCGCGGAACGGGCATCAGTCTGCACGAAATACTGGTCACGCTTTTTCTTTTTATCACTGCACCCGTGAGCGCGCACTTGCTTGCCAAAGCGGCGCTGCACCTTGAGCTGAATTCGCTAGCCAAAATACCAAGAAAGAAAGTACGGGAAGCTAACGCACTCGAAAGGGCGGATCAAACTCAGGCGACGAAACAAGCGACAGACAACGCTGAAAAAATCCCATCAACTGATGGACCTCAGGAACCGACGCAATAACGCCAGACACTGTTTTGCGCCTTGATATTATTCCCGCAAATGTATGATTTGCAATCTTGAAAAGCAAAATCTCGGCCAAGCACTTTCCTGCGCGTCAGAATGTGGAAAACCTTTGCAAATTCAGGTGCCACGAATCAGTAATACCGGAATGTGCGATGTACGAACCACGCCTTCAGCAACACTACCAAATATCAACTTGCTGATGCCAGTACGGCCATGGGTGCCGATTACGATCAATTCTGCTCGCCAGCGCTTGGCTTCCGCCAGGATTACGCTGGCAATGCGCGCGCCACCACCCTCGAGCAGTTTCGTTTCTGCAGTCATCCCTGCCTCCTGCACTACATTAAGTGCTTGTGTCAGTATTTTCCTACCCTTATTTCTTATCGTTTCCTGCAGCTCAGGATAAATCACAAAACCTTCTTTATTCAATATATTTTCTACGACATATACCAGTTCTAATTGAGCCCCGTGTTGTTGGGCGAGCCTAAGCGCTTCCTGTAGCGCATGTTCAGAAGTCGAACTTCCGTCAACGGGGATCAGAATATGTTGATACATGGTTTCTCCCACCAAAAAATTATTCTATAGCACATACTTTCATTTCCGGTTTCAAAAAGTCAATCCGCATGCGAATCCTGCTTGCTTCATCATTACTAATCATCATACTTTACACGTCCGGAACTTCTTTCGTTGTGTCACGCATAAAGTGTGGGTAGTCAGTATACGCTGTTAGATAGCATGCATATTCATCTATGCTGCCAATGCAACGTTCAGCCCTAACCTCGGTTCATGCCACTTAGCGACTGTAACAGCATAACTTTTACTAATACGCTTCCTCAAGTTTGCACCGCAGCAATCGTCCCGACATAGACAACAATTGAACCGACGCACGAAGCACTATGTGCACAATCGCAGCGGCAAACAAACCGCCAGTCAAAACCGCTACGCAAGTTTAACCGATAGTGATCGGGTCAAGTAAAACCGGACGCTCCAGATAAGCAATTTTTCCAATAATATCCGCATCTTCTTCATATAAATTCAGGATTTTGTATCGAATGTTTCCAACCCAACAACTCGTATTCTCACCATTTTTCAGCTTGGTTCCTGCTTCGTTGTTCCTTTGCAATTCTTATTTGACATCTTGTCTCGAATTTAACTTTACATTTTTCTCGCCACCGCTTCTGTTGTATGCTTGGTCAAGCAGGAGATGTATTTTGTTCAGCATATGAGTCGAAACATTTAATGGGGGACAATAGCTATGCAAAGGTTTAAGAATATTCTCTATGTTGCAACACCTGGTTCTACCAATCATGCTGACCTAGAACGCGCTATCACGTTGGCAGGCAACAGCCAGGCTCGTCTTACAGTCGTCGAAGTCATCGAGCAAATGCCACGTATTACCAAGCTGATTGATCAAATATTGTTACTCGAAGAATTCCAAAATAAGATCGTTGCGAAGCATCGACAAAGGCTGGAAGAGTTGATTGCGCCCTGGGATAAAAAGATTGCTATAAAAACCAAAATACTTATCGGTATCCCATTTATAGAAATCATCCATGAGATTCTTCGTAACAACCATGATCTGGTAATTAAAATGGCTGAAAGTGGCGGTCTGCTGGACCGGGTATTTGGCAGTGACGACATGCATTTATTGCGTGAGTGTCCCTGCCCTGTATGGCTAATCAAGCCGAAATCACCCAAAACGATTCAGCGAATATTAGCGGCTGTGGATGTCGATGACTACTACCCGCCCGAAGAGCTAAACACAAGACATCGGCTTAATGTTCAGATTATTGAAATGGCGGGTTCACTTGCGCTATCCGAATTTGCCAGGTTACACGTCGTTCATGTGTGGGAGGCCATTGCTGAAAATACGCTGAGAGGTTCGTTTCTGGACATGTCAGATGACAAAATCACTGCCTATATCGAAACGGTAAGACAGCATTGTAATCAAAACTTGAATGCACTCATGGCAGAAGTAGGTGGCAAGCTGGGACAAGAAGCTTATAATTATCTTAAGCCCCAAACACAGCTACTGAAAGGGTGTCCACGCAAAATAATTCCAGCCTTTGCCAGTAAGATTGAGGCCGATCTCGTGATCATGGGAACAGTGGCTCGCACAGGAATCTCCGGATTCTTTATAGGCAATACAGCAGAAACTATTCTTAACCAGCTTGACTGTTCAGTGCTTGCGATAAAACCACAGGGATTTAAAACACCCGTAATCTTGAAACACTAGGCACTGTTGACGTTATATTTGATGGTAACAGATCAAGGTTTTTTAATTCTGATTGCCAGCGCCATTATTCTCCACCAGAGAAGCCTAAGCAGGGTTTTTCGGTTGTTCAATAACTGATAGTTGAATGTGGCGTTGACGACCTATCAATTAATGAAACCATCCCTGAAACAAAGAGGGGGCAGCAAAAGTCTACAACTTTCTGCCTCTAGACCTTTTGCCTACATTCTTACGCAAAAAAACGAATTAGAGGTAGGGGGATCTCCCATGTATGACGCCATTCGGTTTGTGAGATTATTTTTCGTTATTGATAAGAATGAGTTTTGACTATAACCATCAATCATCCGGCCTACTTACAGAAGACTAAATTATCTCCGGTCCTAGAAGTGGGCAAGAAGCCATTTAGCTGGCGAGGCATCGGTTTTATCAGATGGGTTGGCATCTTTTACTGGCATTAAAGATGCTGGCTATGGACATTCTCCAATTGTGGTCGGCAACAGCAAGGACGCTAAAAAGATTATGGCTTTTAAGTGGATGATTATTATTTTTGGGAACCTGAAAACTGCTCTGGTAGGCACTTTTCATAAATTATCAAACAAGCATTTGCCAAGATACCTTGCAACGTTTCAATATTGTTTCAATCGAAGATACCGATTGAAAGATATGTTTCCAAGGCTAACGTATATGGCTGTAAAAACTCCACCAATGTCCGCAAGGCCCTTATAAAGATAGCTGAGAATCATTGCTAATCAAAATAACTGATGTTAATGAGCCGAATTTAGAGGCTTAACTCGCTTTTTAACTCATAACTTACAATCCCGCTTTTACGGTCAACCATGCGTTATCTATTCATTTATTCTGGCTGGCTTGGCACTCAAGATTTTTTTCAGTAGTTTAGTTTTGAATTTACTTGATTAACATAGTTAATACCCGACATTTCAGAATTTCAGTAACATAAACACGTCAGCAAGTTTTCAAAGTAACGTGAATTTATTTATTAAGGAGGAAATTATATTTCAGTTTTAAAAAAATGTTCTCTTGTTAACCTTGCTTCCTGTCAATCTTTTGCTTGTCAGTTCATATGCATTTACAGTTGATAAACGGGATTTAGAGCAGCCTTGGCAATAACAAGTAAGAGAAATGGAAGAAAGAAAAAACTGACAGTTCAGGCCAGTCAAACAATAAACAAGCAGACCAAAAGCAAAAGTCAGAAGGTCAGTCTGAATCCCAAAAGGATAAACAGTCGACCAAAGAATCAAGCAACCAGAAAAAAACGGGCATGATGATAAGCAATCAGCACCAGAATCTGGCGACCGAACTGATTCTAAAAATAACAAGCAGTCATCTAAAGAATCAGACAGCCAGACAATGAATGAACAGAATGATTCGCAATCAACGCAAAAAACTGTTGACCCGTCTGATGCCGATGATCAATCTAACCAAAAACACCACGGCGCTGCAGATCATGATGAAAATGTAGGTAGTATGATTAATATAATGAACTAATGGAGAATTAAAAATGATTAAATTAATTAACAGTCAATTGGTTTTAAGTGTAATTGTTTTAACTTTTGTTGTATTTAACAGTCATGCAGAAAGCGTTTATAAAAGAACGAACGGAGCAGTCGAAAACAATGCGGATAGACTGGAAGATAGAGCCGATCAACTTAGAGAATCAAACGAAATGGCCCAGGAAAGACGAGAAGATGCGCAAGAAGAAAAAGCCGACAGAATGGAAGAGCAAGCGGATGCAGTTAGAGAATCTGCTGAAAAAAAAGCCGACAGAATAGAAGATCAAGCAGACCAACTCAGAGATTAGTCTTCAATTTTTTTGATCGCCACATCGGACGCTATTAAATAAAAA
>BQJA01000060.1 GCA_021604405.1 Nitrosomonas sp. | reverse complement strand
AATTTGACCAAATGGCTGTAAACCGCTATCCTGCTGCATCCAACAATCGGAGAGATGGCCGAGTGGTCGAAGGCGCTCCCCTGCTAAGGGAGTATGGGGTTTATAGCCTCATCGAGGGTTCGAATCCCTCTCTCTCCGCCACTTGAATTTTTTTATCCGAAAGCATGCCTAACACCTTGAAAGGTAATGGGGTTTCACCGGTTCTAAGTCCTGTGTTTCGATGGTATTCAAACCCACCCGGAAAGGCGAGCTTCAGCACCGCGCGGCGGTTATCCAATCGCCCGGAATCCCAGAGTTTATGCGGGTTTGAGATAAAATCCAAAGCGGTTCTAAGTGCCGCATCGTATGAACGCATCGGCCGCAGCGATTGAGACGATTTTTCGACAAACACCGCCTTGTCGGTTTCAAGTTTCTTGATCCGGTTCTCGTAAGCTTTAATCATCGAATCGCTATCCGTTTCAACCAGTCTATCCATCAATTGTTCGATTTTGCCGTCCAGCTTTTGTATTTCACGCTCAAACGATTGCCCGCGCTGCTCAAGCTGCGCCTGCCGGTAACGCCACCATGTTTCAAACATTTTGGCCGCTGTTGTGAATAACGGTGCGGAAGGCTCCAGCTTGTGCAGCAGGCTTACAAATTCGCCTTCGATCTTCTCACGGGCAATAGCCTTGCCGTAGCTCTCACAACCTTTGGTAAAGCAGTAGTAATACGGATAATGCTTACTGCGCCCCTTCGTCCAGCAGGCCGTTAACGGATTGCTGCAATCACTGCACCGTACCGCGCCCCTGAGCGGGAAGTCTTCATTCAGGTTTTTGCGTGCCGGTATCTTGGCTTTTTCCTGCATGCGCTGTTGGATTTTCTGATACGTTTCCAACGAAATCAACGGCTCATTGTGCGCCGGACGCAAGGACACGTCCATAGCATCCGATTGAATATGACCGGCATAAATCACCCGGCTTAATATCCGATTGACATGCTCGTTTCTGACTTCGCCCTTGGCGTCTTTAGGAAATTCCGGGAATTGCTCAAAAAAGCGTTTGACTTCCGCCCTGATCTGAAACCGCCCGCTGGCGTAACCTTCCAGTCCTTCGGCGATAATACTGGCGAGCGGCTCATCGCGCACCAGCACCTTACCGTGACCGTGCTTTGCAGCATACTTGTAGCCAATCGGTGCAAAATGCACCCAGTAGCCGTTCAGCATACGGGCGCGGCGGCGGTTACGGGTTTGTTCGGCATTTTTCTGCCGGTGGTGCTGCGATACGCTGGCGAGCAAATGCTCAACCAATACGGAATCTGAATCTTCGCCGAATTCAATGCTGGGTGAAGCCAACTTCGCCCCCACTCCGGCAATTGCGGTGCGCAAATGGATATGCGCTTCCATCCCCCGCGCAAGCCTGCTCAAATCGTCGATAATCACCGTCAGATTATCTTCACGGTGCGCACGTAAAAATTTTAGCATGGCCTGCATGCCGGGCCGGTCGATCAGCGAGCCGGATTGCGAATCCTGAAACACCTCGATCACCTCAAGATTGCGGTAGCGGGCAAACTCGCGGCAGCGTGTGGCTTGCGACGCGAGCCCGTCTCCGGCCTTGGTCTGCCGTTTGGTAGACACCCGGCAATAAATCACGGCTTTATCCATCGGATTTGTCCTTCCTGTTGTTTTGTGTGTCTGTCCTTTGATTAACTTTTTCCGTCTCTCCGGGCTTGCCTGCCGTTTTGTCATCAAGCGCACGGCACAGGATGCTGGGCATGATCATTTGCACCGCATCCATTTCCAAACTGAGATCGCACATGGTGCTCATAATTTCCCACAGAATCGACAGTAATTCATGTTCCTGTTCAGCCGTCAATTCTAAATCCGCCCAGTCGACGCGGTAGGCATCATAATCCAGTACGGGAGCGGAAATAACCGTTTGTTTGTTTTTATCGCGTTCTATCGTATCGTCATTCATGTCACTTTCCTTTTATAACAAGGCCCTGCCTTGTGGTTTATCAACTCATCTCTCTCGTCCCCTCTCATGGTTTAAAAAAACACCAAACAAGAACAAAAAGAGAACATATTTTTCCTGAATTAGCAATTAAAAAATGCCGCAGCCGCCGATATCTACGGGGTTAAAGCTAACGTTCCGGCATACGCTGTTCCTGCGGTTTCATTTCAAAATCCTGTTGCATGGCGCGTTCAGCCTGTTCAATCGCATGTTGCACCTCGCGTTGCCGTTCCAACTCGGCCAACCGTGCGGCGCGTTGCTCACGCAGCCATGCACGGTTAAAGGATTCACGAATTGGCGCGTTTTCGTTGGCTGGCCGCAATTCAGGAAACGGTTTGCTCTGTTTCACCATTTCGGAACCGTGAGCGCTTCGTTCACTCTCACCGCGCCGTTGCGCTTCTGTTTTCTCCATGTCTTTTAACTGCATACTGACATAAGGATCGCGGGCGTGATCGAATGCCTGCCGCTGCGAGGGCACTTGGTGGAAGGTGGCGGGTGTATCACCCGCCAGTTCCGGAGTTTTTCCGGCGAAGCTTGTCGTTCGCGAATGCACTTTGCGGTTACGGTCTGTTTGAATACCCTTCTTATCGTTCCCGGCCATAATTTCGCGTCCGTGTATTCTTTACCGGTTGCCGCGCCTCCCGTTCATCCTGATAATCCTGCATCCGCTGATCGCGTTGCTCGCGTAACGTGATGCGTCCGTTAACCGGAATGCTGTCCAGAATCAGTTCTGCGCCATGCCCGTCTTTATGATAGAAAAGTGCGCCAACCCGGTTCCAGTACCCCTTGCCATCGGGCGACTCTTTAACCGTATACGCGATCTGGTCGGGCTTGCGGCCCGTGTTTGAATGTTCGTCACTCATTGGTTATCTCCTCATACAAGCAGCCTGCATGAATCGTGACCACACCCCGGATGCAGGCGAAACGCCGGAATGCGGTTTGGTATCATTGATACTTTTGGTTAGAATTTATCGTTCCGTGCGCCGGTCAATGATTACGATCACCGGACAGATTTCACCGTCATTGCGCTCAACCAGTCCGCGCCCGCCGAGATAAACGCAATCGTTCATGTCTTTATATGCGCCGTAATCTTTATACGTATACCAGACCCGCAAATGCGGCCCCACTGGCGAGATCACCAGCACAGTGATGAGGATGACAAACCAGTGGCGCAGCACATAAACGGTGCCGCGTAGCAGCATTGACATCCATGACAGCGGGCGGAATTTTTGGGGGGAATAGGTTTTCATTGTCACCTCCTATAATCTGATTTTTACTTTCTTCTTGAAGGGCTTGCCGTGGAACGGGTTGATCCCGACTTGCGAGCGCCACGGCTTGATTTCGGCGTATGACACAGGTTCAAACAGAATCGGGCGGTGCTGGCGCACGAATAAAATGCCTGCCCTCATGCGCCGGATTTCATCGGGTGTGGCAAGCGGTCGGCCCGCTTCGCTCAAATTCTCGTTTAAACCGGGCTGCTCACTGGAACGGCTGCTACCCATTGCAATCATGGATTGATCGCCGAGCAGTTGTTTGGAAATCAGTTCCAATGTTTTGGGCGAGCGCTGACCGGGCAGGAATTGCTTGATCTCACACTCGCTTAAGAGGGTATCAAGTGCAGTTTTACCGTAGACCCGCTCGAAAGAGCTAAGGTCTTGAAATATCAGATGTAACCTTAATCCATATGATCTCCCCCAGGTTAGCAAGCTCTCTAAGCCATTGATTTTACTATTATTTACTTCATCTAGTATGAAATAGACAGCCCGTTCCTTATTATTATGACGTTTCAAAGCAGTCATGCAGCACCACTGCATCAGCCCGATATACGCTTTGAAGGTTTCTATGCGGCTGGCATCAGCCACGATGAATAACGTGGTCTGTTTCTTGCCTTCCTTAAGATCATTCATCCGAAACGTCGAACGGCCCATAGCCGGAGCCAGTCTGCCAAACGCAAACGGGGCCAGCGCTTGTTGTGCGCCGGTTATAAAAGAATCGAAGGTGCGGTTATCGCCACCCGACATCAGGGCAATCAGGTTTTTTGCTCTGGCTCTGACCAGACTGACAAATTCAGCGACATCTTCAGGATCATGCTGCCGCGCCCATTCGGTCTGTTCAATCGGAAACGGGCCGTCCGGATGCGGTTTGCCTTCGATATCGACACCGGCTACCCATCGCGCCATGTCTTCCAGACGAGTGCGGTTCTCGATAAGCAATGTCACAGATGAAAACGTAGCGTCATACAGATCGACCATGACCTCGAATAGAATCGCATCGGCGGTGAGACGGCGACTGCCTTCCCGGAAGTAAGTGTTTTCTCCTTCCTTTTCGCCCGGTTCAGGCAGGATTTGCGAGCCCATTTCCCGCAAATCATCCATCACGTCCCTTAAACCGCCGGGTCGTGTGAGATCGTCAGCGATAATATCCAGTGGGTTGTAGGAATCGCTTTGACCGATCATGTCCCGCCACAAATTGCCGGGATTGAGGACACGCACGATTTCACAGCGTTTTTCCAGCGCCGCTTTGCACATACACACCAGCTCGCCCTTAAAATCGGCGACCACTTTGCTATGCCGGATACTCATAATGTTTGGAACAACGGTACATATTCCTTTGCCCGATCCGGCTGGCGCTATTGTCATCGCATTGGAAACAAAATCAAAAAACAAGGCGGGCCGAGAGCCATCCAATGCACGGCCCCAAAAAGGCCCTCGCTTGCTTCTGGTCAATGCATGTTTATATTCCTTAACGCTCGCCCATGCGGCAGTGCCGTGCTGACCTGTGGGCTCACGGCTGCTTAAAAAATCAATGAACTGCGCTAAGTTTTCAAGCAGCCGGATCACGGTATGCAAACAGAATAATCCAGCAAAAAAGTGGATCAGCGCTGAGAAACCGTCAATATGGCCGTTTACCAGTGGCGGGTTCAGGTTCATCGCCCACCACACCAGTCCGGTTGCAATTCCTGCAACCATGGGAAGGCTGGGTGGCGGTTGATTATTGGAATGGGATTGGCGCATGGCTATCGCAACTCAATAAAAGCTGTCCAAAACGTTAAAGGTTGGACCGCGCTTCAAATGACGCCCCGGCTTTTTCCATCCAAGCAGACCATGCCTCTGTGATGTGTTTCTTCTCGGGCCGTTGAAGTGCGCCATTGGTGCCTAAACCGACACCGATAAATTCAACATGGCATCCGGCCAGAACATCGGACGTTGGCTCGGGCAGCGGTTTTTTATCGACGATAAATTGCTTGCCCGTCATTTCCGCCGAATGCTCAATGCCGTCTGTGAAAACAATAACCTTTGCATTACCGGATGCGCATTGGAATTCACGGTATGAATCCTCAAAAAACGACATCAAACGGGTTTCTTGTTGCGGGTTCTTGGCGGCATCCTCGGATTTTGCAATGATGGCTTTCTCCAACGCAACGCCTACCTGCGAAGGCCGCATACGCGCCGATAGTTTTACGCGCTTGGTAAGCTGAAAATTCCGCAAACTGCCATCGCCGAACGTCATGACAGCAACGGTATCGCCCATTTTCAGCGCCGAAACTGTATCCTTGGCATGTCTTGCGGCGGCGTTACGAAATTCTTTGACCTCGTTTGGGTTAGAAGAAGATTGATCCACTGCAAAGGTTACGTGCATTGGTTTTTGTGCATAACTCGCACTGCTCAGTGCAGCAAGTAAGCATAATGTTGTGCGTTTCATAGTTTTGTCTCCTTTATTTAAGATTGCGGTCGATAACACCGCGGATATGCTTCACAGTGAATGTTTTGAGGGTATCAATACGGGCCTGAGCACCCGATAAATCCGGCTGTTTGCCAAATAATTCGTCTAGCGCCGAATCCGGTTCATCATTGTTGGTAAATAACGCAGGATTTTCCTCGATTGCCGCCTCGGCACGCTGCACGAACTGGTTGACCTGACCGGCGGCCAATACAGCGGCATGTGTTCTGATAACGTTATCAGTACGTTTTTCGAGTCGATTGCACTCCTTTGCAGTCTTGGGACATTTTTTGATGTCCGCCTGCAATTGCGCCCACGCAGATTTGGTGGTTTTGTAGTTGGACAAAGTGTGAAAGATATGACGCGCATTCGTATCGATTGTGTTGATGCACTCACCACCCACAAAAAGCCCCATCACGGAAATACCCATAACGCCTGCTACAAACAAAGGGGCTGCGAGCACCATATTCTCTTGCAGCCAGGTCACGATGGCTTGCCCCATGCTGTCGGCACTGACCTGCTCCACCGGCAAGCCAAAGATCGTATCGGGCGCACCTGTAGCAGTCGTAGCAACCGCACCGGGAAAAAGCAGTATGCCTAGAAACAAGCCGCCAGCCAGAACGTAAAGCGGTGCAAAAAGGGTGCTGAGGCTACGTATCAAACGCACCGGCCATGCATTGGGACTATCCTTGCTAATCTTGTGATAGGTAAACATGGCGATTAGCGCCGTCAACGAGAGGAGTCCCGCCGAATGTTCCACGACCGGGTCATCAACGCCTTGTAGCAATCCGCTGAAAACACCGTAGGCAATGGCAATTTCAATTCCAACAACACTTAAAAAGACCGTTATCGCCACAGCCAAATGAGGCAGCCTCCACAACACTTGTTGAGCCGACTTTTTTATCGTGTTCATAGCGATAGCCACATAAGCGAACTGCTGATCCGTTATTGCTTCATTTCTTAACTCCTTCATGACGATTTACTCCAGATGATCACGCTTATGCATCAATGCGCGAATAGTTTTTGGGGAACTTGAACCGGGCAGTCTAGACACTTGATTGTCCGGATAGGCAACAGTCAGTATCAGATGAACATTCACCATGATGCGTTGTAGTAACTCGGCCATCTCCTGCTGTTTCATATCAATGGCGTGTTGATGTTCATCCGCCAGCGCCTGATAAAGCTGGACGCATTGAGCCTCACCCGGTGGATTGAGGTCGTACAAACCTTCTTTGATTTGCTGAAGATTTGCTTCAGACGATGATGACGATGTATCTGAACCAAACGAATTTAAGGTTTTCATGTTTTCCTCCACTGTGTAAAAAAAATCTGGGTTTTGGTGCGCCCAAAACCCATGAGCTGACTTTAATTACGGCGTGAACCTGCCTCACTACCATCGCCGAATGTCCAATGCCGTGTTGGGGTTATGTCGCTGGCATAATCCAAGATAATTTGCTCCCAATCACCGGACAGAAAGGTGTCAATCTGGAAATTGCTGTAACTTTTCGCAATAGCGCGAAACTGGATACCGTTTTCTGTTTCGAGTTCAATAATATGGGCATCGCTATTGGCATCATCGATACGCACTCGCACTGCTCTATGCGTATCAATCACTGCGATCCGGGCAAAACTGTCCCCCGCTTCATATTCGCCATCACCATCGACAATCGTGACGGCGGCGCTGATTAGTGCTTTTGCTGCCGTGTGATGAATTTTATCCAGTGCGGTGTTGTCGTTAGCACTAAGCGCTGTTGAATCGTTTTTAAATGCTTCTACGTAGTACGACATATTTAATCCTCCTTGCCTCTAGTTGTATTTGGTACGCAGACTTTTTGTGGCATAGTCAGTAGTGCTATGAAAAAACCGAAGATATGTGGGGTTTTTTATCTGTCATTTTCATGAATGTTTCCTCCGTGGTTGTATGTGCGATGTTTGGGACTATAAATCGAGTTTTAGGTATCAATACAGGAAGCGGATTTCCGAAATGAGCGAATTTTCAGAAATAAATTTCCGAAACTGGGTTAAAGTCCCGTGGATAGGAAATCAGCAGATATTTTTTCTTGCTAATTTTCCAGAACAGTGCTAACCAATAGCACCAGTTCTAGATGTAAACCGCCAGAACGAAGGGGCATTCGCGATGGCAAAGAATAAAAACAAGAAAAAACCGAAGAAAATCGGACTGATATTTGACCGTGGTGATGTTGATCCGGCAGTATGGCAACTATTCAGGCGGAGCTGCGAGGGACGCGGTGAACGTCCGGGTAAGTTAATCAATGAGTTTATGTTGTCAGTTTGCCGTAAGCGCCACCGGTCAACCACTGACGTGTTTCTTGAAAACATTCGAAGTACATTAAGATATCCTGAATAATGTCCGCTCTTCAATAATTTGATATATTTAGCCTTTATACCCAAGAATGTGGGATGCGTTATATCAAATCATGTAAATGGATAAGGAACAGGAAGGCTTAAAAGAAGATTACTTACCAACGACGGTCTCAAAAGAATATAAAGATTTGTTCGATAAGGTATGCGACTTAACGCGAACAAAAGCGATCAATAATCCCGCTAAAAAACTTCAACCACCAATTTCATCCCCCGAATTTTGCGAGGTATTTTTTGCATTTCTGAAACCCAAACAAAGCAATTGGCAACACAACGTCGAATTTAAAAAATTAATTACAAAAGAGCTCCGCCGATCATACGATACATTTATGAAATGGCAGTCTGGCGGAATACCAGAGAAAGGGAATTATTCCCATACGTGCTTTTGTATTTCAGCTCAGGTACATGAAACAAAAGTAGAAGAGCATTTGGCTAAATTTTTGGATGAATGGATAAATGGACATGACCCTAATATTACCCTTCCGGGATTGATCGATTTTAAAAAGGATATCGAAAAACTTCGTGCTAAATATAATTCATCAAACGATCAAGATGTATTGGTAACACAATCCAGTAGACACGGAATCGAGCGCGTTGAAGGCCAAGAAAAATGGCTGAGTCCTTGCAATTACGATGCGCTTCCGTTGGTCGGACGCAAAAAAGAAGTCGAGCTGCTTGATAATTTTATTAAGTCAGACGGTCAATTTAAAATTTGGGCCATTGCCGGACCCTCCGGTTCTGGCAAAACACGGCTTGCCTATGAGTGGGCTTATGATTCTGAGGTACTAAAAGATTGGGATCGCCGTGTTCTGCATAAGGAAGACCTTTCCACACCGAAAAAATGGGAGAACTGGTCTCCTGATAGACCAACGCTGATTATCATTGATTACCTATATGGTTTTGAAAAAATTGTACTGGAATTAATGAATCGCCGTTCAATGCTCACCGAACATAAAATACGGCTGCTACTTATCGACCATATATTTTCAAAACCCTTGTACAGCGATAAACGCTGGGGTTTTTCCGGCGATCAAGAAAGCTTCGACCGGAATGAAAAATTTTTCCATGGTCCCACCCCGCTCGATTTAGAGAAAACAGAGAATCAAGCAGAAATTATTAAATCAATCATTGCTAAGCGAGCTGATATAGATTTAGGAAGTAACCAAATTAAAGAAGCTCACGACTATCTTTTAAATACGGAAGGCGCGTATCGGCCGTTATTTGCTGCGCTTATAGCTGATGCGATTAATTCAGGAAAAGATTTTAATTCATGGAATCGTCGTGAGTTGATCAATTATTATCTTTCAGGTGAAAAGCGTTTGCCGTGGGAACACGAAGATTTGGGAATGAATGGATTATGGGCATCACACTTTATAGCTGCGGCAACCGCACGGCGTGGAATGAACTATAACGACCTTTTCGAGGCGACAGAAAATTGCAAATCTGCACCTGTACATTTTGGCGATGCACAAGAAATTTGTCAGAAAGCTGTTACCGATAAAAATGAAATTATTTTAAAACCTTTAGAACCGGATATTCTTGGCGAGAGTTTTTTTCTGAAATTTCTTCAATTCATAAAAAAATCCAACAAATACAAAACTGAATTTCAGCAGGTATTTATAGCAGTTGATGAAAAAGCGCAGACAAAAGATGCTATGTCATTCATTGCTTTTATCCAGCGTTTAACACGAAACTTGCTCAACGACGATCAGAACCAGAAAGAAACGCAAGAGTTATGGGATGCGCTTTTTGACTTTATGCGCCCATCGAAATACAGCCAATCCGATTCTCTCAAGTGGGCTTTGACCGCGGCTCTCGTAGATATCGTTGATGCAATTCAAGATCAGTTTCCTGAAAAGGAACTAATCACTTTGCTTAACAGAATCGAACCAGCTGTTCTCTATCATGTTCATAACTCCAACCTTTTAGCGGATTCAGTGTTATATTCCATGCGTTATTTCGAGTTAACAAGTAAACTAATAACCCCACCCCCCGCATTCTCCGAAGTAATGTCTGCATTATTTGGTTGCTATGAAACGAAGAGAAATATCTACGAGATCACACTACTTATGATCGCAAGCTATTATGGGTTTAATGAAACTATCAATGCACTCATAGATCGTGGAGTGGATATTGAAGCAACACTTATCAGTAGTCAGAATGTGCCCATCGGTGGGCTAAATGCGCTAATACTTGCAAGTGCGCAAGGTCATACCGAAGCTGTAAAACAACTCCTTAACGCCGGAGCGAAAACTCATGGCGCCAACAATAAGGGCCAAACTGCGCTTCACGTGGCTAGCATCAACGGCCATATCAAGGTGGCCAAGCTGCTACTTGAGAAAGGAGCGGATATTTATTCTACTGACAATGAGGGTAACACGGCGCTTATCTGGGCCAGCACCAAAGGCCATGTTGACGTAGCCAAACTGCTGCTTGACAAAGGGGCAAATATTAATGCCACCGACAATGAAGGCTACACTGTGCTTCACGTGGCTAGCATCAACGGCCATGTCAAGGTGGCCAAGCTGCTAGTTGATGAGGGAGCGGATATTTATTCTACTGACAATGAGGGTAATACGGCGCTTATTCTGGCCATTATCGTAGGCCATGTTGACGTAGCCAAGCTGCTGCTTGACAAAGGAACAAATATTCATGTCACCGACAATAAGGGAAAAACGGCGCTTCACTGGGCCAGTACCGCAGGTCATGTTGAGGTGGTCAAAATGCTGCTTGATGAAGGGGCGAATATTGATGCCATTAACAATAAGGGCAAAACGGCGCTTCATTGGGCTAGTATCAACGGCCATGTTAAGGTGGTCAAGCTACTGCTTGATGAGGAAGCTGAGATTGATGTCGCTGACAGTAGCGGTTTTACAGCGCTTTTTGAAACAAGCAACAATGGCCACGTTGAAGTCATCAAGCTGCTGCTTGATAAAGGGGCAAATATTAATGCCACCGACAATGAAGGCAGAACAGTGCTTTTTTGGACTAGCAGCAACGGTCATGTTGATGCGACCAATTTGTTGCTTGATAAAGGAGCAGATATTCATGCTGTCGACAATGAGGGTAGAACAGTGCTTTTCTATGCTAGCAACAAAGGTCACGTTGAATTGGCCAAGCTATTGCTTGATGAGGGAGCTGAGATTGATGTCGCTGACAGAAAGGGTTTTACGGCGCTTACTGAAGCAAGCAACAAAGGTCACGTTGAGGTAGTTAAGCTGCTGCTTGATAAAGGGGCAAATATTAATGCCACCGACAATGAAGGCTACACTGTGCTTGTCTGGGCCAGTACCGCAGGCCATGTTGACGCAGCCAAGTTGCTGTTTGACAAAGGAGCAAATTTTGATGCTGCTGACGATAAGGATAATATCGCGCTTGTCTGGGCCAGTGCCAACGGTCATGTTGATGTGATCAAGCTACTGCTTGATAAAGGGGCGAATATTCATGCTACTGACAATGAGGGTAGCACGGCGCTTATCTGGGCCAGCACCAAAGGCCATGTTGACGTAGCCAAGCTGCTGCTTGACAAAGGGGCAAATATTAATGTCACCAATAATAATGGCCAAACGGCGCTTCACCATGCTAGCATCAACGGCCATGTCAAGGTGGCCAAGCTGCTACTTGAGAAAGGAGCGGATATTCATACCGCCGACATTGATGGTGCTACGACACTTATGTGGGCTAGCCTCTATGGTCATGTTGAGGTGATCAAGCTGCTGCTTGATGAGGGAGTGGACATTCATGTCACCGACTATAATGGCAATACGGCGCTTATTCTGGCCATTATCGCAGGCCATGTTGACGTAGCCAAGCTACTGCTTGACAAAGGAGCGAATATTGATGCCACTGACAATTAAAACTGTACCGCGCTTAGTCGGGTGCAGCGCTATTTTTGAAGATCGCGGCGTAGAACCACCGCCAAACGGCGTCCCGGTTTTGAACAGGCTTTATCCAGTTTACAGGCGAGGGATGGAGGAATTTGAAACCAGCTTACGTAACCTGATCGAATATTCTTCACATCATAATGCGAAGTACCAATCCAAATATGTACGACACCACCATTCCCGTTACACGCAAGATGTGCGTTGTACTACAAAATGTTCCATTTTTCCGTCCAACGCAATCTTGGCAAGGGAGACACTACCGTTCTCCCGTTGCATCCCTCTCGGTCGCGCTAAACTTCAAATATTGCAATGCAAAATTTTCAGGTAAGCGCTGATGTGGTGCATTCGGCATCGAGCCATCATGCACCACTAACACGTGTCGCCGCTTTATCACTGGCAGAATTTCGAAACGTGCTTCCTCTAATAAAAAAACTTGGTATGACTTTTTGACTTTAGCGATATTATGTATGCATGAAAAATACGAATTCGTTTGAAATTACTGGCAGTGATATTGCGCAACTAAATGATACAGATTTGCGCAATCTGATAGGTATGCTTTGTGAAGCGGATTACCGTTTTTCGGGCTTGTGTGTTTCAGGTATCCGGTATGGCGGTCATCAGGATGCCAAGGACGGTGGCATAGATGTTATGGTTGAAAACGACATTGCACCGCCTGAAAAAAGTTTTGTTCCAAGAAATATATCAGGTTTTCAGGTCAAAAAACCAAGTATGTCAGCATCCGAAATAACGGCTGAAATGAAACCTCGTGGTAATTTAAGGCCAAAAATAAAAAATCTTATTAAGCAAAGCGGTGCTTATATAATTATCAGTTCAGGAAGTACAGTAACTGAAACAGCCTATAACGAACGCATCAGAGCAATGAAGGAAGCTGTTGCCAGTGAAAATGGTCATGAAAATCTAAAAGTGGATTTCTTTGATCAAGGACGTATTGCGACATGGGTTAGATCGCACCCAACCATGATCTTATGGGTACGAAAAAGAACTGGCCGAGAAATACAGGGTTGGCAACCGTATAGCAATTGGTCAAAAACGCCAGATGGCATAGAGGAAGAATATATCCTTGATGAAAAGCTAAGGCTGTTTGATGGGACTAAACCCAAAGATGAGGGCCTGTCTGTAAGCGAGGGACTGTCATCCTTAAGGCAAAAGTTGTCTGTACCGGCTACATCTGTTCGCTTAGCAGGACTGTCGGGCGTAGGGAAAACAAGGCTAGTTCAAGCATTGTTTGATGACAGAGTTGGGACTGATGCGCTGAACCCTTCTTTGGCATTCTACACTGACATGTCCGACAGTCCTCAACCTGACCCTAGAACCTTCGCTGAACAACTGTCGCAAACTTCTGAGCGGGCGATAGTAATCGTTGATAACTGTCCACCAGAACTGCACAGAAAATTGGCGGAAGTTTGTACAAAATCCCAAAGCGGAACAAGTCTTTTAACTGTTGAATACGATGTGAAAGATGATATTCCCGAGGAAACACAGGTTTTCAGGCTTCAAACAGCCAGCATAGAAGTCATTGAGAAAATTATTTCAACAAGATATCTGCATATTAGCCAAGTGGATGCAAATGCTATTGCCAACTTTTCTGACGGGAATGCCCGTGTTGCTATTGCTTTGGCAAACACCTTCAAAAGCGGCGATACTTTGTCTGGTTTCAGGGATGAACAGTTATTCGAAAGATTTTTCTGGCAACGAAATGGGCGAGATGATGACCTATTACAAGCAGCAGAAGTGTGCTCGCTTCTGTATTCATTTGAAGGCACAGACACAGGAACTAATTCCGAGTTAGCTACGTTAGGAAGGCTGATTGAGAAATCAGCTGATTCACTTTTTAGGCATGTCAAGAACCTGAAAGATAGGGATTTAATACAATCCCGCAGCAAGTGGCGTGCTGTGCTTCCTCATGCAATCGCCAATCGACTTGCAAAAAGGGCTTTAGAGGCCATTTCTAAAGAAAAAATTCATGAAGTCATTGTTTGTTCAGATAACGAACGCCTGATTAAATCCTTTACACGTCGCTTAAGCTATCTGCATGACAGTGACGTAGCGACAGAAATCGTTTCCGAATGGCTGTCCGAAGACGGATGGATTGGTAAGGCGGTTTTTAATTTTAATGAATTTGGCATAGAAGTTCTGCAAAATATTGCGCCTGTATGCCCTGATAAAACATTAAACCTCATAGAAAAGGCTGCAAATGACCCTAAGGAAGGTGAATGGTTTACATCAAGGGAAAACCCTAAATTTCCTCAATTCGTAAAATTACTAAGATATTTAGCCTATGAAGCAAAAACATTTCATAGAAGTGCTTCTTTAATAGCCAGATTTGCTGTATATGAAAACAATAACGAAAACAATAATTCTATACGTGACTATCTAAAATCTCTGTTTTTCATCTATTTGTCTGGGACGCATGCATCGCTTGAAGACAGGGCTGAATTTATTGAAGAGTTGTTATCGTCTGACGATGTAAAAAGGCAAGAATTAGGGCTGCTTGCATTAGATGCAGCATTAGAAGCCTGGCATTTTATTTCTTATCGTGGGTTCAGCTTTGGTGCCAGACCTCGGGATTTCGGATACCAACCCAAAGGCCAAGAAATATTGTTGTGGTATGAAACATTCATAAAATTATGCACTAATCATATACTGAGCAATAAACCCACAGCCGTCGAGGCGAAAAAGATTTTAGCTGGAAAATTACGCGGATTATGGACTAAGGCCAATGCGTTTAACGCTCTAGAAAATACAGTAAGAGCTGTCAGAGAAAATCAGAGTTGGAATGAGGGGTGGATTGCGTCTAACAGTATTTTTAGATTCGACAGTAAAGGAATGCCAAGGGATGTTTTGGAAAGATTGCATGCATTAAGAGAGGCGTTAAAGCCTAACGATCTGGAAAATCTAGCAAGAACATATGCTCTGACAGATAAGGCTTTTCTTTGGGATCTGGAAGACGAGTTTGAAGATGATGAAAATGCTTCGGTAGGACTTGAACGTACTGCTGAAAGAACAAGGGAAACTGGTGTCATGTTAGCACAGGACGAAGCTGTGCTGGATAAACTGTTACCCGAGTTGGTGTCAACACATAATTCGCGCTTATATAATTTTGGACAGGGATTAGGAAACGGCTGCAAAGATAAGAAAAATTTATGGAAGAAGTTATATGAACAGGTGATAAATATACCCAAGGAAAAACGGCAAACCATTTTCATATGCGGTTTTTTATCAACATGCGCAAAAGATGATCCAAATTTGTATAATCAAATCTTAGATGATCTCGTTGATGATGCTGCTCTAGGAGATTGGCTACCTATATTCCAAACTACATCAACAATAGATAAGCGAGGTGTAAAACGGCTTCATAAAAGCCTTAAGACAAATGTGGCTGCAATAAATACATTTCATCACTTGGCATACGGTCGTGCCCATGAAAGTATCGATGATAACGATTTGACGGGTTTGCTGGAAGAAATTCTGAAAAAGCAAAATGGTTATTTTCCAGCCGCAGAAATTTTAAAAATGCGTTTTCATCAGAAAAAAGACCCTTTGCTTCATTCCGGTAAATTGTTGTCCGTAGCGCGTAAGACACTTTCTGTATATGACTTTTCGAATGGACGAAGAGGACCTGAGTTAATGGATTATGACTTGGCCGAAATAGCGACCGTATGTCTTGCTGAAAAGAGCTGTGAAAAAGAAGTCAAAGAAATATGTGACAATATGTGTGAAGCAATCGCCAACTATCGTGTTAATGGCTCAAGTACGAAGAAATTTATGACCGTACTTTCTGAAAAGCAACCAACTATTTTCTTGGAATCTTTTTTGGGAAATACTGAAATTATCGGTTCCATGAAAAATAAAATTTTCTTGTTTTATATAGAAAGGAGCGAAAACCCCTTAAACAAAGTTCCAGATGAAATATTGATAGAGTGGTGTGAGCAAGACCCTGAGAATCATTACCCACTGATAGCAGATACAATTCAGCCATTCGAAAAGTCTCGTGAGACTGAACACTTGGTTTGGAAGAAGATTGTTTATTCTCTATTTGCGAATGCACCAGACTTACAATCAATTCTAGATAATCTAGCTGACTCAACTCAACCAACCATTTGGAATGGTTCAAGAGCCGATATACTAAAAACAAGACTTACGCTATTTGAAGAGTTGAAGGATCATCCAAATGAGGAAATTAGATCATGGACAAAAATCCAGCTTTCAAGTTTGCACCAAGAAATTGAAAGCACGCGCGAACGGGAGGATAAAAGAAATCGGGATATAAATGAAAGTTTTGAATGAACCTCCATCAGCTTACGCGAGTAGAGACTATTCATCTTAATTAATTGTGTTTAGTTGTATTAGCTTAAATCTGATCTGGCACCATACTAAATTAATCTCGATACGACCTGACAGTCGGTTTTCGGCCCTAGCAGCCGGGCCAGATCAACCTTAAAAGACGGTCATTCAGCAAACCCTAACTTTTATATCTATAAGTAAAAATTAGTGAGTTTGTTGGAGTCTATATTAGAAAAAAGAGCGGGTGGCAGTGTTCAAAAAAGGTTTCTTTTCTGAACACTAAAAAGTCGGACTTTCAGGCTGTACTGGCGTGTCTTTATGAAGTTGTCCGCATCGTTTATGAACAGGGTAAAGCAAGAACGCTAGAAGCTTTCGACTAACTCGCGCAACACGCTGTATCCTGCCCGTCAAACAGTCCCTTAAAATCAGTGTTCCCGTTCAAACGATCAATATAATAATCCGCGTTTTTCTTGAATGTTTGTTCACAGAACGGGCAACGACAAAAACGGATTATGAACCCTTCGTATGTCACCGGAACGGTATGAGCACCTATTTTCTCCACCAAACAAACAGGGCAAACATAGAGATCACTGACTTCTTTAATGAACTGAGGCGGGTTCTGCGAAAAAATCATTCAGCATGCTTCGCAACAAAAATGATATTTTCTCACCATCGACGGTGACTGAAATATTGTCTTGAGGCTTAATACCAAGCCGAACAAGTAACACCCACACGTAGGACAAACATTCGTCACGATAGCTGTAGCTGCCGTCATACCCCTACCCAGCACAGCAAGACAGTTTTTTTACGTCCTTATCGAAGCTCTGCGCCGCCAGTTTCAGCCCTTCAACGGCAGTCAAATAAGGAAAAATCGTATCGCCAAGCTCTCGCGTTGTGAGACTGCCTTTCAGCGCCATGACCACCGTTTGAATAATATCGCCTGCCTCCGGCGCAAAGATCGCAGCACCTAGCAAGTTATCGCTCTGCGCATCGGCCACCAATTTGATTAAGCCTTTGGTCTCTCGCGATGCAATAAAGCGCGGTACATTATCGAGCGTAATCACACTGGTTTTCACATCCAGCCCGCGCGCCCGTGCCGCCGCTTCGGTTAATCCGACATTGGCAACTTGCGGATCAGTGAATACCACGGCGGGCATAGTTGTGTTGTCATAGGTATGTGCATTCCCATTCAGGGCATTACGCGCCGCCAGTTTGCCGCCATAGGCCGCCATGTAAACGAACATATCTGCGCCCGTCACATCGCCAACCGCGTATACGTCGGGTTGCGTGGTTTGCATGAACTCATTGACCATAATCCCGCCTTTTCGTGTCACCTCAATACCGACGCTTTCAAGTGCCAGTGTTCGGGTATTCGGTTTTCGACCTGCGGCTGCAAGCACCTGCTCAGCCTCGATGATCGTTTCGCCCTGCGAGGTTTCACAAGTGAGCATAATTCCGCGCTCGCCCTGCTCAATCTTCTGATAGCCGACACCTTCACACACACGCACTCCTTCACCGCGCAAGCTCTCTGCGAGTGCCGCACTGATTTCGGGTTCGGTCTCCGGCAATAAACGGCTACGGCAACAGATTGTCACGGCCACGCCCGCGCGAGAAAACAAATTACCAAGCTCAACGCCAATTACACCGCCGCCGATAATCAATAACGATTTCGGTAAGCAGTCGAGTTCCAAGGCCGTTGTGCTATCGAGTACGGCAATACTCTGTATGCCGTTAATGGACGGTAGCACCGATACTGAACCTGTGGCGATAATCACTTTGCGAGGCGTATAGTGTATCTCCCCGACTAAAACTTCTGTGCCGTTGCCTGTGAAACGTGCCTGTCCTTCAACATAGGAAATGGCCGGATACTCCGGCAATAAATCCTCGTATTTGGCTTTGCGTAAATCATCAACAAGGGCTTGTTTCTGCGCCACCAATGTCCGCCAATCGACCAACTCCGCGCTGCCCGTAATCCCTGCAAACCGATCTGCGCTATTGGCCTTATGCAAGCCCTCTGCCGCCCGTATCAGGGTTTTGGAAGGGACACAGCCCACATTCACGCATGTACCGCCAATCGTGCCCGCACCTGCAATGATGATCTGTGCGCCTATCTCTGCCGCTGTGATCGCAGCGGAAAACCCCGCCGATCCTGCGCCAATGACTAGAATATCGGGTGACGTATTTTTGTTTTCGCAGCAATCTGACATTTAGCGGCCCCCCTCTTCGTTCGTTGTTTGCTCTGAGCGTTGCTTGCGCCAAACGGCGTAGGCGCTCAGGATAATAAAAAAGGCCAGTGCCGGAAACAGCACGATATCGAGATAGCCTGTCAGTGCCGATAAACCAACTACGGCCAGCAACCAGACTAAAACAGGCGTAAAACAGCACAAGGCCACAATGAGAGTGCCAACAATGCCAGTGCGTAATAAGGAACGGTCAGCCATGATTGACCTATGAAACGGGAGCTGCGGGATAACCTGCATTGGTTGACGCTGCGCCGATTTGCTGCGCACTCGTCACCGCTGAATCAAAGATCACGGTTGCCGTTTTCGCCTTAAAATCCATACTGACGGACTTCACCCCGTCAACGCCTTCCATAGCTTTACGCACCGTAATAGGACATGCCGCACACGTCATTTTTTCAATAGTAAAAGTGACGGTCTGCTCTGCGACCGCCTCCCTTTGAACATTTAGCTTTTCAGCTTGCGCCGATGTCAAAAAAACCAAGCCGCCAACGGCTAACACTAAGGCCGTAGCAAGGCTTGAGAGAATGAGAGAGGTTCGTTTCATGGATCAGTCTCCTAGTAAAAAAATGGCGCCCAGAAATCGACGGTGGCCGATAGCAACGCTAAGGCCGTGGCGATCCATAAGGCAGATTTGGTGATACGGTTTGATGACGGACGCGCACAATAAGAACCGTCCTCACAGGCGGATTTCGCTTTGAAATAAACGTGCCAAAATCCTGTCGCGAGCAACACAGCCGTCACACCCAGAAAATATGGCTTATAGGGTTCTAAGGCGGTTAGGTTGCCGACCCACGCGCCGCCAATACCGAACGTTACAAGCACCAACGGTACAATGCAGCATGACGAGGCAATCACCGCTCCCAGAATGCCACCTGCGGCAAGCAAACGCGCTTGCTTGGGTTTTGTCGCCTCAAGCCCTTCGACGGCCTCCTGGCCGGTTGTTTCTTGCAAATTATTTTTCATTAGGTCATGATAAAGGTTGTAGTAACTACAGTGTCAAGAGCTTATTGTATGAAACCTCAAAACTGTGATTTACCGCGTGGAAAATTGGCACAACGCAGCGGCGTGAATGCCGAAACCATCCGCTATTATGAGAAAATCGACCTCATGCCAGAACCGCAGCGTAGCGCGGCGGGCTATCGCATCTATCAGGAACACCACTTGCGACGCCTTCTATTCATTCGGCGCTGTCGTGAGTTGGGGTTTACCCTAAAGAATATTCGCGACTTGCTCGATCTGGTGGACGGCGGGGAATATACCTGCGCCGAAGTCAGAGACCGCACGGCCAGTCATTTAGTCGATGTACAGGCAAAAATCCGCGATCTGCAACGGATGCAACGTACCCTTAAAACGATGGTCTCCGCCTGTAACGGTGGGCTTATGCCCGATTGCCCAATTATCGATACGCTCACGGCCAACTAGCTGCACTAACTGTAAGAATTCTTGGAATATATAGTATTTGCCTGCGCCCCTGTTGCTTGAAGAAAAAGAGTCTTTGCTGACACCTGAGCAGAAAACAGGAATATTGTTGAATCCTAGAAAAATTGTTTTATCAAAGCTTCTTTTGACGATCTTGTTGGTGCCACCGCTGTTGATAAAACAAAAGTAGAGGTGCTTGAACTTTCTACTTCTTTCGTTGGTGATCATGCCTCAAAAGTTCTTTTAAGATTTCTTCTGTAGTCGGACTTTAAAAAAGCACCCAACATATTGCTAATGCTACTATTTGTAGAAGAGAATATCTGTATTATTTTGCCAACTTTTCTACCAATTCATATAAACCAATGACCTGTGTTTCTTCCGTCACTGGATAACGGTCCTTCCCCGAATACACGACAAAACTGCGATCCGGTTGTATGTCTTCAAGTGCAATATGAAAGCCTTTTAACAGTTTTGGAGTAAGGCCGCTTTTAACTTCTACTGTCCAGATTTTACTGCCGGGTAATTCCAGTATTAAATCGATTTCCGCACCGGCAGAAGTACGATAAAAACTGGCTTTCGTTTGGGGTGGTGCAACGGATAGTAGGTTTTCTATCACAAATCCTTCCCAGCTTGCCCCAAATACCGGGTGGCCGGAGAGCTGGTTATAATCTGCAAGCCCCAGCAAGGCATGCGTGATGCCGCTATCACGCACATAAATACGCGGTGCCTTGACTAAGCGCTTCTTTGTGTTGGCATGAAACGGCTGCAAACGCCTTACCAGCAGCAGATCGGCCAGCAAGTCTATGTAATTGCTAACGGTGGGAGCCGAGGTGGACAGGCTGCTAGCCAACTTGGATGCATTGAGTGACTGTCCCTGACTATGAGCCAGCATGGTCCAAAGGCGTTCAAGTGTTTCCGCTGGGATACGCGGCCCGAATTGTGGTACATCCCGTTCCAAATAGGTTCGGATGAAATTGCGTCGATAGGCATAACTGTCATCTTCACTGTCCGCAAGATAGCTATCGGGGAAACCGCCACGTACCCAAAGCTGTGTGGGGTCGGGGTTATTCTTGGAACCCGTTTCCAGCACATTTAACGGCTCCATATTGATGTATTCTATTCGCCCGGCCAGTGTTTCTCCAGACTGGCGAAGTAAATCAATGGAAGCTGACCCTAAAATAAGAAACCTACCGGTCTTCAAGCCTTTCCGCCTGCCTTGGTCAATCAAACCGCGCAAGGTTTGGAAAATTTCCGGCATTCGGTGAATTTCATCGAGAATAACCAGCTTGTCTTCGTTATGTGTGAGAAATAGACTGGCGTTACTAAGTTTTTCTCGATCTGACATAGATTCAAGATCAAGATATACGGAATCCCTTTCTTCAGCGATATCAAGTGCTAATGTGGTCTTGCCAACCTGACGCGGCCCAATAAGGGCTACAGCGGCTTGCCGTTTCAAAGCTTGTATGACTGTTCGATAGATATTACGCTTTATCATCCTTGCATATTAAATTTTGTATTTTTAATTTGCAAGGATATATTTCTATATCTAAGCAAAATAACATCCATGAATAACCGATTCAAAATATAAGATTGCGTGAGATTAGCTTAGGGCTGCGCCCTCAGCGCACTTCATGAAAAATAGACAAGGCCGTGTTCTCGGGGCAAGCCCCTGCGAGCCGCACCACCCTTATCGATTTTTCATTCCGTTTGCACACCCCCTGTTCGCCACGAGGCAGGGTTGCATGAGCAACCCATTTTTATTCAGGAGGTACGCAAAATGACTGTTTTCCACGCACAACCTTATAATATTTCGGCTTGTGGCTTTTACTTTTCGGATATGGAAGCGTATGACACAAAATATTCGGGGTGCCGTAACAGCTTTGGCGGTCAGGTCGAAGAATTTGAAATCCAGTTTATCGAAGGTGAATCCATTGATGCTCAGTTATTCGAAGCGCTCGGTATACATCAGGGGAATATTTCATACTTTATTGATGCCATTGATGAATGGGAAGAGTACGAAAAACAAGCCTTGATTATTGCCGTCGGCGAATGCGGTTATAGTTTCGATATTTCAGATAATGATTTAAGCGTTATTGAGAATGTCGATATTTATCCGGTTGATAATCTTCGCGAACTGGCAGAAATGTTCGTTGACGAAGGATTGTACGGAGAGATTCCGGAAAGCCTACAATTTTATATCGACTACGAGGCCATAGCCCGCGATCTTGCTGTTGAATTCAATGAAATATGCATCGCTGGAACAACCTTGATTTACCGCTGTTCCTAAAAACCATTCGAAACAAAGCCTAGCGCGACCAGTCCGGGCTGCGCTGGCAGGGTTGCGGGCGGCTGCGGTTCTGTTCCCGGCGTTGTGTTTCGAGTTGCTCAAGGCGTTGTTCACGCATGGCCTGATACTGTGACTTATCGTTTTCCAACTCATCCAGCCGGTAGGATTTCAGCGCTTGCAATCGCGTTATACGCGATTGCAAAGAACGGCGAATTTCGAGCTGATTAAAAATCAGCGTATCACGCTGCTGTTGCTGGCCTAATTTGACCTGCCAAGCGTCCTGCTCGTTACGTTCTTCGACTTTGCGGCGCTTTCCTGTAATGCGATCAAACAGACCGCGAAAACCTTTATTAAGATTGTTCCGCCATTCCTGTTGTTTACGCTGCCAGAATGTATTTTGCGCATCACGTAATTGTTGTCGTTCGGCTTTATGGTGACGCGTCAGGGTTTGCCGCTTTTCTTCAAGCTGCGCCATGCGGGTATCAAATGCGCTTGCTTGTTCTTGGAATAGCGTATCCAGACACACGGTCATATCCTTGGCAATCTGGATTCTGGATTCATGGACCGATGGCAAGTTTTGCTCATCGTTCAATTTGGTACGGATTTCTTTGGTCTTGATTCCGGCCCATTTAGATACGGCAAACACTTCGCCCCGATGATCTACCGCGACAAAGCCGCGCCGATCACCTCGGGCGAGGACATAGCCATGCTCTTTCAGGGCACTGGCAAAAGCACTTTGTGTATCGCTGGCCGACCAGCATTCCTGAAACACCGCTTTTATTTTTTTTGGGTCTTTGCCAATGCGCTTGGCTTGTTGCCACTGTGCCAGCGTAAAATTGCGCGGATCACGGACATGCGACTGCCTTAACCCGTCAGGCATTCTCCAACCGTGTTCCAGATACAATTCACGCGATAATTCCGTTAATTTGCGTTTTGTAAAGGAAAGCTGCACCGCTTTCATTTCATCTACTTTGATCCGCGACCATACGGCATGACAATGTCTGCGCCCGTTTTTTTCATGGAAAACGATGGCGCGAGGCTGGCCGTTTAAGCCAAGCCTTTCTTCGGCTTGCTCTACGGCTTTTTCAAATGTTTCGGTCGATACATTTTCATTTTGCGGCGGATTTAAACTGAGCGAAAATAAAAATTGTTTGCAGCGTGTGGCGCGGCTGATCGCATAGGCTTCATTCAGCGCAGCCATGAGATTATGCGAGGCAAACCCGCGCACTTCATGGACTTCCACATGCTCGTTTTCTGCTTTGAGCAGGTGCAGAGCCAAATTCTTGGCTCCGCCGCGCTGGTTGCCGACAAGAATCATTTATCATTCTCCGGCATCACGCCAAGTGCTGTGATGAGTAATGCTCGCATGGCTTGGATTTCCCGGCAGGCTTGTTCAATTTCTTGCTCAATTTCCGGGGTTACATCCAATGTCCCCATATTGGCGGCCTTGGCGAGTTGATTGATATTCGAAGCCAAACGGGACTGGCCCAATTCACTCAAGACATAAGCCAGCAAAGCGGTATCCGGTTTAGGCTTTTTGACCTTACGGCGTTTTTCGGCCTTTTCGCCAAACAAGCGATCTCGAATATATGACCCAAGCGGTTGATTACCCGCCATTTCATTCAGCCGTTTACGTTCTTCGGCTGTAAGGCGTAAGGAAAACGGCGGGGTATAACGCCGTTTCGATTTTTTCCGGGGGCGGGCAGTGCTGGCCGTAAATGCCTCGACCACAGACCGAGTATTGATGGAGCCGCTCATGGTGTCGGCTCCTGAAAGTATGGTGTGTTACTCTTGAGATAGTCGTTCCATTCCTCCAAAGTTTCCAGAAGGCGGTTTGAAGTTTCACACTCCCTCTCCGCCAGCATATCATCCAGTACAGTCCAAAGAAGTCCAATAACTCTAATAAAACAATGTAATTAACAAATAGTTTGTCCAGAATCGTCCAAGAAATTTACTGTCATCCAGCTTCTAGGTCGAAGTTCCATTAAGAATTATTCTCATTAGCCGCTTAATTGTTTGATATTTCTTGATTATATCATTTAATTGTTGATTTTTTCGTATAATTGTACCCATGTATTTGCATGTTTTTTAATTGATTGTTAAGTCGGTTGACTGTATAATTAGGTCATGTACATTGACTTTATTCCCAACCGTAAATCTCCCCCCG